>JANNQI010000013.1:0-65790 GCA_031400695.1 Sphingomonadales bacterium | reverse complement strand
GCGGCAGCGACGCGGCGCAGCCGATATGCATCGATGGCAGTGGCAAGGTCGACGGCGTTTGTGCGCGCCTTCACCTCAACAAATGCCACCGTCTTGCCGCGCCGCGCAATCAGGTCGACCTCGCCGCGCGGGGTTTTGATGCGCTTGCCGACAATCCGCCAACCTTTGAGGCGCAAAAACCAAGCGGCGATCGCCTCGCCGCGTCGCCCGCGTTTTTCGGCTTCATATCGACTCATTTGGTTTTTATCTTGGTTGCCCGGGCATAAATGTCGCTGCGCTCCAGCCCGAAGCGCTTTGCAATGGCACCAGCGGCTTTTGCGGCGGGCATATTGGCCAATGCCTCGCGCAGCGCCGCATCGACGTCGCCGGCCTCGATACTTACATCTTCCAACGGTGGGCCGACGATGAGCACGATCTCGCCTTTTGGCTCTTGCGCGGCATAACGCGCGGCCAAATCCGTGGCGCTACCCGTCACCACTTCCTCGAACTTCTTGGTCAATTCGCGCGCCACAGCAACCTCACGCTCGCCATATGCCTCGGCGATAGCTGCCAAAGTTACCGCCAGACGCGGACCGCTCTCATAGAAAACGAGCGTTGCTTTAACGCCGCCCAGTTCCACCAGCGCATCCATCCGCGCCTTGGCCTTGCTCGGCAAAAACCCGGCAAACAAAAACCTGTCTGTCGGCAGGCCGCAAATCGACAGTGCCGCAATCGCGGCGCTTGGGCCCGGCGCGGCAAAAACCTCAACCCCGGCTTCGCGCGCCGAACGCACCAATTTATAGCCCGGATCGGAAATTAGCGGCGTGCCGGCATCGGACACCAACGCCACAACCCCGTCGCGCGCTGCCGCAACCAGCGATAACCGGTCCGCTTCGCTGCTATGGTCGTTGTAACGCCGCATTTTCTTTTTCAGACCAAGATGATGCAACAATTTACCTGTCACCCGGCTATCCTCAACCGCCACGATATCCGCCGCATCGAGGATGGCTATCGCCCGCTGTGACATATCTGCAAGGTTGCCGATGGGGGTCGCCACGACATATAAGCCCGACTCGAACGAGATCATAAAATTACGCTTTTCGCCGAGGGAACGATCATGAGCGCATCCAATGCAGCATCAGGCATGCAGCCGCAAGCTTTAGCAGTTGGGGTCAAGAGGCTATTGGCGCTCGCGATACTGAGTATGCTCGCCGCCTGTGCCGCCATTCCGCGGGGCGGCAATGGCCCGCCGCCGTTGGTGACTCCCGATCCGCTAGACAGCCTCCACCGTGTGGCTTTGCTACTTCCTGTCACCGGCGCCGATGGCGATGTCGGCCAATCGATTGCCAATGCGACGACTTTGGCGCTCGCCGATACCAAAGTAACCAATATCCGCCTGATTACCTATGACACGGCATTAGGCGTAGCTGCAGCAACACGGCGCGCCGTGGCCGATGGCAATAAGCTGATCCTTGGTCCGTTGCGCGGCGATAATGTCGTCGAAGCCGCCGCGATTGCCCGTCCTGCGGGCGTGCCGATCATCAGCTTTTCGAACGATATCGGCGTTGCCGGTCAAAATGTGTTTTTGCTTGGGCATCTGCCCAACCAATCGATTGATCGCGTGGTCCGTCACGCCCGGGCGCAAGGGCTCAACCGCTTTGGCGCGGTGGTCTCAAGCAATGTCTATGGACAGCGTGCGCAATCGAGCCTGACGAGCGCGGTGCGCAGCGCTGGCGGTATTCTGGTCGGTGTTCAGGAATCTGACGGCTCGGTTGCGTCTGCCGATGCTGCGTCACGCCGGCTGGCGCAGATGGGGCAGATCGACGCAGTGCTGATCGCAGACAGCGGGCGCGCTGCCATGCTCGCGATCCCGTCGCTCCGCCGCAATGGTCTGCGCAACGCCAGGATTTTGGGCACCGATTTGTGGAATATCGACGGATCGCTAGCGAGCAACAGCATGATGTACCGCTCGTGGTTTTCGAGCGTTTCGGACAATCTTTACAACCAGTATGCCGGAAAATACCGCGCGCGTTTTGGCAAGTCGCCACTTCGGCTGTCGAGCCTTGGCTATGATTCGATCCTGCTCGTTGCCCGCATTGCGCGCGGAGGCTGGCGACCTGGCACCGCGTTCCCGACATCACAGCTCACCGACCCGCAGGGTTTTATCGGCGTCGATGGCGCGTTCCGGTTCATGGCCAATGGGCTGACCGAACGGATGCTTGAAGTTCAGGAAATCCAAGCGGGGAAGTTTGTAACGATTGACGCCGCGCCAGCTTCGTTTGGGAAATGAGCGTAGCCACCGTCACGCATGTCTTTGCTATCGCGGCTAACAGCTTATGGGAAATGATTGGCGATTTTGGCAATACCGGCAAATGGTCAGGCCGACCGCCTGAAGCATGTGTTCAGGAAGGGAGCGGGATCGGCGCAATTCGCACCCTGACGCTTACCGATGGCCGCGTCATAGTTGACCGCCTCGAAGCACATGGCGAGTATTTTTACAGCTACTCGATCGTCACCTCGCCGCTACCAGTGCAGTCATACCGCGCCACTATGTCAGTCGCGCCGCTAACCGATGACAGTTGCGTTTTTACTTGGTCGGGAAGTATCGAACCCGTCGGAATGACCGATGAGCAGTCAGTCGCATTTTTCGAAGATATCTACCGGATGGGCATCGGATTGATGAACCGTGCGATCGCAGCCTTACATATCGACTGACGATTCGCGATCAATGGTTGCAATGCTCTCCATGCACATGCCCGCCGCCCAATTTGCGTGCCTTTTCGATCTTCTTGAGCACCATTTGGCGTTTCAGCCTCGATAGATGGTCGATGAATAATATGCCCTCGAGATGGTCCATCTCGTGTTGGAGGCAAGTCGCCATCATGCCTTCCATCGCCTCCTCGTGCACTTTACCGTCAAGATCCTGCCAGCGCGCAAGGATGGTCGCGGGACGTTCGACTTCGGCATATTGGTCCGGCACCGAAAGGCAGCCTTCATTGTAAACTGAATGGTCTTCCGATGGATCGATGATTTCAGGGTTCACAAATATGCGTGGATTCCGCACAGCCTCTCCATCCGGCCCTTCATTTTGGAGGTCAATTACGAGCAACCGCTTCGGCACGCCAACCTGGATTGCGGCAAGACCGATGCCGGGGGCCGCATACATCGTCTCGAACATATCATCGACGAGCTTTTTCAAATCATCGTCAAACGCCTCGACCGGCGTCGAAATAGTTTTCAGCCGCGGATCGGGCACTTCAAGAATTGGTAACAAAGCCATTTCGGGCAGATAGGGATAGCGAGCGCAGAAATCAACCGACAGGACGGCGGCCACGCAAAGCCTGCGCAAGCGTGCCGTCGTCGAGATAATCGAGTTCGCCGCCAACTGGCACGCCATGCGCCAACTGAGTCAAGCGAATGGGGTAGTTTTCAAGCCGCTCCGCCAGATAATGTGCGGTGGTCTGCCCCTCAAGCGTTGCGTTCATAGCTAGAACGACCTCATCGATGCCACCAGCGGCGACGCGCGTAATCAGGCCATCAATGTTCAAATCCTCTGGCCGCACGCCATCAAGCGCCGACAGCCGCCCACCAAGCACATGATATTTTCCCGGAAACAAACGCGAGCGATCTAGCGCCCAGAGGTCGGACACATCCTCAACCACGCATATCGAACGGATATCGCGGCGCGGATCGACACAGATGCCGCAAGGATTGCCGGTGTCGATATTGCCGCAAGTCTCGCACACCACCAGCCTTTGTTCGACACGCTCAAGCGCGCGCAAAAGGGGCTGTAAAACCGTCTCGCGTTTCTTCATCAGGTGCAGAACGACCCGCCGCGCGGAGCGGGGGCCAAGACCCGGCAATTTCGACAATGCCTGCGCCAGTGCGTCTATTTCTTGCGATGCCATGTCAGCGGTCTTAGGGGGCTTTCAAACAAAGGAAAAGTCACGATGCGCCTTGCCTTCATGGGAACGCCGGAATTTGCGGTGCCGACGCTCGATGCGCTTGTCGCAGCGGGTCATGAGGTGGTGGCCGTCTACACGCAGCCGCCCCGTCCGGCCAATCGCGGCAAGAAGCTGACACCGTCAGCGGTGCAGGCGCGCGCTGAAGAACTGGGGTTGCCGGTACGGACGCCGGTTTCGCTGCGTAACGCAGAAGCGCAGGCGGAATTTGCCGCGCTCGACCTCGACGTCGCGGTCGTCGCGGCTTATGGATTGATTTTGCCGCAAGCCATATTGGAAGCGCCGAAGCACGGCTGCCTCAACGTCCACGGCTCGCTCCTCCCCCGTTGGCGTGGAGCCGCACCGGTTCAGCGGGCAATATTGGCGGGGGACCTGACAACTGGCGTAATGGTTATGCAAATGGAGGCCGGACTCGACACTGGCCCCGTACGTGCGACCACCGAGATTGAAATTGGACAAAAAACTACTGGCGAGTTGACCTCTGAACTGGCTGAACTTGGCGCTGAATTGATGGTCGTGGTGCTGGATGACATCTCGGCGCATCCTGTAGTGCCCCAGCCGGAGGAAGGAGTAACTTATGCCGCCAAGATCGAAAAATTCGAAACGCGCATCGACTTTTCAGCATCGGCAGATCAGGTCGAACGGCAGGTCCGCGCGTTCAATCCCGCACCGGGAGCGTGGTTTGAATTTGAAAGCGAGAGATACCGCGTACTAGCCGCCGAACTATTCGTTAAAAATGGGGCTGCCGGAACCGTACTAGACCACGAACTCACCATCGCATGCGGCACCAACGCTATTCGCCCAACCCTCATTCAACGCGCCGGTAAACCCGCGATGCGGACCGCCGACCTGCTGCGCGGCAACCCCATCCCGCCCGGCACAATCTTGAAATGACCCGCTTCGCTCTAACCATCGAGTTCGACGGCGGGCCGTATATGGGCTGGCAATGGCAGGACCATGGCCCCTCAGTGCAGGGTGCAATCGAAGAAGCAATCTTCAAGACTACTGGCGAAAAAACTGCCGTCTATGGCGCAGGCCGGACCGATGCAGGTGTGCACGCCCTCGGTATGCGCGCGCATGTTGACATCGAAAAGCCACTCACCGCATTTCGCATCATGGAGGCAATCAACGCGCAATTGCGACCGCATCCCATCGCCATTTTGGCCTGCGAAGAAGTGTCTGACGATTGGCACGCTCGCTATTCGTGTATCGGGCGGGCTTACGAATACCGAATCCTCAACCGGCGCGCCTCGCTGACATTGGATCGGGGCCGCGTATGGCGCATCGGACCGGAACTTGATGCAGGCGCCATGCACGATGCAGCGCAGTTGCTCGTCGGCCTGCACGATTTCACCACCTTCCGCTCGACCGCCTGCCAGTCGGCCAGCCCGGTCAAGACACTCGACCAGCTCGACGTCCGGCGCGAAGGGCAGCAAGTGATTATCGAGGCAGCGGCTTTGTCGTTCCTGCACCATCAGGTGCGCTCGATGGTCGGCTGCCTCGCTGCTGTCGGACTGGGCCGCTGGACAGCGACCGATTTGCAAGCTGCGCTTAATGCAAAAGACCGCGCCGCGCTTGCCGAAAACGCGCCGCCCGAGGGGTTATATTTCGCGCGGGCGCTTTACCCCTAAGCGAACAGCTTGCTCAGCGATTTTTCCAGCATTAACAACTGCCACAACAGCCGCCCGTTATTGACGCGCCCAGCGATATGATCCTCTGCTGCTTTGGCGATTGCCTTGCTGTCGAACAGGTCCATTTGTGAAAAGGTCAGACTGGTTGAAAGCGCGCGTGCTTCGGCTGCAAGCGGTCCGCGAAACCATAGGTCGATAGGCGTGACAAAGCCCATTTTTGGACGATAAAGAATGTTCTTGGGTAAATAGGTTTCCATCGTCTTCTTCATCAGCCATTTGCCCTGCCCGCCCCTAATCCGCATGTTCTCGGGCAGGCTGGCCGCAAATTCGAGCAAACGGTGGTCAAGCAATGGCTCGCGCGCCTCGAGCCCGACTGCCATGCTCGTGCGATCAACCTTGGTCAGTATATCGCCCGGCAACCACATCTTCATGTCGGCATATTGCGCCTGGTCGAGACCGCTTTGCGCAGGCGCATTGGTCATTAGCCGCTCCATCGCGTCCTCGGCTAGATGGCCGCCGATCTGCCCGCGCATCCGTAACGAATAGAGCGCATGGCGCTGCACTGGATTAGTAAGGCTGACCGCATTGGTATAGCCCTGTGGCCCAGTACGCGCGAGTGATAGCAAGGTCGTTTTGGCCCGGAAGGGGCGCGGTGCCCAGTCCGCCTTCGGATAGAGATTGCCCAAACCCCCGAACAACGGCCCGCGTATACTTTGCGGCAGCAACCCGCGCAACTGCTCTTCCTTGCGGTGGAACACATGCCGCCGATATCCGGCCAGCGCCTCATCCGCACCGTCACCCGAAAGCGCCACCGTCACCTGCTCGCGCGCCAACTCGCAGACCCGAAAGGTAGGCAATGCAGACGCATCAGCGAAGGGCTCGTCGAAATGATAAGACAGCTTGTCCATTAAACTGAAGTCATCGGCGGCAACCTTGCGGCTGCGATGGTCGGTGGCGAAGCGGCGGGCGATCAGTTCAGCATATTCACTTTCATCAAGCGCGCCGACATCGAAGCCGATGGAACATGTCTTTACGGGCTGACGCGAATGTTCGGCCATCAGCGCGACCACGCTGCTGCTGTCCACCCCGCCAGACAGGAAAGCGCCCAACGGCACGTCTGCGACCATCCGCGACACGACTCCCTGTCGCATAAGGCGGAGCAGTTCCTCCGAGAGTTCGGCTTGGCTGCCCTTGGTCCGCTTCGAAAAATCTATATCCCAATATTCGCCGGGTTGCGGCAACGCGCGGCCTTGCTGGAGTAGCAAAAAATGCCCTGCGGGAAGCTTCTTTACTCCGCGAATGATGCAGGCATGATCGGGGACATAGCCAAAGGCCATATAGTCATCGACCGCCGCCAGATCGACTTCGCGCCGCAACGCCGGATGCGCTGTAAGCGCCTTCAACTCCGAACCGAAAATGATGCTGCCATCGGCAAGCGGCGCGTAGAAAAGCGGCTTAACCCCAAGCCGGTCGCGGGCAAGAAATAGCTGCTTCGTTCGCGCATCATGGATCGCAAAAGCGAACATGCCGTGGAAATGCGAAACGCAATTCGCGCCCCAATGCCTCCACCCCTGCAGGATGACTTCGCTGTCGCTATGCGTCTGGAAGGCGTAACCAGCCTCTTCCAGCTCTTTCCGCAATTCTATAAAATTGTAGATTTCGCCGTTGAAAGTCAGCGTCAACATCTCGTCACTCGAATGCATTGGCTGCGCGCCGCCTTCAAGGTCAATGATCGACAGTCGCCGGTGACCAAGCCCCACCCCCGGCGCGGTCCATACACCCGACCCGTCCGGCCCGCGATGCGCGATAGCATCGGTCATCCGCTTCACACGGTCAGGATCAACCGGCTTGGCCGTCTCCAAGTGAAAAATGCCCGCGATGCCACACATGAGGCTGGCCCCTATCGCAATCCGGCGAAGCGGTCAGCCACTTTGTCGATATCGCCCAAGGATTTGACAAATGCATCGATGGGAGCTCGGGGGGAAGCGTTGCCGACCTGCTCAGCGGAGACGAGGATGGCCACCGCCTGCTGGTTACCGCCCGTCAGACGAGCCTGAAGCGTCGCAAGCTTGATGCGCGCTGCCGAACCACTCGTGATGCCATTGACGCGGTAGAAGCTGACAACCTCGCGGGCTGCACCTTTGGTTTTGATGCGCTCCGCGCGGCCGTTGGCGGGAGCAGGTGTGTTAGCTGTCCACGACCAATATCCTTGTGGATCTATGGAACCCTGACCGTACCCGACCAGTTCACGGCCTTCGTCCTGCCGGTCGTAGACGACCACAAACAGATCTGCTTCCTGCCCTGCCACATTGCGATAGCGGCCCGACAGATAATGGCTCGCTCCGTCGAAACGCGGGGTCCATTGTACCGTCGGGGCATAGGGCACCACTTGCCAGCCTTTCACCACTGGAAGCATGATGCGCGACGGGACCGGCGAGGATTTGGCGGATACGTAGGTCGACCAGCCGAACGGCACCGCCGCAACCAGAAAAATGGCAGCAACCGCACGCAATGTCGTCGTTGTCAGTGACACCGGAGATTGCAGGCTGGCTGGATTAAATGCAGGCTCATCGGCGCGCTTATCAAAGAACCGCCAGCCGATGCCCATCACCAAAGTGATAACAAGCCCGAAGAAAATCCAGCCGTAAAACACATGGTCAAAGCTGGCGGCAAACTCGATGCCTTGATGATGTGCGATGTAGATAGTACCAAACGCGCGCAGACCGTTCGCGAGGATCGGCACCACCACGCAGACTGCAAGGAATGCAATACGGCGCGGCCAGCTCTTGAAGCACAGGTTCGCCACAAGCGCACCATATGCCACCATCGCAATCAGGAACTTAACGCCCGAGCAGGCCTCGGCAACGCGGAAAAGCCCGGCTGGGGTGGTGATAAAGATGCCATCGATATGCGCCGGAATGCCGGTCCAGCCAAGCATGACCATGCACATTTTCGCGGTCAGCGTTTGCAGCGCCGGTACTGCTTCTTCGCCAATCGGCACAAGGAAGAACATATAGAATAACGGGAAAAGCAACCCGCGTGTGACATTCGGCCCGAATATGGCCGCAACCGACCCTTGCAGCATCATAACAAGCCCCAATTGCCGTGCTACCGCCAGCCCAGCCGCGTCGCCAAGTAGCCAACCGCCTGCACCGACAGCGCCGTAGAGTACTGCCGGGATCCAAGGTTGCGGTATCAATTCGGCCAGCAACTCTTTGCGTTGCACCGCCAGCCAGACGAGAATCGGCAATATCAACAGGCAATGGTTAAAGGTCGAACTGTTCCACCAGATTGCCGCCATAGCCGTCGCATCCCGCCAGAACAGCAAGAACAACCCAGCCCAAGCTGCGCCGAGATATTGCAATGATCGTTGCCACGCGGTCGCGGGTTGTCGCCCCGCCCGTTCGCTGGTAGCCAGCGCCGTCGCCATTATTCGGCCGCCTCGGCACGCGCAGGTTGATATCCCATCAAATCATCCAGCGGTGCTAGCTGGCTTTCCCAGCCATAATGCCGCATGACATGCGCCCGCGCCGCAGCGCCCGTTTTCAGCGCGTCCTGCGGCTCGTCCAGCAAAGCACAAACCCGCTCCGCCTCGGCCACCACGGTCGACCCAATGTAAAAATGAGCGCCATTTTCGGCGTCAATTCCTTCGGCTGCGGCAGGCGACACAACCACCGGCCGCGCCATTGCCATTGCTTCGAGCACCTTGTTCTGAATACCGCGCGCAATCCGCAACGGCGCGACGACAACGTCCGCTGCTGCCAACCAAGTCCGCACATCGTCAACCGCGCCCGTCACTTGAACGCCGGGTAGCATAGACAAGTCCGACACGCCGTGCGTTGGATTGCGCCCGACAATGGCGAAACTTGCTTCAGGATGCCGGGCACGGATGATGGGCATCGCGTGCGTGGCAAATTCCGTCACCGCTTCGATGTTGGGCCGATAGTCCATCTGGCCGGTGAAAACGATCAGCGGATCGGGAAATGCCGGATGCAGCTTTTTGAATTTGGCTGCCGGATCATAATATTGCGTATCGATGCCATTGCCCAACGCCATGATATTGCTGGCACCGGTGCGCATCCTGAACAGATCGGCTTCGGCCTCGCTGACGAGCAGACTGGCATCAGCGTGTACTGCCACGTCCCGCTCAAATGCGTCCAGCAAGCGTCCTTCGCGCGCATTGATCCAGCGCATAAATGGATTGCCATCACCGGCATAGCTTTCGAACTTGGCGCTATCGACATCGACAAAATCCATGATGAACCGGCCATCAAAGCTCTTCGGCACATATTGCGCCATCTGGCCGGAAAAGCAGACGATATGGCTGATGCGACCAGATGTAAGCAACTGATCCACCCAGTCCTGCATCGGCCCGCTACCAAAGCTGCAAACCGACACCGGCTGTCCGGTCAACAGCGCCTCGACCCCGGCCCGCCATTGCGGTTTGCTCCGCAACTCGACATGACTTGAGGCGAGAATTTCATCCATTTCGCCGACAAAATTCATATCACGTTCGTTGTCGGCAAACGTTCCGACATGCACCGGTGCCATCTCGCACAGGCGTTTCAAGATATGATGCGACCTGATTTTGTCGCCCCGGTCGGCGGGCCATGGGATGCGGTGCGCTAGGAATAATATCTCGCGCATCAGCCCAGACCTTTGGCGATCCACGGCCCTAACCGGTTGGCGATGGGCAATGGCAGTTTCTGCCAGACCGCAATCTGTGCCCTATATTTCGGACTGTTCGGATTGACGTCGCGCGGTTCTTGCCCGTCTGAGGTGCGGACAGCATATGCCATTGGTTCAGGCTCGAAACCCCAGTTCTTCTTGAAAGAATACGCGCCGGAATCGACTTTTGAACGGCCAAAATCAAAATGCGTGCAGCCGCGCCGCCGCGCATGGTTCATCAGCGCATAATACATGACATCGTTGGCGCGAAGCTGCCTTGCATCCCAGACACCACCGCCCCAATAGGGCATGACGATTCCATTGTGATAAAGGCTCAGCACGCTGGCGACGGGACGCCCTTCGCGCAGCACCGTAAGGATGTCGGCCGCTTCGCCAAAGGCCTCCATTACCGATACCATGAGCGATTTCGGGAATACTGGAGTGCCGAGGTTCCGAACGCTTTCGGCGTAAATCGCATAATGCCAATCCAGATCACGCTGCCCGCGTCCGGTTTCGACTGTCAGGCAGTTTTCCAGTCCTTTGCGTACTTCAGCGCGCTGTTTGCGAGGGATAGCAAGCAATTCGGCCTCGTCATCGACTTGCAACGGCTTCAGGAAATTTGCATGCGCGTCGCGCTTTTCGATCCAGTTACCGCCCGGCAATGAACCTCCACGCAGTTCTACGGTCGGGCAACTCCATTGCTCGGCCAGATCGCAAATCGCTGCTGCAAGTCTTAGCGTGGCGGTCGGGCTATCAGACAATATCCCCCCGCCCACTGCAAAACCTGACGATACCAATGCCCGCCCGAACAGCGGCGAATGAACTAGGTGGAACGGTAGGATGGCGGCAATCTCGCCCCCGTTTTCCGCAATCAGGCAATGCGCTGCTTGCCCTGTACCTGTCTCAACAGCTTTCAACCATTTCGGACGGTGGAAAGGTAGGCCATATTCATGTGCCATAACCCACGCATCCAGCCGTGCGACTTCATTCATATCGGCCAAGTCTGCGTGGCAAAAACCAATTTTCGGCCTGAGTATCGGCGCGTTCATGCCAGCCGCGCCTTCTCGCGCTCAACAATGCTGTCGAGCCGTTCCCAATGGAAATCCCTTGGCAAACGCCGCAGTTTGCCGGCCATAACATCGAGTTTGGTGTAATGCCGCAACTTCGATTTTATTGACGCATTGGCGACGCGCGGCTGGTCGGGGTCGATTTCCCAAGGGTGGAAATAAATGACCGCTGGACGCTGCTCATCTACGTTCACTTGCCGGATCGCCCAGCGCGAGAAGGCGTAAGGCAAAAGCCGGAAAAACCCGCCACCGCCTGCTGCAACTCGCTTCGGCCCCAATTGTGCCGTTGTGACAGGTATTTCCAGAAAATCGCTACCCGCCACCGGACGGAAGGCAAAGCGCGGCGCTTCGGACCAGCCATAATGGTCATGCTTTACCGGCGCGACGCTGGACGAATAGATGTAACCTTGCTCCGCCAAAATCTCGTGCGCCCAAGGCGTACGCTGGTCTATGGAAAAACTCGGTGCGCGGTAGCCAGTCACCTTTTGCCCCGAAGCGTCTTCGAGCAGCTTACGAGTCCGTACAATATCGGCGGCAAACTGCTCAGGCGTAAGCGTAAAAACGCGGTCATGCCCATAGCCGTGACTGGCAATTTCATGACCTGCATCGACAATCCGGCGGATCAGTGCCGGATATCGTTCGGCGACCCAGCCCAATGTAAAGAAGGTTGCTTTAATTCCAGCCTCGTCAAAAAGCGCCATGACCGCATCGGTGTTACGCTCCACCCGGCATTCGAGCGCGTCCCAGTCTTTGCGGTCGATTACACTCTCGAACGCGCCGACCTGAAACCAGTCTTCAACATCGACAGATAGCCCGTTTTGCACTGTGTTTCAGTTCCTTTAGGGGCCGGCATGGCCGGGTTCAATTCAGGCAGCGCGGCTATTTTGGACGAAGCGCGCTTCAATATGGGCTTCCTTGTCCATCCAATCGATCATCATGGCAAGCACACGGCGCAACGCTGCATCCTGCTCGGACACGCGCTGTTCCAATGCCGTGATGCGAACCGCGAGCGCGTCCATATCCGCATTTGTTGAGGCTACCGGTGCGGTGGCAACGAACTTTGGCTCTGCCGCAGCCACAAAAGATATTGCAACATCTACCACCGGGATTCCCTTGGGTTCGATTTCGGCTTGAGCGACTTCTGGTTCTTCGATCGCTTCGGCAACCGCATCGTTTTCGACGACAGAAACGACTTTGACGACGGACTGCGCCGCCATCAGCGGTGCCCGCGCCGACATCGCCGCATCATATTCGAACGGTTTGCCCGCCATGTCGGCGATCACTGCCTCGACAAGTGCGCCATCGAGCAAGTCGACCCGCTCGACAGCGCCCATGAGCATGACACGGTTCATCAGCGTGTTGAGCTTGCGCGGCACACCGCCGGTTTCGGCGTAAAGCGCGGTATAGGCATCGGCGGTCACCTGCGGACGGCCGTTCCAACCGGCACGGCTGAGGCGGTGGGCGATATAAGGCTCCACCTCGTTTGCATCCATGGGTTCGAGATGATGCGTGGCAATCACGCGCTGGCGCAGTTGCTCCAGTTCTGGCGCATCACGCACCAGATCGCGAAATTCCGGCTGGCCGAGCAGAAATATCTGCAACAGTGCCGAAGAACCGAGCTGGAAGTTCGACAACATTCGCAATTCTTCGAGAGCATCAATCGAAAGATTCTGGGCCTCGTCCACCACTAACAAGCAACGACGACCGGTGCGCGCTTCGGCATGAAGGAAATTCTCGATACTCTTCAAGGTCGAGGCCTTGTCTAGTCCCCGCGTATCGATGCCAAAGGATTCCGCCGCCATGTGGACCATGTCCAGGCCGTCGAGCTGACTGGTAACAATAGTCGCCGCCGTCAGCCGCGCCTTGTCGACGCTTTGCATCAAATGGCTAACCAATGTAGACTTGCCCGCGCCCACTTCGCCTGTGATGACGATAAAGCCCTCGCCCTGTGCCAATCCGTATCCAAGATACGACAGTGCCTTGCGGTGCGTCGTGCTCTCGAAATAATATTGCGGATCGGGCGTAAGCTGGAATGGTCTTCCGGTCAGGCCATAAAATTTGTCGTACATAAATTGCCCCCTAGAAACTATACCGCAGGCCGAGCAGCGCCGAAGCGGTTAGCTCGCCGTCGAAATCTTCCTGCTTGTAGCTGTCGAGCCCGACTGCAGCGGACGCCGAAAGCCCTCGAATGATCTGGCGATAGAGCGCGGCGTTCGCGCCGGTTTGCAACACATCGCCGGCACTCAAGAAACCCGGATCGAAATAGTTCATATAGACGTTCGATTCAAATCGCATACGCCGGTCGATATCGGTACCCAGAGAAGCAACTGCGAAATAATTTTCGTCTTTCACGCCATCGACCTGTGCTTGGGCGCCAAGCTGCGAAGCGATAAATTTGCGTTGGTTGTAGCCGACTGCAAAGCCGCTGTCCCAGCCGCCGTTGGTGCCACTGAACGAAGCCGTTACGCCGCGCTGCCGGAATGCAGTAGACGGTGCGTTCTGCAAAGCGTCATTTAGACAGAAGCCCCCGGACTGGCCAAATGCACAACCACCGATATCGCCCGAAAGCGGATTGCGCGAACTACGAAACTGGGTTGGCAAAGCGGCGAGGCTGTCATTGACAAAACCGCCGAAGCCAGTGACCTGATCATAGACCGAGACGTTGATCGCCCAGTCGCGCCCTGGCTGGTAGCTCAGACTTCCAATATAAGTATCAGTGCCATAACGGCGACCATAACGTGCCTCCACCGATGTGCGCGGGCTTGGCCGCCAGAGCACGCCCGCATCCCAGATCAGGCCGTCTTCCTGATATGCGACAAGTCGAGGCGACGCCGGATCCGTAACCAGACGTCCGTTGCTACCAACTATTGGAACTCCGCCTGCATCGCGAAGCGCATCGCGTTCCGAAATTTCGATATCTTCATAGCCAACACCGCCAACCAGTGCGAATGTTGGGGTCACCGGAACCGTCGCATCGGCGCGCGCATATTTACCGTCGAAGCGCGTGTCCAACTGGCCCGCATCTTCGCGTTCCCAACTGCCACTCACGGCCCAGCCAAAGGGCAATGTTCCGGGCTGCATACCGACCGATGCGGTCGCAAGCTGGCTGACGCTGTCGTCAAACTGATCGAAACGCTGCTGGCCGGCAGGCAAAACCACATTGTCCTTGCTTTCGACCTTTGTGTAGCCAGCGCGATAGGCGGCATTGACACTCAGGTCGCCCGCCTGCGTCGTGAACGTCGGACCGCCATAGACCGAATAGACCTGAGTCACATTGTCGGCGTTGCCAAGTGAATTGAGAGTCCCTGCCCCACGCCCGTCAACGCTTGCGCGAGACGCAACGCCGCCCGCCTCCAAGCTGAAATTACGGGTAAGCGCGACCGACCCGCGGGCGAGGCCAGTGACGATATCCTGATCTTCAACGTCGTTATCATATCCAATCAACCGCTCATAACGCAGGCTAACCTGAGCTTCGGCACGGCGCGTTGCGATGGAAGCATCGACGCCAGCGGCTACTGTCGAGTAGGTAAGTACATCGCCACCATTTTTGAGATTGGCAAATATAACCTGCGTCGCTTCAATATACGGCGTGACTTCAACCCGTGGACCTTCCCGCTTGTCGCCACCGCGACTACGTTTCTGGGCCGGGGCTGCCTCCAGCGGGGCCGTATCTTCGGAACTGCCATAGGCGTCATCCATCGGCGACCAATCGGAAGCAATCTGCTGGGCGCTCGCTGGCAGCGGCGCAAAGGCCACGCCCGCCAGCAGAATGAATTTGAGAACCGTTGTGGGCATCATGATGCTCCATATCCGTAGTAATTTCCGAACTTGCGTCCAGTTGGGGAGAATTTCGCGCGATTAAGGAGAAGCTGCACATGCTCGCAGCCGCTTAAAAGACCCAGTGCATCATGCAGCGCACTATCCGTGGTTTCGTCAGCGTGGACTATCATCAGCACCTGCCCGACATGCAGCGCCAACACCGAAGCTGGCGATGCTGCAAGCGCGGGCGGCGAATCAAAAATAATGATCCGTGATGGGTCGTTCCGGGTCAGGTCGTCGATAATCTGCGCGGTGCGCGCTGCTGCCAGATATTCAGTATCCTGGTTCGTCCGTGTTCCGGCAGGAAGGATTGATAGCCCCTCGATATCGGTTTCGATGATGAAACTTTCCGCCTCGACTTTATCGTCCGCGAGCGCGTCCATGAAACCGGGGCTGCTTTCTATGCCGAGCGTTGACAGCACGCTGGGCTTCGCAAAATCCGCATCGACCAGTAGGACACGATTGTCTTTCTCGCTCGCCATCGACAGCGCCAAATTGATCGCGCAATAAGTCTTGCCTTCATCGGGGTTTGCGGAACAGACCAATATACGTTCGCCATGGGGAACAGCGTCTACGCCCTTGCCGCCGCGCGCCGCGAGCAAAAGCTGTCTTTTGACAATGCGGAATTCCTCCGAAAGTCCGGTGACCGCGCCATCGGGCACGATGAAATTGTGTGCCGCCAGTCGTTCGCGATTGATTTCTGCTACGCGTGTCGACGCCGAATGATGCGCGCGCGGTTGCATCGAAGGGGCATAGGCCGTAGTCGCGGGCGCAACCGGAACGGCAGCGACCGGCTGCTCTGCCGGAATGACCGGAGCATTATTACCGCGAAGCGCAGCACCGAAATCGTACAGTTCGGCTGCGCGCTCGACGAGCGAGCCGGAGGATTTGATGGAGCTATGCTTGTTCATTTAATTTGCCCCTTCAAGCCGTCAGTCCGCGCTGGACAAATTCGGCGACCAGCAGCACTGCGCACACTGCGACCAGCCCGGCTGACGCGCCATAGAACAGCTTCATCTTCTGTTTGCGCTGCACCCGCTGTTCGCCGGTCAGCATCTGTGAAATCGATCCGATCACGGGCAGGCCACTGGCACGTTCCAACTTTGCCGCCGTCGGGAAGCTGGTCCACAAATGTCCCAAGGCAAACGCGGAACCAATTCCTGCACCGATGCCTGCAATCAGGACGGCGGCGAGCAGCAACGGCCGATTTGGCACGGCGGGTACGTTCGACAGCGAAGGTTCCTTGACCACGCGGAACTGAATGGCGTCGGTCTGGGTTTCAACTTGGCCGCGCAAACGGATCTGGTCGCGCTCAGTGACCAGCTTGTCATATTGCGTTTTCAGCACTTCATAGTCGCGGTTAATGCGTTGATACTCGGCAGCAACGCCCGGTTCGGCGGTCTGCTTTGCCGCAAGTGCCGCCATATCCGATTGGAGCGCATTCTTGCGCGCATTGAGCGCCGTAACGGCCGCCTCGCGCTCGGCGCGCATCGACTGGAGCGAGCTATACGCAGGGTTCGGCGTGCGGTAACCGCCACCGCCCGACGATTCGCCACCTGCGGAGCGCAAATTGGCAATCTGGTTCTTGATCGCGACGACATCGGGATGGCTATCGGTAAAGCCGCGCGCACGCATTGAAGCGAGCTCGCCCTGCGCCTGACCCAATGCACTCGGCGCACCACCACCCATCGACGTGCTGTTCAAAGAGGCCGGGGTTCCGGCAAGCTGGCCATTCAGCGCGGCAAGCGCGCTCCGCGCCTGGATGAGTTGCGAATCGATCTGGCTCAGTTCAGCTCGCGAGGCTTCTATCCGCTGCGACACAGAACCAACGCCAGGCAGCAAGCCAAGATTTTGCGTTTCGTACGCGACGCGCTTGGCTTCAGCCTCCGACAATTCTTTCTGACGACTTTCGATCTGGGCATCGAGGAAACGAAGCGTCTGGCTGGTTTCCTTGCGGTCGCCCGCAATACTGTCTTCCTCGGCAACATCGATCAGTTTCTGCACGACATCGCGCGCCAGCTTGCCGCTTGGCAGCTTGGCGCTGATTGCAAAGAAGTCATCTTGCTCTGCTTTGACTTCGATATTCGCGCGAAGGCCCTCTATTTTTCCGGCAAGTTCGGCATCGGTCGCGACGCTAGCGCCCAAGTCCGTGCCACGCACGACTTTGGCGAGATTTGCCGACGAGGTAAGCGTCTGTGCGAGTTGCTGGATGTTACGGCGCTGGTCTTGCGAATTGATACCGACCTGATCAGATAGCATCGACTGGGTGCGCACCTGAATCTGTGCCTTCGATTCATATTTGTTGGGGATCAAAGAGACAACCAGCCAGCCCAGCAGGCACACGCCCCAAGCCACCGCGAGCGCCAGCCAGCGACGGTTCCACACGCTGTGGACGGCAATCCGGAACTCGTCATAAAGCGAAGTCATCTTCTAGAACATGCTTTCCGGAATGATGATGACATCGCCGGGCTGGAGCAGGACATTCGCCTTGCTGTCGCCGCGCTTCAGCAGGTCGCCGAGGCGAAGCGAATATTCCTTCTGCGCGCCGGTGCCTTTGTTGGAACGGATGAGCCGCGCCTTGTTGCCTGCGGCATATTCCGATAGTCCGCCGACCGCGATCATCGCGTCTAGTACGGTCATGTTGGCGCGGTACGGAATAGACGCTGGCTTCTCGGTAGCACCGACGATGCGTACCTGCTGCGAAGTGGTGCCTGCAAATTCGTTGACGATGACCGACACGATCGGATCATTGATATATTGCGACAACTGCAGCTTGATATCCTGCGCCAGCATTGTCGGCGTTTTGCCGACCGCGGGCATATCCGTAATCAGCGGCGTGGTGATGCGGCCATCAGGACGCACCTGCACTTTTGCGCCAAGCTCGGGATTACGCCACACAAAGATGGTCAGTTGGTCGAGCGGGCCGATCATGTAGTCTTCGCCGGGGCCTTCGCGGACCGATACGGTCGGTGCTTGTGGCAGTTCGGGACCGCCCGCAATGGATCCGCATCCGGTCAAGGCCGCTGCACTCGAACCAAGTGCAAGCATCAACTTGATTTTCAACGCGTTCTTCATCGCCCAGTCCTCTTTGACTGCGACGAATCAAACGGCCCCGCCCCCATTGGCGCGCCGGAAACTGTCGCAGATTGGACTTTGTTATGGCGAAAAAGGGTGAACAGTCCGTTAGGATTAACCAATATTTCGTCGCCAAATCAGGTCGGTCCAGTTTTGGGACAAATTGCCAACTGTTTGTTTAGGCACAAATTATCGAAGGCTAAGTTCTTTCGGCGTTAAGCAGTTTTTCTTTGCGATGGAGGCCGTAGGCATAGCCGCCCAGGGTCCCATCGGTTCGGATGACACGGTGGCAGGGGATGAGGACGGCGACGTTGTTCGCGCCGTTCGCCGAACCTGCGGCGCGCACCGCTTTGGGTTTGCCAACGGCGGCCGCGATATCGGCATAAGTCCGCGTTTCGCCTGCAGGAATCCGTCGAAGTTCGTTCCAGATCGCCTGCTGGAATGCCGTGCCTGCCACATCCAGCGGCAGGTCAGGCATCTGCGCCGGATGCTCGATTGCTGCAATCGCGCCTGTGACCAGTTCTTCCAACGCCGCGCCGCCCGCAACAATATCCGCCTTGGGAAAACGCTGCGCCAGTGCGCTCTCGTCTTCATCGAACGACAGGCGGCAAATGCCTTTATCGGTCGCGGCGAGTAACATCTTGCCGAGGACGGTATCGACAACCGCCCAGCGGATAGTCACCCCCGTCCCGCCATTTTTCCACGCCGACGGTGTCATACCCAAATGTCCCTTCGTGTTTGCGTAAAAGCGGCTTGGTCCCGAATAGCCTGCTTCGTAAATCGCGTCGGTGACATTGCCTTTGCCGTGAAGAGCTACCGCTGCGCGTCGCGCCCGAAGTGAACGTGCATAGGTCGCAGGCGTCACTCCCGTATCGCGTTTGAACAGGCGGTGAAAATGATGCGGTGCATAGCCCACCGCGTCCGCCAGTTCTTCTAACGACAGCGCATCCTCCGCCCCTTCAATCAGTTTGAGTGCTGCAGCAACTGCCTCACGGTCACGCCCGACCTCATCCGGCTTGCAACGCATACACGACCTATAGCCAGCCGCGATTGCTTCGGACGCTGTCCAAAAGAATTCCACATTCTGCCGCAACGGCCGCCGCGCCGGGCAACTCGGCTTGCAGTAAATCCCGGTAGTTTTGACCGCCCCGACAAATTGCCCGTCAAGCGACCGGTCGCGCCGGTCGAAGGCATCGAAAGCCCAGTCAGCATCGACGGCGCTTTGTCGGTCCACGTTCATCTCCAGCATTACGCGCGCTCCACCTTGGCCGAAAAGCAGCCATGTGCGGCATTGTGGGCATGGATATAGGCGATTTCGTCGCTTGCGAACAGTTCACGAATTTTCGCGTCGGCCTGCCCCGGCAAAGCCAAAGCAGCGATGCGGAGCATGCCTTCGCAGTCGAAGGCGCGAAACGCCATCGGCCTACCTTCGAAGACTGGCGGAGTTTCATCGACATATTTCGCCGTATCGCTAGCACTTCGCCGCAGATATATAGCATAGGCTGAACGATAGGGTGTCTCCACATCATGGCTGACATGGTTGAGCAGGATCAACTCCTCGCCGGCCTTGGCATCCTCTAGACTGATCCGGCATGGCCAGCCCTTGTCGGCACCGGCGGTCACGCGTATCGCGCCCTTTTCGGCTAACGCGGCATCATCCATGTCGAATAATCCGGCAAATAGTTCGCGGTCCAATCCAGTAATTCGATAGCTCATATTCCGGCTCCTTGTTGAACGGATACCTGAATAGCGCCGAGGCGAATCGCCCGCGTCCCGAAACTTGCTTTCAAAGACTGTCGGCCGGCTTTGCAAAGTTGAGACCACGTCGCACCCCGAACAGCCTTACCGACGGCGGCAATTGCATCGCGGCGGCGAATACCGATGCAGGGCGAGAGGCGCTGGCAACGGACATTCGACCAATATGCAATTAAGGAGGGTGTAGGGCCAAGTTTATCGACACTTGCAGCAAAGCGGTTTGAAATACTGGCGATGGCGCGCTAACCCGTGTTGCAGGGGAGAAAGATGTCAAACGCCAAATCAGCCGCCTCCGACGACGTGAAACAACGCCGCATCACACTCGGCGGACGCGAAATCGTTGCGCGCGGTTTGCGCGGCGGTTTGTCGCAGGATATCTACCATGCCAGCCTGACCGTTTCCTGGCCCAAATTCATCGGATTGACAGCGGCGGCGTTCGTCGCGCTCAATCTAGCATTCGGCATCCTCTATTCGCTTAGCCCCGATAGCATTTCGAACACGCGTCCGCACGGCTGGATAAACTATTTCTTTTTCAGCATCGAAACGATGGCGAGCGTCGGTTACGGCGATATGCACCCGCAAACGCCATACGGCCATTTTATTGCGAGCGCCGAAACCTTTGTCGGGCTGTTCAGCGTCGCCCTCCTGACCGGTTTGATTTTCGCCCGCTTTTCACAGCCCCGCGCCCGGATCCTTTTTGCCGACCTTCTCGTAATATCTAACCACGATGGTGCCCCCGCGCTGATGCTGCGCGTCGCCAATGAACGCACCAACATGATATGCGATGCGTCGGCCACCCTATGGTTTATGCGTAACATACGAACCGCGGAAGGTGCCACGTTGCGCCGGTTTTACGAAATGGACCTCCTCCGCCGCGAAAACCCCATGTTCGTGCTGAGCTGGGGTATTTTCCACATCATCGATGTCGATAGCCCGATGTTCGGCCTATCCGAAGCCGATCTGCGCGAAGCCAAGGCAGGAATTGTCCTGTCAATCAGTGGTTATGACGAGAACGCCGCACAGACTGTGCGGTCGCGCCGGATCTATTCCTATGACGATATTGTCTGGAACCACCGTTATTGCGATATCATCGATACCAGTGACGAAGACGTGACCGTTGTGAACTATCACCGTATCCACGAGATCGAAGCGGTAAACGAGTAGTTATCCCGCACATGCTTTGAACAACGCGATCGTGCGATCGCGCGCCAGCTCCGCGCTTGGCTCGTGATAATCCTTTCGTCTGTCGGAATTAAAGCCGTGGTTTGCATCGTAAACGAATATCTGCGCGGTCGGATGGTTCTTCGCGATCAGCGCTTCGACGCCTTCCATCGGGATGCCTTGGTCATACCGGCCGAAATGAGCGATGGTCGCGCATTTGGGCGGCTTGTCGGCGTAGATGGTGGGGATCAAGCTACCGTAATAGCAGGATGCTGCTGCCAAATCGTCGCTGACCCCCGCCATCGCCCATGCGACCGAGCCGCCATAACAATAGCCGGTAATGAATACCGGACCTTTGGATTTGAGCGCATCGATGCAGGTTTGCGCGTCCTTCAATGAATCGACAAAAGGATGCAGTTCGCGCGCCAGTTCGACGGCGCGGTTGTAATCGGGACCGGTATAGTCTGCCTCAAAACCGGGATGTTCGCGGTCGAATATCGACGGCGACAGCACTTCAAATCCGTCCGCCGCATATTCGTCGCACAGCTCGCGAATATGGTCGGTTACGCCGAAGATTTCCTGGATGAGAACGAGACCCCCCCGACGCTCGCCCTCGGGTTCGACATGATAGACGGCAATTTCCGCGCCGTCGGCCATTTTCATTTTCGTCATCTGCCCATGCATATCGCCACTCCTCAGTTCGGGTCAGGCAATATGGGTAATGCTCTTCAGCGCATCTATCGTCTGCCCGACCTGCTCGGACTGGTCCATGACATCGGTTGAAATTGCAAGTAATTCGGTTGCGCGGATTTCAGCTTCAGATGCCGACTGAAACATATTGGTGATCGTATCACAAAGCCGGTCATAACCCAGACGGATTTCGGCAAGTTGCTCCATGACCTCGCGGTTAGACTGCGCCTGCAGATCGACAATAGCAGCGATTTCGCGGCTTTGGACCATGAAGTCCGAAAGTTGACCATCGACGGCATTGATGTAGCTACCCGTTTCGCCCGCACTTCTGGCAATCTGGGTCAGTTTCTCGCTCGCGGTACGCGCCACGTCCTGACTTTGGCTGGCGAGCATACGGACCTCGCGCGCAATCACGGCAAAGCCGCCGTCGCCATCATCAAGCCGCGCTGCCTCAATCGACGCGTTGATCGCAAGGCTATTGGTTCGCCGCGCCAATTCGGTAATTGCCGATACCATGGCCGCCGTTTGTGCACTTTCGCTAACCAGAGTCGCCGACACTTTTCTGCCCTTTTCGCCCGATTGGGCAAGCGTCGACACGCTTGCCTCTGCACGTTGCGCCAGCTCCTCGATCGCGTTGAACGATTCGACCAGTGCTTGCCCCCGGCTCGCGATGGCATCCATCGTTACCGATATCTGTTCGACGTAGGCGGCGGACGCAGTCATGTTTTGGCGAGTGCTCTGTGCCTCCTCATGGATTTCGGACGATGCAGTGCGCATGCTGCGCGCCGCCGCGGTCAGGCTGGACGACAGTTGGCCGAGATCGAATTCCTGCGATTCGATTTTTTGGGTGACAAGCCGCGCACGGTTTACCCGCTGCATCTCGAATTGCGATTGTTGTTCGAGCAAGGCCAGTTCGCTCTGCCGACGCGCTTCCTGATCGATAGCGGCGCGGCGCGATTCCCGATGGCCTTTGGCAATTGCGCGGCCAATCGACCCGATTTCATCGCGGCGCCAAAGATCGGTCCAGTAAGGCGCAAGTTCGCCGTCGTTGCGCTGAGCCGCGAGACCCATCATACGGTTCATTGGCTCGGAAAAATCTTGCCTGACCAATTGTCTAAATCGTCCGGCGAGCAACAAAGCCCAACAGGCGGTGCCTAGGGCAAGCACATAAGCCAGGGCAAAGACGATCTGCATGATCGTCAGCAAACGGCTCGCCCGTTCACCGAGATAGGTCAGCAGTTGCGTCCCTTGGCTGTCGATGTCGGCAATTCGATACTGCAAATCGCGTGTGCGGAACGGTGCAATCCATTCGCGATCAGGCGAGACCAGCAGCTTCTTCATTTCTTGCCGGACGGCATCGGCAGGTGCCCGGGCCTCGATAAACCCAACCCACTTTTGCGAGGGGTTGCTGCCAACATAGCGGTCGAGCGATGTCCAAGCCATCTTGTCGGCCTCAATCAATGAATCCAGTGCGCTTGTCGCGCTGCTGGCATCCATCACACCGTCATCATATTTGACCAATATCGTAATGGTTGTGTTGTAGTTCGCGGTAATCCGGTGCACTATTTCGGTTGGCTTGATTTGCTGTTCAACCAATTCGCGTACAGAAAGATGGGCGGCAACGACAATCCCCACCGCGCAACATAATGTGCCGATGATAGATAGCAGCAGCATGTTGGCGGACCGGCTAAACCGTCGGCTCAGTAACCGTCGCTTTTTTGTTTTTAACATGTGAGAATACGCCCCTATAGTATTTGTAAAGTCGCTTAATCAGTTGAATGTTGCATTCACATGACTGTATTGGACAAGTCGTCCAATCCCATCTTGCATCGCAGCAAAAGCCCTGCTAGGCGCGCGGCGACGGCGGACAAAGGGCAACCTTTCGGCCCGGTCAGCAAATTTTTCAGTCTCACATTCGAGGACACTCACGCGTGGATAATTCCGGCGGCACAAGCGCTAATATACAGGCCAGTCTGGCTGGCCGTTACGCGACGGCTTTGTTCGAACTAGCGCGTGACGCGAAGGCTATCGACGCGGTTGAAAAGAGCATGTCGAGCGTAGCGCAGGCGATTGGCGAATCGGCTGATCTGAAGTCACTGACGACGAATCCTGTTTTGACCCGTAATGACGCCAAAAACGCGATTGCTGCTGTCGCCAAATCGATGAAGCTCGATGCGCTGACTGCCAATACGCTTGGCGTGCTCGCGCAGAACCGCCGCCTTGGTGAAACCGTCGCTGTGGCGCGCGCCTTTTCAGCACTTGCCGCGTCGCATCGCGGCGAAGTGACCGCTGAAGTCACCTCCGCGCACACATTAAGCGCCGCGCAAATGACGGCGCTCTCCGCTAAACTCAAGGCACGCGTCGGCAGCGACGTCGCCATTCAGACCAAAGTCGATCCGTCCCTGCTGGGCGGTCTGACTGTCCGCATCGGCAGCCAGATGATCGACAATTCAATCAAAACCCGTCTCAACACCCTCGCGACTGCGATGAAAGGCTAATCATGGACATCCGTGCCGCAGAAATTTCCAAGGTCATCAAGGACCAGATCGCCAATTTCGGCACCGAAGCGCAAGTTTCGGAAGTCGGTAGCGTTCTGTCGGTCGGTGACGGTATCGCCCGTATCCACGGTCTCGACAATGTTCAGGCCGGCGAAATGGTCGAATTCTCGAACGGTATCCAGGGCATGGCGCTCAACCTTGAAGCCGACAATGTCGGTGTGGTTATCTTCGGCTCCGATGCGGAAATCCGCGAAGGCGATGTCGTCAAGCGTACCGGCACGATTGTGGACGTTCCCGTCGGCAAGGAACTGCTCGGACGCGTAGTCGATGGCCTTGGCAATCCAATCGATGGCAAGGGTCCGCTCAAAACCACGCAGCGCAGCCGCGTTGAAGTCAAGGCGCCGGGCATCATCCCGCGCCAGTCGGTTTCGGAGCCAGTGCAAACCGGCCTCAAGGCACTCGACGCTCTCGTCCCCGTTGGTCGTGGCCAGCGCGAATTGATCATCGGTGACCGTCAGACCGGCAAGACCGCCGTCGCCATCGACACCTTCATCAACCAGAAGGAAGTCAACAAGGGCAACGACGAATCGAAGAAGCTCTATTGCATCTACGTCGCCGTCGGCCAGAAGCGCTCGACTGTTGCGCAGATTGTCCGCGCACTCGAAGAGCAAGGCGCGATGGAATATACCATCGTCGTTGCTGCAACCGCTTCCGAGCCTGCACCGCTTCAGTATCTGGCACCTTATACCGGCGTTGCGATGGGCGAATTCTTCCGCGACAACGGCATGCACGCGGTCATCGTTTATGACGATCTGTCGAAGCAGGCCGTTGCTTACCGCCAGATGTCGCTGCTGCTGCGTCGTCCTCCGGGCCGCGAAGCCTATCCCGGCGACGTTTTCTATCTGCATAGCCGCTTGCTCGAGCGCGCCGCGAAGATGAGCGACGCCAATGGCGGTGGTTCGTTGACGGCATTGCCAATCATTGAAACACAGGCGGGCGACGTGTCGGCCTATATTCCAACCAACGTGATTTCGATCACCGACGGCCAGATCTTCCTTGAAACCGACCTGTTCTTCCAGGGCATCCGTCCTGCGATTAACGTCGGTCTGTCGGTGAGCCGCGTTGGTTCGGCTGCACAGACCAAGGCGATGAAGAAGGTATCGGGCTCGATTAAGCTCGAGCTTGCGCAGTACCGCGAAATGGCGGCGTTCGCGCAGTTCGGTTCTGACCTCGATGCGTCGACGCAAAAGCTGCTCAACCGTGGCGCGCGTTTGACCGAGTTGCTGAAGCAGAAGCAATTCTCGCCGCTTCCATTCGAAGAGCAGACCGCGTCGATCTTCGCTGGCACCAACGGCTATCTCGACACCATTCCAGTCGTCGACGTCACCCGCTACGAAGAAGCCATGCTCGCCGACCTGCGCGCCAACCACGCCGACATCCTGAAGACCATCCGCGACAGCCGCGACTTCAGCGACGACAGCAAGAAAGCGCTAATGGCTGCTCTCGACAAGTTCACGAAAAACTTCGCGTAAACGGAAACCATAATGGCGAGCCTTAAGGCCCTCAAAATGCGGATCAACTCGGTCAAATCGACCCAGAAGATCACCAAGGCGATGAAGATGGTCGCCGCTGCAAAGCTGCGCCGGGCGACCGAAGCGGCTCAGGCGGCGCGCCCCTACGCCGAACGCCTCGAAGCCGTGGTGTCGAGCATTGCCTCAAAGGTCACCGTCGGCCCGCAATCGCCGAAACTTCTCGCTGGCACCGGCAAGGACAACGTACATTTGCTCGTGGTCGCAACCTCGGACAAGGGTCTTGCTGGTGCATTCAACACCAACATCGTTCGTCTCGCGCGCAAAAAGGCCGAAGAGCTTCGCGCCGCGGGCAAGACCGTCAAATTCTACACCATCGGCAAGAAGGGCAAGGATCAGCTTGCCCGCACCTTCCGTAACGACATCATCCACAGCATCGAGCCGGGCGATCTGGGCAAATTGAGCTTTACCGATGTGCAAGGTTGGGGCGAAGACCTGACCGCGCGGTTCGAGGCAGGCGAATTCGATGTCGCACATCTGCTGTTCTCGAAATTTGTTACCGTGCTGACGCAGGAGCCCACCGCAATCCAGTTGATGCCGGTCGCGGTTTCAGGCGACGGCGCGGCTGTCGCGGTTTCGGCTTCGGTCGAATATGAACCCGACGAGGAAGAAATCCTCGCCGACCTGTTGCCGCGCAACGTCTCGGTGCAGTTGCTGCGCGCGAACCGCGAAAATGCGGCGTCGGAGCAGGGCTCGAAAATGACCGCGATGGACAACGCAACGCGCAACGCGGGCGACATGATCAACAGACTGACCATCCAGTATAACCGCACGCGTCAGGCGGCGATTACGACTGAACTCATTGAAATCATCGCGGGCGCAGAAGCGCTCTAACGACATCCAAAGGCAAGGAAGAAGCACATGGCAACCGCCCCGAAGAAGACCGCCGCTCCCAAGGCCGCTGCACCAAAAGCAGCCGCTGCTAAGGCGCCTGTGAAGAAAGCTGCTGCTGCCCCTAAGGCGAAAGCGCCCGCAAGCAAGGCTCCTGCCCCCAAGGTAGGCTCCGGCCAAACCGCGATTAACGTCGCTGGCGCAACCGGCCGCATCAGCCAAGTCATCGGCGCTGTCGTCGACGTCAGCTTCACCGGTACCCTGCCCGCCATTCTCTCGGCGCTTGAAACCGACAATAACGGCAACCGCCTTGTCCTCGAAGTCGCGCAGCATCTCGGCGAAAACACCGTGCGCACCATCGCGATGGACGCGACCGAGGGTCTGACCCGTGGTCAGCCCGTTCGTGACACTGGCGCGCAGATTTCGGTTCCTGTTGGCCCAATGACTTTGGGCCGCATCATGAACGTCATCGGCGAGCCAATCGACGAGCGTGGTCCTGTTGGCGCCGCCAAGTCAAACCCAATCCACGCAGAGGCACCTCTGTTCACCGACCAGTCGACCGAGGCCGAAATCCTCGTCACTGGCATCAAGGTCATCGACCTGCTCGCGCCTTATGCAAAGGGCGGCAAGATTGGTCTGTTCGGCGGCGCTGGCGTTGGCAAGACCGTGCTTATTCAGGAACTTATCAACAACATCGCGAAAGGCCATGGCGGCGTTTCGGTGTTTGCGGGCGTCGGTGAACGCACCCGCGAAGGTAACGATCTCTATCACGAATTCCTCGACGCCGGCGTTATCGCCAAGGACGCCGACGGCAACCCGACGCCAGAAGGCTCGAAGGTTGCGCTCGTGTTCGGCCAGATGAACGAGCCTCCCGGTGCGCGCGCTCGCGTTGCATTGTCGGGCCTAACGATGGCCGAATATTTCCGCGATGAAGAAGGCCAGGACGTTTTGTTCTTCGTCGACAATATCTTCCGCTTCACTCAGGCCGGTTCCGAAGTGTCCGCGCTTCTGGGTCGTATTCCTTCGGCTGTGGGTTATCAGCCGACGCTGGCGACCGACATGGGCCAGTTGCAGGAACGCATTACCTCGACCAACAAGGGTTCGATTACCTCCGTGCAAGCCATTTACGTTCCCGCAGATGACTTGACCGACCCTGCGCCAGCCACATCGTTCGCCCACTTGGACGCAACGACCACACTGAACCGCGCGATTTCCGAACTTGGTATCTATCCTGCCGTTGACCCGCTCGACTCGGTCAGCCGCGTTTTGACGCCCGCGGTTGTCGGCCAGGAGCATTACGACACCGCCCGTCGCGTTCAGGAAACGCTGCAGAAATACAAGTCGCTGCAGGACATCATCGCGATTTTGGGCATGGATGAACTGTCGGAAGACGACAAACTCACCGTGACCCGCGCCCGCAAGATCCAGCGCTTCCTGTCGCAGCCGTTCACGTCGCCGAGGTTTTCACCGGCATCTCGGGCAAGTTCGTCCAGGTCGAAGACACCGTGAAATCATTCAAGGCAGTCGTCGACGGCGAATATGACCACCTTCCCGAATCCGCCTTTTACATGGTCGGCGGCATCGAGGAAGCGGTTGCCAAGGCGGCCAAGATGGCTGCGGAGGCGGCGTAAGCCATCATGGCATTGCACTTCGAACTCGTAACCCCGGAAAAGCTCTACCGCTCGGACGACGTCTATATGGTCGTCGTCCCGGGCACCGAGGGCGACTTCGGCGTGCTTGAGGGCCACAGTCCGATGATGAGCACGCTGCGCAGCGATGCAACGCTCGACATCTACGCCACGCAAGGCGCGGTGCCCGAAAAGCTGTCCATCGCGGGCGGTTTTGCCGAGGTCAATGAAAAGGGCCTTACGGTGCTGGCCGAACGGGTGGTTGAAGCGGTCTAGGGTTCACCCACGCGATGCTCGAACAGTTTGGCAAGCTCGCCTAGCACGCAAGCAGCAGCATCCACATGAGTTTTGTTCAAATGGTCGGCGAGCGCGTTGGCCCAGGGCACCTGACGCTCGCTCATTTCCTGAAAGCGGGCTTGGCCTGTTGCCGTCAGCATGACAAGCACCGCCCGTTTGTGATGCGGATTGGGCGCAAACGCGACCAGCCCTGTTGCCGCCAGATCGTTCGCCACGCGCTGCACCGCTTGCCGGGTTAAGCCCATATTCCGCGCGATATTTGCCACTGTCTCAGGCCGTTCGGCGCGCGCGATGACACTAAGCACCTGCCAGCGCGCCGAGGTCAGGCCTGACAGAGCGGTGAGCCGCTCACCAGCCGCCATCAACGCGCCGTGAAAGGGAAAACTCGCGAGTATAAGCTTCGTCAGCGCCGCGCCTTTGCTGCTGTGTCCGGTGTAAACCAAGTCGCAAATCCTATTTGACAACATATTGTCATAATGGTTAGATACTGTCTATTAGCTGAGTAGGATCGAATCGGCAACTATTTGAATCATGGGAGGCTCGATATGCAGGATTTCAAACTCGACGATTGCGCGATGGTGTTGATCGACCATCAGGTTGGCACAAACACTTGGGCTGCGACGACGCCGCTCGAACTGTTGCAGCGGAACGTCATCATTCTTGCGAAATTTGCGGTCGGTACTGGCATCCCGCTGGTGCTCACCTCCAGCCAGGAAACCAATATCAACGTCCAAGGCCCGCTGATGCCGGAATTGCAGGAGATCGCTCGTGAAGCTTTTGCGTCCCGCATTCAGCGGCAGGGCGTGGTGAACGCGTGGGACGATCCCGCCTTTGCGGAAGCCTGCCGTGCCACTGGCAAGCGCAACCTTGTAATGGCGGGAGTCACGACCGACGTTTGCATGGTTGGCCCTGCGATTAGCGCGGTATTGGAAGGCTTTAACGTGAAAGTAGTTTGCGATGCTTGCGGTTCAGGCAATGCGATTGCCGAAGAGATGTCATGGCGGCGCATGGAAAATGCCGGGGTCTATCTGACCAGCACCAACGCGATGGTTGCCGAACTGGTCAAGAACTGGGCCACGCCTGCAGGCGCAGTGGCGTTTCCCCTGCTCACTTGATTGGATATGGAACAGGTTTGTTGTCAAGCCGAACGAAAAGGGCCTTACGGTTTTGGCCGAACGGGTAATTGAGGCCGTTTAGGCAACATACTTTGCTTACAGTTTGAATTTCTGCCAGATTGGGCATGGGAGAACTTCCATGCTTATCGGCTTAATCGCACTCACGCTTGCTGCCGCGTTCTTTGGCGCGGCTCTCTACATCAATGTTGCAGAACACCCCGCAAGGATGTTGCTCGACGACAAAAACGCGCTGGCGCAATGGTCGCCGAGCTATGCGCGGGCTTTCAATTTGCAAGGCGGGCTGGCGGTATTGAGCGGGATCGCGGGAGTTGCGTCGGCTTGGCTTGGCGGAAACTGGTGCTGGACAATCGGCGCGGCGCTGATGATTGCAAATTGGCCTTATACCATATTCTGCATCCTGCCGCTCAATCACCAGTTGAACGCCATTGCGCCGGATGATGCGGGGCCGGTGTCACGCGAAATGCTGGCGCGCTGGAACCGGCTGCACAGCGTTCGAACCATATTGTCGGGGCTGGCCATTGCCACATATCTTTGGGTTGCAATGGCTTAGGGGCCGCCCATCAACCTGAAGCTGAACTCACTCGGCTTGCTGCCATCGATCAACGAAATCTGCGCTTTCAGTTCCTTGCCCTCGCGCCAGTAATGAATGCGCTGCGGATAATCATGGTCCGCATTTTCAAAGACAATTTCTTCCGCCGTCTTCTGCGTGGCCACAAAGCGCACGGGTTTCTGGTCCCCCGCAATTGCCCAGAAAGCCAATTTGCCATCGGCCTCACGCACAATCCGCATATGCTCCCAGAACTGCAATTTTTCGCCCTTGCCCGACCTGCTCGCGCCGATCATGATCCCGGCGCGCGGCGGAGTCCAATATTCGTCGGCCCAGCTTGTCCCATCGCTGCGTGCCCATGCACCGGTCATCCAGTCAGGAAATTCCGCGCCTTCATCGCATGACAGCGCGGGTAATGGCGTCAGCGCCAGAAAAATTGCGGCCAGTCTTGCAGGATATCGCATCGCCTTGTCCCTCCGTCAGGCGGGCTTTTGATGCCACAGAAATAGCCCTGCGCCAATGATGATTGCCGAACCGACGAGCGAAGTCAGGTCGGGCCAGTCGCCGAAGACCGCGATGCCGAGCGCCATCGCAATCAGCAGTTGCACATAGGTCATAGGTGCAATTTCCGCAGCCGAGGCGCGCGTAGTACCCATGAAAATCAGACAATGCGCAAAACTCGCGGTCACCGCAACAATTGCGCAGCGGGCGACAATCGTCCAGTCCGGCACGTCGATCTGCAGCGCGTCCACGCCCGAAAAATGCCCCGCTAATGCAGCTGTAATGACAAACGGAACGGCAATTGATGCGACGAGAAACTGCATCAGCAATGGCGAACCCCAGGTTGACACCGCGCGGTTGCCCATCATCATCAAGGCCATACATGTTGCCGCACCGACGGGCATCAAGGCGACCCAGCCGAGTTCCGAAATATTTGGCCGCAATATGATGATGACGCCCCCGAAAGCCACAAACGAAGCAATCCATGTTGTTGCGCGCGTCCGTTCTTTCAGGAAAATCGCACTCAGCAATGCCGTTATCATCGGCGTAGTAAAGCCAATCGCCGTCGCCTCGGCCAATGGCATCAGGAAAATTGATGAGAAAAACAAGATCGTCGCGGCGGCGACCGCGGCACCGCGCATAAGCTGTATTTTCGGTCGTGGCAGGGCAAAGCCGCTTTTGCCTTCCTTGACGAGCAGCAAGATTCCAAGACCCGTGGCCCCAATGATGTAACGCAAGGCAGCCACTGCCGGCCCCGGCCACGCACCCGCGATGGATTTGATAACTGCGTCGCCACAGGACAATAAGGCAAAGCCGCACAATGCGAATAAAAGCCCTGAGCGGGCCGAAGATGAAAGCACCGAAATCCCCTTGATCGACCTGCCTTAGCGGCGCGTTGATAGAGTGGAAAGCGTCATTCCCCATCGGTAGTTATGGCATCGTTCACCATAGCATTACCGATTTATTCACCATTTCAAGTTAGCACGAACGCTTGTTGTAATTACATCGATTTGGAGCGGAAAAGCTGTGAGCGCATTCGGCAAGAAACCAGGCTTAACCCCCGGACGCCCCTCTTTCGGCGTCGCCCGCCCCATGACCGGTGGCGGCGGTGCCCCCGCTAGCAGTGCGCCGATGGCCCCCGTCCAACCAGAGTTCCCGCAACCCGAAGGCGGCGAACAATTTCCGCCCATCAATTCGATCGACCTTCCGGGTGCCGTTGCGGCTGCGCCCAGTTCTTCGGAAAAAATGCAGGACGCTATGTCGCGCCTGTCCGACCGCGCCAACAACGCCGCACCGGTCGAAGACGGCCCGCAAGGCTTTGAGGCATCGGTCCACAAGATCAAGGAACAGGTGCTTCCGCGCTTGCTTGAAAGAGTCGATCCGGAAGCCGCCGCGTCGCTCAACAAGGAAGAGCTGACGGAAGAATTTCGTCCGATCATCCTTGAGGTGTTGGCCGAACTGAAACTGACCCTCAACCGTCGCGAGCAGTTTGCGCTGGAAAAGGTGCTGGTCGACGAACTGCTGGGCTTTGGTCCGCTGGAGGAACTGCTCGGCGATCCCGAAATCTCCGATATCATGGTCAATGGACCCAACCAGACCTATATCGAAAAAAGGGGCAAGCTGCAGATCGCGCCAATCCAGTTCCGCGACGAAGAGCATCTGTTTCAGATTGCGCAGCGCATCGTTAACCAGGTCGGCCGCCGCGTCGACCAGACCACGCCACTGGCCGACGCCCGTTTGAAGGATGGATCACGCGTCAACGTCATCGTGCCCCCGCTGTCATTGCGCGGTACCGCTATTTCGATTCGTAAATTCTCTGAAAAGCCGATCACAATCGACATGCTCAAGGGCTTCGGTTCGATGTCCGAGCCGATGGCGACCGCGCTCAAAATTGCCGGTGCCTGCCGGATGAACATTGTTATCTCGGGCGGTACAGGTTCGGGTAAGACGACGATGCTCAATGCATTGTCGAAAATGATCGATCCGGGCGAACGCGTGCTGACTATTGAAGACGCCGCCGAACTTCGCCTGCAGCAACCGCACTGGTTGCCGCTCGAAACCCGCCCGCCAAACCTTGAAGGCGATGGCGCGATTACCATTGGTGACCTCGTGAAGAACGCGCTGCGTATGCGTCCCGATCGAATCATCCTCGGCGAAATTCGTGGCGCGGAATGTTTCGACCTTCTTGCCGCGATGAATACCGGCCACGATGGTTCGATGTGCACGCTACACGCCAATAATCCGCGCGAATGCCTTGGTCGTATGGAAAACATGATCCTGATGGGCGACGTCAAAATCCCCAAGGAAGCGATTTCGCGCCAGATCGCGGAGTCAGTAGACATGATTGTCCAGGTCAAACGTCTGCGCGACGGTTCGCGTCGAACGACACAGATTACCGAAGTCATCGGTATGGAAGGCGACGTGATCGTCACGCAAGATCTGTTCAAGTTCGAATATCGCGACGAAGACGCCGACGGAAAAATTAACGGCGAATGGGTCGCGGGTGGGGTTCGACCGTACACGCTTGAAAAGGCCCGGCAGTTCGGTTTCGATCAGCCTTTCCTCGAGGCTTGTCTGGGCTAAACGCCTTTGATTGCCAAAGCGGCTGTAACCACCGTTGCCAACACCGACATGACGGTGATTGCCGTCCATGGCATGAATCCGACATTCTCGATATTATGTCGGCGGTTACGACGGCGATCGGCCAGGCTGCTGACGATAACCACAATGCCGGACAGAACCGACATCATGGTCCAGAAATGGTTGCTAAAAAAGAGCGGGTCATAGCCAGTCATTCCGCGCATGTGGTGTGCGACAAGGCAATGGTCAAGCTGACTTCGCTCGCCTAGTGCGAGGAAATGTCCGATGTCGCCGCACCGCCCCTCACCGAGTTGAACAGCAATCATGGCGAAGCCCGCCCGTTACTCGGTATCATGCTTCGATTGGCTGCGATGGCCGCTCTAGGCGTGATGTTTGCTTTAGTGAAACTGGCTGCAGGGCGTGGCGTCCATCTGGTCGAGAGCCTATTTTGGCGGCAACTTGCCGGCTTGCCAGCGGTTATCCTCTGGCTTTGGTCCATTAACAAGCTGCACGAAGTTCGCAGCGAAAACCCATACGCGCACGGATTGCGCAGTGTCCTGGGGCTTAGCGCGATGACCCTGAATTTTGCCGCAATGACGATGCTGCCCATGGCAGAAGCGACGACGATCAGTTTCGCGTCCCCGATTTTCGCGACTATGCTGGCCGCTCTGCTGCTTTCCGAGCCGACCGGCAAATATCGTTGGGGCGCAGTGTTGCTTGGATTTGTTGGCGTCATGCTGGCGATGCGTCCGGCACAGGCGTCGCACGGCATCGGACCGTGGGTTGCGCTCACCGGCGCTTTGCTGACCGCAACCGTGCTCATCCAACTCCGAAGGATGAGCCGTCATGAAAGCGCGGGTGCGATTGTATTCTGGTTCAGCCTCTCGACGCTTATTCCGCTGGGGATTGGCATGGTATTTGTCGGCAAACCGCATGATCCGGTGAGTTGGGCGATTATTGCCGGAATGGCAGTAAGCGGTGCTATCGGACAATTGCTGCTAACATCGGCGATGCGCCATGCCTCGGTCGCAACGGTCGCAACTATGGATTACAGTGGTCTGATCTGGTCCGTGCTGTTTGGATATTTGATCTTCGACACGCTACCTGGTCCAACAACTTGGGTCGGTGCATTGGTAATAATCACTGCGGGGCTAATCATCATCTGGCGCGAGCATCGGTCGGGCCGGCAATCACTCAATAGAGCCTGATCGGCATATCGATTTTGCGACGGTTTTTATGGACGGGGATTTGCGCCCTGACCTCTGCCAGCCGGTTTAAATCCAGTTCCACCAACGCCAGCCCCTCAACCTGTCCCATGTCTAACAATACTTCGCCCCATGGATCGACAACAAGCGAATGGCCGTAAGTTTGCCGTCCATCTTCGTGCAATCCCGATTGCGCCGCCGCAATGACGAACGCTTCGGCCTCAATGGCCCGCGCCCTCAGTAACGTGTGCCAATGTGCCTCGCCGGTCGGCACGGTGAAGGCAGCAGGGACCGTCATGACATCAACATTTGCCGCGATAAGTTCTGAATAAAGCGAAGGGAATCGTATGTCATAACAAATTGTTAGCCCCACAAAACCCAGTGGTGTCTTCACCGCAACTGGCCCATCTCCCCCGATATAGGCCGTCGACTCGCGCCAGCTTTCGCCGGACGCAAGATCGACATCGAACAGGTGCATCTTGTCATAGCGCGCACGTATCTGACCGTCCGGCCCAAAAACGATTGTGCGGTTGGCGAACCGACTGCCCTTTTCGCAGACAACAGGTAAAGAGCCGATATGCACCCAAAGGCCCGCCTCACTGGCAGCTGTCGACAATTTTTCGAGTTCGGGAGAATCCGATTCGGAAACAATATGTCGGCGCGCCCGGTCACGGTTACGATCGAGCAATATCGACATTTCGGGTGCAAAATACATTGCCGCCCCGCCTTTCGAACTTTGGTGAATCGCAGCGACCATCGTTTCAACATTTTGGCCAGGGTCGATACCGCTGCACATCTGATGGACCGCTATTTGCATAGGATTTGCCTTGTCGAGTTAAGTTGGCTGCATGACATCATGGTTAATCCTGCCTTTGCAATACTGTTTCAGCGATTGTATGAAATATGCAACACTTCGATAAATTGAGATAATTTTGCGGTGACCACAGATTCAATGCTTGAAAAGCGCATTCCATTGTGCAAGAGCGAACTCGAGTGCAATGCACTTCATAAAAAGGAGCACAAAAATGCGTTTCGGTAAGTTCTCTCTCGCTGCTGTAGCAGCCGCTGCTCTCGTCAGCGCGCCAGTAATGGCTGAATCTCTTTCGCCTGCTGCAAAGGCAGTTGGCGCTTCCAAGGTTAAGCGCGTAGGCGCCGGTGCCAAGGAAGAAAGCAAAATTGGTGGCGGAAGCGGCGTAATCGTTGCTATCCTGGCTGCCGTTGCTGTTATTGGCGGTATCGTTATCGCTGCTGGCAACGACGATGATGGCCCAACCAGCCCCTGATTTCTGCAGGTTTAAAGTTTTAAAAAGGCGGCCTTCGGGTCGCCTTTTTTTTAACTTGATTCGCTCGGTCGATGACATTTGCGCTGCTGAAATCTGGAGCCTAAGAACATAAGATATGCCCGAAAAACTTAACGTCCTCGTCACCGGTGGCGCTGGCTATATCGGCAGCCACGCCGTCCTTGCCTTGCTCGATTCAGGTCACCGGCCTATCGTCATTGACAATCTCGTGACCGGATTTCGCTGGGCCGTGCCTGACGGAGTTGAGTTTTACGATGGGAACATCGCCGACTCGCAATTGATGTCGCGAATCATCCAAGATGAACGCGTCGATGCCGTCATGCATTTTGCCGGATCGGTTGTGGTCCCTGAATCCGTCGATAATCCGCTGAAATATTACCATAACAATACTGCCAATTCGCGCTCGCTGATCGAGAGCCTGATCGTGAACAAAGTACGGCACATGATCTTTTCATCGACGGCAGCAACCTATGGCATACCGGAGTCGACTCCTGTGCGTGAGGACATGCCTACGCTACCAATAAATCCTTACGGCACGTCGAAACTAATGACAGAGTTGATGCTGCGCGATGTCGCAGCGGCGCATGATTTCAATTATTGCGCGCTACGCTATTTCAATGTGGCAGGCGCTGACCCGCAAGGGCGAAGTGGGCAATCTACCGTTGGCGCGACGCATCTGATCAAAATTGCTGTAGAGGCTGTCTTGGGCAAGCGCGGGTCGGTTAGCGTTTTTGGAACCGACTACGCAACCGAAGACGGCACCGGGGTGCGCGACTATATTCATGTGTCTGATCTTGCGGCTGCGCACGTCAGCGCACTGGAGGCGCTGTTTGTCGACCCTGCCACCAGCCACACGCTTAACTGCGGTTACGGGCATGGCTATTCGGTGATGCAGGTGCTTGATGCTGTCGATCGCGTGACCAACAACAAACTGGTCCGTAACATGGAAGGACGCCGCGCTGGCGATCCCGACGCACTCATCGCCGACAACCGCGCGATTATCGACCGCTTTGGCTGGCAGCCGAAATATGATGACCTTGATACAATCGTCAAACATGCGCTGGCATGGGAACGGCAACTAGGTGAGCGCCAAGCGGGTTAGCCACACTTGCGCTTTTGCGCCACGCCCACCATATCCGCCGCATGGACAATCAAGCACATAACAGCGCCACCACTTGGTACGGCACCACGATCCTCTCGGTTCGCAAGAACGGCAAAGTCGTCATCGCCGGCGACGGCCAAGTCTCGATGGGCCAGACGGTCATGAAACCCAACGCCAAAAAGGTCCGCCGGTTGCATGACGGTAACGTCATCGGAGGTTTCGCTGGTGCGACCGCAGATGCTTTTACCCTTTTCGAACGGCTGGAAAAAAAGCTCGAGCAGCACCGCGGTCAATTGATGCGTGCAGCTGTCGAACTCGCCAAGGACTGGCGGACCGACAAATATCTCCGCAATTTAGAGGCTATGATGATTGTGGCGGACAAGGATGTGACCTTGATCCTCACCGGCAATGGCGATGTGCTTGAACCGCTCGATGGCATCGCAGCGATTGGTTCTGGCGGGAACTACGCGCTTTCCGCAGCACGGGCATTACAGGATTATGAAAGCGATGCCGATAAGATGGCGCGCCATGCGATGAAGATCGCCGCCGAGATTTGCGTCTACACCAACGACCAGCTTACCGTCGAAAGCCTCGACAGCGCCGCTTAAGCGGCAGCGAAAAACATCAGGTGCACCAACCTGCCATTACCATGGCACCTATTGTGCGCGAAACTGCCTCGTCCAGACCCGCTATCGACAAAGGCTCTGTCGAAAGCACGCCCGGATAATTCCCGGCCTTAAAAGTCGGGTCATAATCGAGCGCCAAAGCGCTGGCGCGCGCGACGCGCGGGTCGGTCAGAAAATCGTCGATAATGAGGAGCGACGGCAGCGGCATCGGGGCGGCATATCAAAGCCCATCCCGCCAAACCACTTGAATCGCCCGCACCATCCACCATTTAGGCGGATATGAATCAAAACCTTACCCCAAAATCGATAGTCGCCGCTCTTGACGAGCATATCATCGGCCAAGCCGATGCCAAACGTGCAGTCGCGGTCGCCCTGCGCAACCGCTGGCGGCGGCAGCGGCTTGGCGCCGACCTGCGCGACGAGGTGACGCCCAAGAACATCCTGATGATCGGCCCCACCGGATGTGGCAAGACCGAAATCAGTCGCCGTCTGGCAAAGCTCGCCGATGCGCCGTTCATCAAGGTTGAGGCGACCAAATTCACCGAGGTCGGCTATGTCGGCCGCGACGTCGAGCAGATCGCGCGAGACCTTGCCGAAGAGGCCGTGCGCCTCGAAAAAGAGCGCCGCCGCGAACATGTCCGCGAGGCCGCCGAGACCGCTGCGATGGAGCGTATCCTGAAACCACTTGCAGGCGAAACCGCCAGCGAGGCCACGCGCGAGGCGTTCCGCCAGCGCATTCGCGATCGTCATATGGACGATGTCGAAATCGAGATCGAAGTATCCGACAGCCCCGCCGTGCCGATGGAGATTCCGGGCATGGGTGGCAATGTCGGGATGATCAATCTCGGTGAAATGATGGGCAAGGCGTTCGGCAAAGACAATCTCAAACGCCGCAAAATGAAGGTGCCCGATGCATGGACAAAGCTGGTCGAAGAAGAATCCGAAAAACGCCTTGATCAGGACGATGTGAACCGCGCGGCACTTGCCGACGCCGAGGCTAATGGCATCGTCTTCTTGGACGAGATCGACAAGATCGCGGTGTCAGACGTGCGCGGCGGCTCTGTCAGCCGTGAGGGCGTACAGCGCGACCTGCTGCCGCTGATCGAAGGCACTACTGTTGCGACCAAATATGGTCCGATGAAAACCGACCATGTGTTGTTCATCGCGTCGGGCGCGTTCCACATATCCAAACCGAGCGACATGCTCCCCGAGCTGCAAGGACGCCTGCCCATCCGTGTCGAATTGCGCGCGTTGGAGCATAAGGACTTCGTCCGCATTCTTTCCGAAACGCGGGCGAATTTGCCGACGCAATATGCAGCGTTATTGGCGACCGAAGAAGTCACACTCAAGTTCACCGACGACGCCATTGATGCGATTGCGCGCATCGCTTTCGACGTCAACGCAACCGTCGAAAATATCGGCGCGCGGCGTTTGCAGACGGTAATGGAGAAACTGCTTGAGGACATCAGCTTCGAGGCCGAGGATCAAAAAGGCACAACGCATGTCATTGACGCCGCATATGTCAGCAAGCAGCTTTCAGGCATTGCCAAGGATACCGACCTTTCCAAATATGTTCTTTGATTGTTCTCATTTCAGTCATATCATTGCGGCGGAAGGAGAGTTAGAATGAAACGCCAAGGTGGATGTCAATGCGGTACTGTACGCTATGAAGTTGACGGCGAACCGCAGCGAGCTTCGCTTTGCCATTGTATCGATTGCCGTAAATCGGCCGGCGCACCAGCAGTGTCTTGGGCTGCCTATGATGACGACAAGTTTCGTATAATCCAGGGCGAAGCCGCGACTTTCAACAGTTCTGGCTTGTCTATGCGCAGCTTTTGCGGAAAATGTGGCACCGGGCTATATTTTGTGAACACCGAAGTCTTACCCGGCATTGTCGATATCCAGACGGCAACGCTTGATGATCCTAATGCAATTGAGATGGAATGTCAGATTCAAACCGCCGAACGGATTGACTGGATGGCAGAATTACATGCGTTGCCGGAGTTTGAACGCTGGCCCGGGATCTAATCAGCCCTCGGGTTCAACCACCAGTTTCCACGCCTTGTCCTTGACAAAATAGCGTTTGGCCAGCGACTGTAATTGCGAAGGCGTCACCCCGCTATAGTCGCTATACAGCTTGCCGAGCGCGACAAATTTGGCGGGTTCGTAGGTCGCACCCTTTAGCTGATTGAGCCAGAACGTATTCCCCGACGCCGCGCGTTCAATGTTCTGCTTCATCGGCTCGACCGCGCGCTGCAGTTCATCGGCGCTGACCGGGTTGGCCGAAAGGTCGGTTGCAACCTCGTCGGCGAACGCGAAGAAACGGTCGACATCACCGGGCTTAACTTGCGTATAAGCCATCAAATAGCCGCCGCTGGGGAAATCCTTTGGCCAGTTCGCCGCCATGTCGGGGCTATAGCTTGCCGCCTGTTCGGCACGGAATTTCTCGAACAACCGGTCACGAAACACCGCTGCCAATATCTCAAGCTGCCGGCTTTCCGTAACGCCCGCCAGCCCGCCGCCGGTTGGCCATGCCATGACCGCAGCCGCTTGGTCGGTTGAACCCTTGTGCGTCAGCCTTACCGGCGACGTATTCGACGCGGGGAAGACTATGCTCTGTGCTGCGGGAGCAACAACCGGCGCAGGCCTTGGCTTCATGGCCCCGAAGCTCTTTTCAAGCGCGGCAATCGCGGCAGCCTTATCAAAGTCACCGAACAGCATCACCTCGACCGGACCGGCCGCCAACAAAGGCGCCCAATAAGCCTGAAATTTGGCGGCGTCGATCTTTGCGACATCGGCAGGTGCCGCCGATTTCCATCGCGGATCGTTACCACGCAGCAGATATTCAAGATCGCGCTGCAACACCGAAGTCGCCGACATTTCGAAACTGTCATAGCCCGACTTCGCGAGCGCTTTGGCCCGTTCGACGGGTGCTCCGTCCCATCCAGGATGTTCGAGCTTTGTCGCGATCAACGTCAACTGGTCGGCGAGGTCATCAGGACGTGTATTGGCCGCGAACTCAAAAGCATCATCGTCGATGGCAAAGCTCAGCTCGATGCGGCGGCCGTTGACCATCTGGTCAATTTGCGTCCGCTTCAGCTTGCCGATGCCATTCTCTGGCAAAACCAGTCCGCCGGCCCAGAGCAACCCTCCCTGCGCAGGCGTTACCGACTGATAACCACGGCCGAAGCGCACCAACACGCGAATCTGCCCACTCTCGGCCTTGTTGGAATAGAGTAAGGCGCGAACACCATTCGATAGTTCGACCCGACTCATGTCTAGTCGAGAAACTGCTGTTTCCGAAACAATCTTGCCCGGAGTACCCAGCTTTGGCAGGGCATCAAAACCGAGCGCATTTTCCGCCAGCCGCGCGCCCTTGTTAGCGGCTACTGTCGCCTGTAACGCGGCAAGTGTGCGGTTGTCGCCGTCGTTGACTGCGGTTGGCGACGACAGCATCAGGCGCGTGGCATCTGCCTTGAACAGCGTTTGCGTGGAAGCCAACAGCCGTTCCGGCGTAATCTTGTCCTTCATCCCGTCGAAAACCTGAACCACCGTTTTCGGCGCAGCTACGGTTTCGCGGATATCGACAGCCTGCACGATATCGTCGGCCTGCTTGGCGGCGGCTTCGAACGGATAGCTGTCGAGCATGGTGCGCAGCGCGTTGCCGAACAGGACCTTCTCGCGGTCTATATCGGCTTTCGAGGGCGGCGTCTGGGTCGCGTCAGCAATTATTGCGCGAACGTCCTTCGTTGCCGCCTCCCATTGGTCGCCGACCGGGGTTACCGAAACCAATGTTGCATCGGCGGTACGCGAAATATCTTCCTGCGCGACCTCTGCAAAAAGATAATTGCCGCCGCTGCGTGCCTGAACTTCGAGCCTTCGGTTGATGATCTGCAACGCGAGCGCGTCGATTAGCAGTTGTTCGTTATAGGCGATGGTATCATCGACCTTCCGCCAGGGGCGTAGATAGGCGATGCTGACGGTCGTCGGCAGCGTCGGTTCGACCAACACCCGCGTCGGTGTGCCTTGCGGTGTGGGGTCGCCAAAGGGCGGCTCTGGAGTGCGCGCGCCAGTGTCTTTCCAATCGTTGAAATATTTCTGGACGAGGTTGGCAAGCTGCGCCGGATCCATGTCGCCAGCCATCACGATCACCGCATTTTCGGGGCGGTACCAGCGGTCGTGAAACGCGTTCAGGCGAATTGCATCGGCGGCCTGCAATGTTTCCGGCGTCCCGATCGTCGAGCGGTTGGCGAGCCGCTGGCCTTGGAAGGCATGCTGGCGCAGCGCATCGCTATAGACCATCTGCGCGCCACTATTTTCGCGCAATTCGGCTAAAACGATCGCACGCTCGGCATTGAGCGCGACGTCGGAGATACGCGGGTTGCGGATCATGCCGGAAATGATTTTGACCGACTCGTCGAGTTTCTCTGGCGTGGCATTGGGCAAATCGAGCTTGTAGACCGTCTGCGTTGGCGTCGTCTGCGCATTGCTATCGCTGCCAAAGGTTACACCGAACCGCTGCCAAATGCGCTTGGCTTCGCCGTCCGGGACAAAGGTCGATCCCCGGAACGACAGATGCTCTATCAAGTGCGCAAAGCCGAGTTCTTCGTTATTCTCGTGCAATGCTCCAGCGTCGATGCGGACACGGATCGAAACCTGCCCGGCCGGAACATCATTGCGCTTGACTGCATATCGAAGTCCGTTGGGCAGTTCGCCGAATGTCCATGTGTCGTCAACCGGCACATCGCTGCCCTCGTATAGCCAGGGCTGCTTGATGGGCTTGCTCGCAGATGCGACCGTCGGTGCAGACTGGGCATAGGCGGACGTAGTCAGCAGCAGGGCTGCAAGGGCGAAAGCATGGGAGAATTTGCGCATTACGGTCCTTATTGCGGGCGCGGGTTGACCGCAGATGAACGAAACGACCAAGTGCCGTTCAAATTCCACCATCGACGCTTTCATAACCCAGGCCGCGAAGGCCGAGTTTCAAGTCCTCGACACATTCGTTGAGCTTGTGCGCGTCAGTGGTGCGGACCACGAAATTCGCGCCTACCCTGCCCTCGCGGAAAAAGGGATAGCTGCCGATCTGGCAGCCTTCATGGTGTTTTTCTGTATCGCCAAGCAATTTGGCGACTTCGCTTTCCGCCACCCAGCAACCGATTTGGTGCGAGAGCAAAGGCGCCCCGCCCTCCAATTGCCCGGTCAGCGCGTCGAGCATCCCAGCGGTGATATGCGGCACGCCTGCCATGATGAAGATATCGCCGTGGCGAATACCCGGCGCGCCCGACATCTTGTTGGGGATAAGGTCCGCGCCATCGGGCACCCGCGCCATCCGTAAGCGGCCTTCATTGATGCCGCCGCGTGTTTCGTAATATTTGTGCAGCACCGCGCTTGCCTCGGGGTGGATGACGACCTCAACACCCAAGGCCGCCGCGATTGCGTCCACCGTAATATCGTCATGCGTCGGGCCAATACCGCCGGTGGTAAAGAGATAATCGTTACGCGCGCGCAGCGCATTCACCGCCTCGATAATCGCTTCCTCGACATCGGGCACAACGCGCACCTCTTTCAGGCGAATGCCTTGAATATTCAGCCACAAGGCAATCTGGCTGATATTCTTGTCCTGCGTGCGGCCGGAGAGGATTTCATCGCCGATAATCACAAGCGCGGCGGTGTAGATGCGGGATTCTGTCATGCAGGTGCGATAGCATGTTTCACCCCCTCGCAAAGCCGGGAATATTGCTCTATATCACCCTTCATGGATCAATATGTAAGCGTCACGCCCGCCGAAGCGGCACAGACCCGCGACGGGGTTATCAAATTGCACGGGGCCGAGGGCTTCGAAGGCATGCGCAAGGCCGGACGGCTGGCGGCGGAGATACTCGACGCGCTGGTGCCGCATGTCGTGCCGGGTGTCACCACCGAAGAGCTCGATGATATCGTGCGCGAAATGACGATCCGCGGCGGCGGGGTTCCGGCGACTTTGGGCTATCGCGGCTATACGCATAGCTGCTGCATTTCGATCAACCATGTCATCTGCCACGGCATCCCGTCGGAGAAAAAGCTCAAGGACGGCGACATCGTCAATATCGACGTGACGCCACAACTGGACGGCTGGCACGGCGACACCAGCCGCATGTTCCTCGTCGGCGACGTGCCGGTAAAGGCCAAACGCCTCGTCGATGTGACCTATGAATGTCTGATGCTCGGCATTGAACAGGCGAAGCCCGGCAACCATGTCGGCGATATCGGCCACGCGATCCAGACCCACGCCGAAAAGCACCGCTACGGCGTCGTCCGCGATTTCTGTGGGCATGGGCTGGGCCAATTATTCCACGACGCCCCCGAAATCGTCCACGCCGGACGTCCGGGGACCGGGCCAGAGCTTCGCCCCGGCATGATCTTCACCATCGAGCCGATGATCAACATCGGCAAGGCCGCGGGCAAGGTGCTTGAAGACGGCTGGACGGCAGTAACCCGCGACCGGAGCCTGAGCGCGCAGTTCGAGCATAGCATCGGCATTACCGAAGACGGCTGCGAGATATTTACGGCGAGCCCGAAGGGGTTTGATAAGCCGCCTTATTGAGTTTCAAAAAATCACGTCGGACTTCCCGATGTTGCATTTGGCGCACAACGTTTGAAGGTTTTCTTCGACAGTCTCACCGCCGTTGGCCCACGCCAATATGTGATCAACGTGCATGACCACGTCAGGGTCTTTCGCAGGGCTGTTTCCGCACATTTTGCAGATACACGAATCCCTGATCAAAATTTTTGCCCTTAGCCGCCAGTTGATATCGCGTGGGGTTCGTCGAACCGTTGCAAACGACTTCGTCGTATTAGTCTCTTGAGATATGTCAGCGTCAAAGCTGTCTCTGCCTGAATTGATGTATTCCGCGAAGGCTAAGAGCGCATTATTCCAAGAACCGAACCGTTTTTCGTAAGTGCCACGTGAAATGACCGAGCCGAGGTCTTTATCGGACATTTCTCGTCCGAACGGCTGCCTGCCTAATTTGGTCCAGACGGCCGCAAGGTTTTCAAATAGTTCGTCATTTGGAATATCTAGCCTGTTTGAAACGGTCAGTTGCGCTTCTATCAAAGCATCATTCCAAGTTCCAAACTTCCGAAGAATTGTTCTAACGCCAAACAAGCCGCGCTCATCGTATTGGCGTGCAGTCAGAGCGTCGGTTCCCAACTCTCGAGCTACCTTTTGTATGTCTTCAATCAAATCGGTCGGCGGAATATTTCGTCGCCTGAGACGGATTTGAAACTCGGTCACAACCGCAACCCGCTCGTCTCGTCCAAACCGGCCATGATGTTCAAATTCTGCACCGCCGCGCCGCTTGCGCCTTTGCCGAGATTATCGAGCATCGCCAGCAACCGCACCTGCGTATTGTCGGGCGAACCCAGCACATAAAGGTCGAGCCGGTCGGACGGCTCCTGCGTGTTGAGGATCAGCAGCTCTGACGGCGCGAGTTCTTCATGGACATGCACCACCGGCGAACCCGCATAATGCGCGGCGAGCGCGTTCCGCATTTCCTCAGGACTGTCGCTGCCCGGCATGACCGAAATCGGCAGCGGCACCTCGACCATCATGCCGCGAAAGGCGCGGACCACGGCGGGGGAGAAGATCGGCGCAAGGCCGAGACCTGCATGCGTCTGCATTTCGGGCACATGCTTGTGCTGCAAATCGAGGTCGTAGGTGCGGAAACCAATATCGCTGCCCGCATCGCTCTCGAACCGTTCGATCAGCGCCTTTCCGCCGCCCGAATAGCCCGACACCGCGTTGACGGTATAGGGCCAGTCCTCGGGGATCAGGCCGGCGGCGACCAATGGCGCGACCAGCCCCAGAAAACCGGTTGGGTAGCAACCGGGGTTGCTGACCAGCCGCGCGGCCGCAATGCGGTCATGCTGGCCCTTACGATATTCGGGAAAGCCATAGGCCCAATGCGGGTCAACCCGGTGCGCGGTTGATGCGTCGATGATGCGCGTGTGTTTCGACGTGGTCATCGCCACCGCTTCCTTCGCGGCATCGTCGGGCAGGCAGAGGATGACGAAATCGGCATCGTTCAAGGCTTCACGCTTAGCGGCGGGGTCTTTGCGTTTGTCGTCGTCCAAGGTGATGAGCGTGAATTCAGCGCGGCCTGCGAGTCGTTCCGCGATTTCGAGGCCGGTGGTGCCGGCTGCGCCGTCGATGAAGATGGATTTGGTCAAATTGCCACCCGCTTGCGTGCTACAATCGCCTCGTCATGCTCAGCAAACCTTGCCGCCGCATCGGCCAGCGGCTCGACGCTCACTGCCATCGCGGTGCCGTTGGCGTGGATGATGTTTTCCGCCTCGGCCATGATACCGACATGGCCGGGGACGAACACCAGGTCACCGCGTTGCAACGCTTCGCCTTCGGGTAAATCCTCGCCAAATTCCGCCTGCTGCATATCGGCATCGCGCGGCGCAAGCACGCCCTTTAGCCCAAACACCAGCTGCACCAGTCCCGAACAGTCAATCGCATCGCCGCTGCGCCCGCCCCAGCTATAGGGCGTGCCAATCAGTTGCTCAGCCAGGTCGGCGGGGGAAGCTTCGACCGCCCCGACTTCCGACAAATGCACCAGCGGAATGAACCCGTTTTCACACGCGAGATATTTGCCGCATTCACTTGCCTCACCGCAGAGCAGTTGCGCGCCCATCGGATAGCGCGCCAGCACCGGCGCCTTGGTCGTCGGTGCAGCGAGCAGCAACGTCGCCGCTGCGCTGACGATATGCGTCGCGTCGAAATCTTCGCCTAGCTCGGCAAAGCGTAGATAGCCGAGATAATTGTCGTGCAGGCAATAGCCCCACGCCCATTCGCCCGCCACATCGAGCACCGCAAATTCCTCACCATGCATCAACGCGCTGACCGGCATTGAGGTGGCGTGCGCTTCGGCGTGGATTTCGGTGACTGGCGCTATCCCTGTGCGCAGCATCGGAACCGCGTAATGCGGCGCGAACAATTTGCCCGCGAGGCTGATGTCGGCAAGGTCGCCGCGGATCGGCGTCGTCCGCTTGTCACCAACAAGGCTGTGCCCCGTCAGCTTGTAGGTAGGCCGCTCGCCCGATTTGATTTGGCTGTTGGCCAATTACTTCACCCCTACCCCACATATTGTCATTCCCGCGAAGGCGGGAATCCATGGCCTAAGCCATCGGTTTAAATGGCCATGTCAGACCATGGACCCCCGCATTCGCGAGGGTGACAAATATAAATAAATGCACAAGATTCCCTTAGCGCGCCGGATAAGTTTCCGTCAAATACCGAAATACCGCGCGCAATCCAAGCGCCTCGCCTCCCTTGGGCCGTCCGGGCTTGCTCGTCGGCCGCCACGCATAGGTGTCGAGATGCACCCAAGGCACATCGTCGGGCACAAATTTCTGCAAGAAGAGCGCTGCGGTGACTGCGCCCGCGAATGCGCCACCGCTGTTTGCGGTGTCGGCAATGTCGCTGTCGAGCATGTCAGCATAAGGCGCCCAAAGCGGCATCCGCCACAACGGGTCGGTGGCAGTTTTCGCTGCACCAAGCAACGCGTCAGCGAACTCGTCATTATTGCTGAACATTGCAGGCAAATCAGGACCCAAAGCTACCCGCGCCGCACCAGTCAGCGTGGCAAAATCGACGATCAAAACTGGCTTGTTCTCAATCGCCTTCGTCAGCGCGTCGGCCAATACCAGCCGTCCTTCGGCATCGGTATTGTCGATCTCGACGGTAATCCCTTTGCGGCTCTTCAAGATATCGCCCGGCCGGAACGCGTTGCCCGCGATGCTGTTCTCCGCCGCCGCGACAAGCATATGCAGCCGCACCGGCAAATGCGCGGCCATGATAAGCTCGGCAAGCGCCAGCGCGTGCGCCGCACCGCCCATATCCTTCTTCATAATCCGCATGCCGCTGGCAGGTTTGATATCGAGCCCGCCGCTGTCAAAGGTAATCCCCTTACCCACTATTGCGACGCGTGGATGCCGTGGGTCACCCCATTCGAGTTCGATCAGGCGCGGCGCATGTTCGCGCATCGCCGCCTTGCCGACAGCATGTATCAGCGGATAACCGGTCTCCAGCGCCTCGCCGCTGGCGATGGTAACTTCCGCCTTATGGGCTTTGGCAATACGCTTCGCCTCGGCCTCCAGCGCATTCGGCCCGCAATCGCCAGCAGGCCGGTTGACCAAATCGCGGACGAGCGAGGTGGCAGCAGCCTGATGCGCGGCGTTGCGAATGCGACCTGGTTCCTTGACAAGCAGAACCCGCGCGCCGGAAACCTTCGGCTCGCTAAGATATTCGTGATAGCGATATTGCCCGAGCATCCAGCCCAGCATTGCGTCGCCTGCATCGGCATCAGGCAATCGGTAAGTACCCTCTGGCAAGCTATCCGACGCCTTAGCGAAGTTCCACACTCCCAACGTAGTCGCATCCGCAACGCCTGCAACTACAGCCCATTCCCCGGGTTTGTCGCCGGGCAGGATGGCTATATCATTAGCCCCGCCTTCGAATTTCTGCGCTTTTACGGCGGTGCGGACGGTGTCGGGCTGCGTGGCAAGCCACGCTTCAAAACCGTCCTTGTCGATTATGTGGATGGGGGTTGCAGGTTGGCCGTTGTCAGGCTGGATCAAATCGTCATAACGCATGAAGGCTGCGATAGCGGCAATCGGGCCGAAACGGGAGATATTTCAGAAATGCCACGTATTTTTCTTGTTCTGGCCGTGGCGCTGTCGGTCTTCGGCCTTTCCGCCTGCAACCGTGCGCCAGTGAACGAGGTGCCGTTGCCCGAGGATGTTGCATCCGTGACGACGCCGTTTTTGGCAGCGGTGAAGCGTGGCGATCAGGCTGCGGCCGAGAAATTCATGTCGGAAACCTTTGTCGACGATAGCCGCATCCAGTTTACCGAAATGTCGGCGCTGCTTAAAAAATCACCGCCGCTGGTGCCCGCGATTTACCAGCCCAAGGCCGAGTTGCTCGGCCCGAACGAGAACGAGGTCAACCTGACTTTTGCAACAAAGGACGGCAAGCAATGGATAAGCTCCGAAATCCGCATGTACCGGCCCGAAAATGGCAAGTTCGAGATTGAATATTGGGACGTGAATGCCGCCGACAAGCCGCCGGAATTGCTGGCCCACGCTGCGCAGATGCGGATGTTTACCGGCTGGTTCATGGGCGGCATGGCGGTCATGGCGCTGCTCGGCCTCGCACTGTTAATATGGGTCGTAAAACGCCGCACGCACATCATTGCGCCCGATCCTGTTTTCGAAACACGGCGTGTAGCCGCGACGGTTCGGGATACCGATATCTAGCTACTCCGCCGCTATCAGCGTTTCAACGGGCTCGGCTTTCGCTACCGCCGTCGGTCCCGAAAACACCATCACGCCATCGTCGACCGGGTCCTTTGTCAGTATCTTTTTCTCGGCTGCGTAATGCTGCAGAACGCGCCAGGGGTGGCGGTCGCCATTCACCGGAAGATTATCGGCGGCGCGCGCGAGATAACCCGATGAGAACTCCCCTACAAAGGGCATCCGCGGCATATCCGTCTTGCCAAGTTTCGGGTTGGCGATCTTTGCGCCCTTTGCGTCCATCACCTTCAGCAAGCGGCAGACATAGTCGGCGACAATATCCGATTTCAGCGTCCAGCTGGCATTTACGTAGCCGAATATGCTGACCATATTCGGAATGTCGCTGAACATTGCCCCTTTGTAGTAATAATGTTCAGACATCCGTGTCGGTTCGCCGTCAACGCGCATCGCCATCTTGCCCAACGTCACAAGCTTAAACCCGGTCGCTGTGACGATGATATCGGCTTCAAGCTCGCGCCCTGATTTCAGCATTATCCCCTTTGGCGTAAGGTGATCGATATAGTCGGTCGCAATTTCGGCTTTCCCGCTTGCTATAGCTTTGTAAATATCATCCTCCGGTACCGCGCACGCCCTTTGTTCCCAAGGATTGTATGGCGGAACGAAATCCTTTTCAAATGTCGGGTAGTCGGCGGGCAGCCTTTCGCGCGTCCATTTTAGCAATCGCTGCTTCATTCGGTCCGGATTTCGACGCGACATCCTGAATGCGAAGCGCTGCACTCGGATGTTCCAGTGACGGGTTATTGCATGGGCTGCACTCGCCGGCATGAACTTTCGCAGCCACGTGTCCAGCGGGCTGGTTTGCGGGACCGGATATAAATAGGTCGGTGTGCGCTGCAGCATCACGACTTTTTTGGCGGTCTCGGCCATCGCTGGAACCAGGGTAATTGCGGTCGCGCCCGAGCCAATGACCACCACCGTCTTGCCTGAATAGTCAAGACCTTCTGGCCAATGCTGCGGATGGACAATCTGTCCGGCGAAATCCTTCTCGCCGGGAAATTCGGGGCGATAGCCCGCGTCATAATCATAATAGCCCGCTGCCAAATATAGGAAGTTGGCCTTGAACGTAACGGTGTCGTCATCTGAATCGCATTTAACCATGACGGTCCAACAGCCGTCAGCACTCGACCAGTCGGCTGAAATTACGCGGTGTCCGAAACGAATTTTTGCGGCGATACCATATTCATCGGCGGTTTCGCAGATATAGGCGCGGACATCGGCCCCTTCGGCGAGATTTTTCTTGTTGCGCCAAGGCTTGAATCGATAACCCATTGTATACACATCGGTATCAAAGCGAATCCCCGGATAGCGGTACAAATCCCATGTCCCGCCGATATCGGCACGCTGCTCCAAAATCGCATAGCTTTTATCGGGGCACTGCATCGTCAGATGCGCGGCGGCTCCAATTCCGGACAAACCCGCACCCACGATCAAAACATCAACGGTTGTTTCCGCCTGCACCATATTCGTCTCTCCGCTCTTATGGTCAAAAAGCTTACTGACATGGTTGCAAATTGCAACCTGTTGCGCGACAACTGCGATATGGTCAAAAAAATCCTGCGGATAATATTGGCGATTTTCTATTTCGGTGCGGGTGTCTTGCATCTGAAGTCGCCAGAGGGTTTCCTCCAAATTACACCGGCCTGGGTGCCCTTCGCGCCGGAGGTAGTTGCCTTCACCGGTATTGCCGAAATTGCAGGCGCAATCGGTCTGTTTATCCCCCAAGTCAGGCGCGCGGCGGGAATTGGTCTGGCGCTGTACGCGTTGTGCGTATGGCCGGCCAATTTCAATCATGCGCTGGGAGATATCGCAATCGGCGGACGCGACTTGGGATGGTGGTATCATGGCCCGCGCCTTGTATTCCAGCCCGTGCTAATCTGGATGGCGTTGTGGGTCGGCAACGTTACCAACTGGCCTTTTCGCAAAAGCACTTAACATCGCAGGAACGATGGCGCATGATGCCGGTTATTCGGTTTTGAGGAGTTTAAACGATGGAAAAACACGGCGACCACATCGACGTAACCGAAGAAGAAGCAAGCGCGGGCGTCAAAAATCAGGGCGTTCGCTATGTTTTGGGAATATCGCTATTCCTTGCGATAGCTGTCCTCTCGCTGGCATGGATAATACCGGCAATCCGTAACTAAGCTGCAAGGCTTGAAAATCAGGTCCCGGTTTCCCAATTCAATCAAACGGGCCGGGCCCCTCTGGTTGTTGCAACAGCTTTTATTGCTGAAACAATGGCGATGTCGGACCGTTCATTCAATGTTTTGAAGGAGCGACCGAGATGAATACTGCTGTTGGAATGCCCTGCCCCGTGTGCAAGGTTGCATTGGTTATGAGTGACCGCCAAGGTGTCGAAATCGATTATTGCCCGCAATGCCGCGGCGTATGGCTCGACCGGGGCGAACTGGACAAGATACTTGAGCGCAGTGCGTCTGAAACCGCACCTCAAACGCGCGCTGCATCTCCGGCTCAGCCACAATATGTACCGCCCGATTTCAGCCGTCATCCCGAGGGATATGCCCACGGGAATCCTTACAAGAAGCGCAAGAAATCGTTTCTCGAAGAATTGTTCGACTAGCGCCGATTGCCACCCAGCACTGGCGGGGTTATCGCTTGCCACATGACCAAGCGATCGTTCCGCGCACGGCTGCGCGCTTTTCAGGTAATGCGAGATTCACCGCCCGATGCGGGATTTATCGCAGATCTCGAATTTCTGGAGAATCGCGACCTTGATCTGTCGGTGCGGATCGGCGGGATGCTGGCATTTAACGCTTTGATGGTGACGATCGGGACGCATCCTATATCCGCAAGCCCGGGCGCTCCGCTCAGTCTCGATGCAGCGACGCAGCCTATTCTGACCATCGCCAGTTTAATCGGCATCATGCCGCTCATCGTTTCGAGCGCCTTATGCCTGCGGGCGCTGCTGCTCGGTGAGGAATTTGACAGCGAAGGGCTCGACGGTGATGACAAAGGCTTGCGCCAGCGGCTGTTCGCCGCATTCATAGCGTCGATCGATGCCCAGAGCCGCCTGCTTCGCCAATCGGTCATTGCAACATTCGCTGGTGGCATTGCCACGATCGCGGTCTGGGCCTGGATATTGGCGGAAAAAATGGCGTGACGGCGGTCACGCTCGATTTCCTATGCCTTAGGATATATTAATCCTTGTCACTTAAGGTAACATGACTTTAACTATGGGGTAACTTATGCCTGACGAGCAGGATAAAAGAGGCAACGAAGGCGACCGGCGAGATACTGATCGCCGCGGGGCAACCGAACCCGGTTATAGTGGGCCAGAGCGCCGCAAAGGTGATCGCCGTTTGCACGAGCGCCGAAGTACTTAATGAGTAAGGGGCCACATCGCTGCGGCCCCCAAATCTTTTAGCTCAATCTGCCGATGACAGGTTGATTGCCGAAGCCTTGCCGTTACGGCCGATTTCGACTTCATAGTTCACGCGCTGCTCTTTATCGAGCGAGTGCATGCCTGCGGCCTGGACCGCCGAGATGTGGACGAAGCTGTCATCGCCGCCGCCATCGGGTGCAATAAAGCCATAGCCTTTGTCGGCATTGAAGAATTTTACGGTGCCTACTGGCATAATGATGTTCCTTTCACGAAACAGGTTGCCGCACGGCAACAGCGCCATGCGGGTAGCCAAGTCGTGGTAGGAAAAGTTTGCGCGCCCCGTCTTTTCGTCCGAAACGCGCCTTCAAATTCCGTCGCGGTCGACGAGTGCATTCGTCCTCTTACGCCTTTTCCACAGCTTTAGCAAACCGGAAGGCGTATCCCGTGCGTTATTCCTTATCACCGCCGTTATCGCTGGCTTCTGCGACTTCGAGTTCGGCTGGCTTGCGGCGGTCGAATTTAGAGCCCAGTTCGTTGGCAAGCGCCTTGCTGAACTCCTCTTGCGCGGCCGGGAACATTTCTTCTTCCTCCTCCTCGATATGATGTTCGTAACGGTGACGCATTTCCTTGAACTTGTTGAGCCATGCGCCCGATGCCATATCGGTTTCCTGCAACTCGCCCAGCATGTCATCGATTTCCTTATGCTCGGCGACCGAATGGCGGCCGTCTTCCTGCAATGCGGGATCGGCCAACATCGTGGCGTAGAGCGATTGCTCCTCGGCGGCCGCATGCGCCGTCACCTCGACACGGAAAGCTTCAAAATGCTCACGGCGTTCGGGCGTATCGCCCTTGGTTTCGGCGATTTTCGTTAGCATCTTGCGGTGCAAGTCATGGTCCGATTTCAGGATCGAAAAAATATCAGTCATTGGGGTCTCCGGTGATATGTCCGAATTAACACCCATCGGCGTTCTGTGTTCCCTCGCTCCATCGGCCCGCTTTACATGGGCTTCGGCTCCCAAAGCTCAATTTTGCGGCCTTCGGGGTCGATGATATGGGCAAAGCGGCCATTGGCTTCATCGGGGAAGGTCCTCACCGGCTCTACGCCATGTTCGGCGCAGCGGGCGAGGATGCCATCCAGATCATCGACCATCAGGTTAAACATGAATTCCTTGTCTGAAGGCGCAAAATAGTCGGTATCGGCTTTAAAAGCCGAAAATACCGTCGCCGCCCCGGGATGTGCGGCGGCGGCTTCGGGGGTGAATACGATACCCCACGGCTCGACAGCGATGCCCAACACTCGGCCATACCATTCATTGGTCGCTGCCGGATCCGCTGATTTGAAAAACAGGCCACCGAGGCCAATAACATTTGCCATATCGCTACTCCTATCAATCTGAAGCACATGATATGCGCTTCGCCTCGCTCCCGTCTATCGCCCAAATGGGTGGTTGGGGAACAAATCCACCGGACCGGCCATTATGAATGCAACTGCCTGCGCCAATGCGTGTATGGGCGGCACGCGCACCGAGCCAGTATTGGGTAAGCCGCAACCGGAGCCGCAACGTGGAAACAAGATTGATCATCGCCTATTCGCTTATTGCCGTGATGGCGGCGCTCGTCATTTTCGGCGGCGTCCTGTTATCGAAAAAGCGGAGCAAAGCGCGGCAGCGTGATGCCGGAAATGGCAACTATTAAACGGCTTCTGCCGCCAATAGCTCGAACATCGCCAATTTCTGTGCAGGCGTTGCGGAAGTGATCGCGCCGGTTATGCCATCGCGCGTATTGTTGAAACGCGAGACGGTCAATATGTCATCGAGCGCAGCGGCGTTGAACCCGAAGGGCTTTGACGCATAGACCATCTGGGTCAGCGCCAGCCGGGTCACTTCGCCAATCGCCGTCCGTTGGCACGGACGCGGCGGGAATAATGCGCGATGCTGTTACTGGCGATTGCTTCGGGGCTGGCGCCAAGCTTGCCGGTCATCAGGTCGAAACCAAGCGTCACGTTCGCCGCGACCTTTTCCGACACCATCCGTTCCGCCTCTTTCAAGGCAGCAGGTCCGCCGAAAGTCAGTGCAGCCATGCGCTGCGCGATTACCATGTTCGATTCAGCGGCAAGCGCCCATGCGTCCATACCGATGCCGAACCAGTTCGGGCTTTTTGTTTTTATGGTCATATCAGTGGACCATTCATAGGGATGTTGGGTTCAGGCGCAATCATCTTATTTTTGCGCCTGCCTTGCGGCGGTCTTCGGCGGCGGGTCCGCTTACGCGGTCGGTGCGGTTGTGGTGATATTCATAAGAAAGCACTTTGCCTGTAGCATCGCGCCGGAAGGTCACTTCGTGCATTTCGCTGCCATCGTCGGCGATCGCGCGGAAACGGTCAGGAGCGAACGGTTTGAGGAAACTGAGATTATCGGACGGACGGCTGGTCGGCAAATCGAGCATCACGAGGCCGCCGTTCCAAGGCAAAATCACCGTCTCGTTGGTCCAGACATTGTCGAGATAACGCCCGGAATAATCCTCGAGCGGAATGATTGCTGGCGGCGTGCCCATGAACGCATGGCCACGGCGCGCGTCGAGCAATTTGTGGATCTGTACGCCCGCGTTCCAGATCGAGTCGCTGTCTGTAGTCAATGCCGAGACCACGGTTTCGCTGTCGGACCGTACGAGCAGAACGCTTTTATATCCCGGGCAACTGCCATCATGCCCGACATAGGTCTTGCCGCCTTCCTTCTCGACCACGAAGCCGAGCCCGAAACTGCCCTTGCGCACGTCGTCGCTGAACTGAACCCGCTGCATTTCGCGTAAGGTGCTCGGGCGCAGGACGCCGGGGGTCACCGGCACGGTTTCTTGTTTCAACAGGTTGACCTGCCATAGTCCGAACTTCACCAGATCCTCTGCAGTGCTGGAAAAACCGGCGGCAGGCACGATGGCCTTGGTATCGAACGGTTTCAGCTGCTTGCGCTGCCCGTCGCGGTCGAGCGGACCCCAGCCGACCGCAAGCCGTTTGCCGAGCTGGTCGATCGGGAAAGTGGGGCGCGTATCGCTCAAGCCAAGCGGAGTGAGCACGTTCTCTTGCACCAGCGTTTCGAACTTCTGCCCCGAAACCGCGACCGCCGCATTCCCCGCAAGTGTCAGGCCGATATTGCTATATTGGTAGACGCGGCCGACCGGATAGAGCGGGTTGGCGCTGGCATAATCGGCCTTGAGTTCGTCTTGGCCCGGGAACGGAAAATCGGGTCCAGTCCAGTATCCGGTGCGCCCATCACGCGGCACGCCTGCGGAATGGCTGAGCAAGGCGCGCAAGGTGACCGGAACCGAATCGCGGCCGTCGGGCTGGAGCTTCGCCCACGGCAAATAGGTGGTGATGGGCTCGTCGAGGCGCAACTTGCCCGCCTCCCATTGCTGCATCACCGCGACCGATGTGAACAACTTGGAGATGGAGCAGATCGAATAAATCGTCTTGCCATCGGCGGGAATTTTGCGCGCGGCGTCGAGATAGCCGTAGCCGCTCGACCAGACTTGCCTGTCACCGACCCCGATGGCGATGGAAAGCGCAGGCCAGCGGCCATAAGCCTGCGCTGCATCGGCCCAGGCATCAATCAGGCGGACGGCTTCGGCGGTGGCGACATCGGGCTGCGGCGCGTCTTGCGCATGCACGGCAGTGGTCGCGAATGCGATGGCGGCGAGCACGAACGCCTTGGTCAGTCGTTGCATGAAAATTCACCCCTATTTCCGCGTGCGGACCAAGTTACACTACAATTTCCTTCTTAATGCGCAACTGCCGACCGCGTAGCAACAGATAAGCGGCAAAGCCCACAGCAACGCCGGGAATGGCACCGAGCGCGATGCACCAAAGCCCATGCCGGACACCAAGCGTGCGGCGCTCATAGACAATCCACGCCGACAATATGACCCAGCACGCCAGAACATCGGCGGAATAGCCGCTGGAATAAGGATTGACGAACCCGGCGGCGAGCGCCCCGATGATGTCGGGATTGGCGATTAAGGGCGGTATGCACCAGTAGGCGAACAATGCGGTGAATACCGCTGCGGCGGCGATGATGGTGGCTTTGAAGATCTGTTCGTTCATATATTTCGCTTCCAAACACGGCTTAAAGATTCAAACGATACCGCCGCAGGTACCAAAACTGTATCCTTTGTCGCTTTAAGTCAAAACGCGCGGGACGCGTTCGTCGCGCAAGGCGGAATCGAGGGAGCTTGGCGGGTCATGTGTCATTCCGCCACCCAGGCATCTACAGAACATTGTAGGAAAGGCTTTTGTTCACGATGGCGCAAAACGATGATATATTGTCGGCTCGAACCATGGGAGGGTGAGACAATGAACAGTAAATTGGTGAGGGCCATCGGCGCGGTCGGGGCATTGTTCAATCTGGTCGGCGTGCAGGCCTATCTGGCGCATGTCGGCGTTCTGGGCGCAGAAGCGGTGCCGGAGGGCAGCGAGATCATGCCGTCCTGGGTGACCGCAGCGTTTGCCATCGCGGTATTTTCGGGCGTAATCGGCAGCATCGGTCTCGCGCTGCTGAAAGGCTGGGCGCGGCCGGTATTGTGGACCTGCGCTGTGGCGTCGATCATCAACTGGGGATGGGTCTTGGCCTATAGCAAATCGGCGTCGGTCCCGCTTGGGGTGACGGTAATCGCGGTGTCGCTGGCGCTGGCGGTTGTGGCCGAGAGATTCGGGCGCGCGCGCTAGGGTTGGTGGTAGCGGTGCACAGAACAGCGGGAGGGCTGCTGCGGCGGCTTGGAAAAGTTGATGCCGGGGAAATGGTCCACTGCCGCCGCATACTGCGGGTCCTGCCGGCTTGCGTTATGTTAGCGCCATGACGCCTCTGCTCCTGCAACGCCTTATCGCGCTCCCCTATCTGGTCCTCGGCGGTTGGTGCCTGATCGCACCGCACATGGTCGAGCGGCTGATGTTCACCCCCGCCTATCAGCATCTGAGCGCGACGAGTGCGCTGATGATCGGCTGTTTCGGCGCGCAGGCGGTGCTGGGCGGGCTGTTCATCTGGTTCAGCCAGTGGACCGCCAAGACCTTCCTTGTCTACGCAATCGCGCTGCTGCCCTTTTTCTGGTTCAATTACTGGTTCGTCTACGAAGTGCCGATACTCAATCGCTGGATGGCGCTGGATTTCGGTGCGAATGCAGCGATGCTGGCGCTCAGCCTGTGGGGCTGGCGGCGGATGGGGAAAGCGGGTTAAATTTTTCGAACCGCTCCCCGGTATTCGGCGCATGTAGACGAGACGGCGAAGGCTGGCCCCGCCGTCGTTCGCCGGATTATTGATAGGTGTCGTAACTCGCCCGCGAGATTTGCGTGCTGCAGGCATCGAAACGCGCCTGCAATTTTGCCTCGACCGAATTGGGATTGGCCATCGCATTGCGCCACACGTCCCACGCCTTGCCGAACGCTTGTGCCGAAGCCGTGTTACCGACCCAGACAACCATTCTCGAATCGGAGCTATGGACGGGCAGCATCAGTTGGGCATTATACCCATTGGCCTTGCCCCAACTTTCGTTGAACTCCCGGGTGATGCCGAGATAGGTTCCGAACGTGCAACCGTCCTTCAGTTTCGAGGTAATAACGTCGAGCGTGTTGGCCATAGCGGGGCCGGGCAGCAGCAAGGCCGCGATCAAGAGCAGTTTTTTCATATAGGTCCTCTCCAATGCGTGCCGCCTGCCGCTTGTTTGCACAAGCACTGACACACGACACCTCCGCGACCCGATGCGAGTGTAGCACGCTAACGTCGCATTTCCTAACGTCATTATGTCGTTGAGGCGGCGGTGAAGAAGGAATCGCAGCGTGGCGATTGGGCGCGGTTGCATCGGTCGCCGCTTTGCGGCAGACTTCACATCGTGAGCGTTTCTTCGCCCTTGGCACAGGTCAGTCTCGCACGGGATTTGACCCTGCGGGACCTGAGTTCCGCTGTTGCCGCCGGATGGCGGGACTTTGCCGCTTACCCGTTGTTCGGCCTGTTCTTTGCCGCCTTTTATGTCGCCGGAGGCCTGACCCTTCTTTACGGCCTGTCGCGCGTCGGCCAGGGCTGGTGGCTGATCCCGCTGATGGCGGGATTTCCCCTGTTGGCGCCCTTTTCCGCCGTCGGGCTGTTTGAAGTCAGCCGGCGGCGCGAAGCAGGCGAACCGATGCGATGGGGCGCGGTGCTCGGCGCGCTCAAGGGCCGGGGCGACGAGCAATTGTTGATGATGGGCGGCATCATCTTTGTGGCCTTCAGTTTCTGGATGATCCTGGCCCACGGCATTTTCGCGATCTTTCTGGGGGACAGCGGGATCGGTTCGGAATCCGGGGCTTTGCTGCTTTCGGCTGATGCATTGCTAATGCTGGGCGTTGGCGGTGTGGTCGGCGGGCTGTTCGCGCTGGCGCTGTTTGCGATCACGGTGGTCAGCCTGCCGGTGCTGGTCGACCGCGACGTGGATTTCATCACCGCGATCATCATTAGCCTGAGCGTGTTCGGCGCCAACAAACCGATCATGATCGCCTGGGCGGTGCTGATCGCGGTTACTTTGATCCTCGCCATGCTCCCGCTGTTCGCCGGATTGTTTGTTGTGTTGCCGGTACTGGGCCATGCAACCTGGCATTTGCATCGCCGCGCGGTTGGCGCGGCGGCCACACCCTCTGCGGCAGCGCCGCCGCCGCGCGTCACGCGGTGAAGACGGAAGCGCTGCGTGGGGGCGGGCATCGGCACTCATGAGGTGGTCGCGGGGCAGATAACAGCGGGAGAGTTGCGGCGGCTGGTGGAGCAGTTGGTGCCTGAAGGGGCGGCCAATGAGCGCACTATGACGGTTATCTCACCACATTATGGCATCGGCGGCGGTGTTGCTCCATCGGTCTCAGGCAGCCGGAAATGCGTTGCCAGGTCCTGCCATTGCTGCGGTAAGTCGATAGCGTTCCCGGCCAGCCGCTCGGCGAGGTAATCCCGGATGTCACCGCCGACCAGCTTTTGGGCATCGACCCACCATTGCTGCCCGCCGGGCGTCACGATGATCGCCATAACAGCATTGATCGAACCGAGGAACGGCTTCTCGTTGATCAGCCCTTCGTTCCATTGATAAAGAGTCTGCTCGGCGATCCACAGGCTTTCAAAGGCCCAGGCAAAAAACCGATGCCGCTTGAATTCTTTTTGCCCGGCATAGTCATGCAGGCAATCCCGCACGTCGGCGAAGGCTTCGGCATTTTGCGCCAGCGAGTTCATCCAATCCTGCCATTGCGAAAGCACGTGCCGCTGCGCGTTGGCCCGCTCGATTGCATGGGTCTGGCGCATCTGCATGCCGACAAAGATCAGCGAAGCCGGGATCAGCAGCACGCTGAGGATTTGAGCGATCAGGCTGAGCTGTTCGAGTGTCATTTCGGTGCCTCCCCTATGCCAGCATCGATGTCCGCCCCACCGCCTGCGCAGCAAATATGAACGCGGCATCGACGACCAGGAAATCACGGTAACGATATGGGCAGGTAAGGCAAGGGCAGCGAGTCCCGCCGCCGCCGCCGCGCGCGACGCGGTGAAGAAGGAAGCACTGCGCAAGGCGGGCATCGGCTATCATGCAGCGCGGGGCACATAACAGCGGGAGAGCTGCGGCGGAGACGAGAGAAGTTGGTGCCTGAGGGTGAGTGAGTAATCTATATAGCACCCCTGGGATTCCCGTGATAACCTGAATATCGGTGGCATCGGTCATAGCTGAATGGGGGGAAAATGACGGACCAAGGCGGATATGTTCTCGGCCTGCTGGCGATCATTTCCGGCTTGGCGATCTCGACGCTGATATCCAACCTGCACCATTTGATCGTGGCGCGCCGACAGGTGCGCTGGGACTGGCTGTTGCTGTCGGTCGCGGCATTCGTGACGCTCAACATCGTTGCCGGATGGTGGACGTCGTGGCGCACGCTGCGCTCGACCGGCCCCGACGTGCAGCTTTGGCAGTTCGTGCTGATCCTCGCGCAACTGGTCGCTTTATACCTGACCGCGCGCGCAGTATTGCCCGAACCTGCGGCGCGCAAGAATGTTGATCTCGCGGCGCATTACGAAGCGCGCAAGCGGTACATCTGGACCAGCTTTGTGGCGCTCTATGCGCTCCTGATCGCAGCGGGCGTGATAAAGCCCGGGATAAGCTGGCCGGTGATCGTTTCGATGCGCGACTTCTGGCTTGGCCTCGTCGTAGCGGGCGTGCTGGCCATGGTGCCATCGCGGCGAGTCCACGCCGTGCTGGTGCCACTGGCGCTGGTGTTGAGCGCCGCGCTCACTCTGACAATGCCGCTTGGCGGGTGATAGAATGCACGCAATCGAATATCAGGGCAACGGCCACCATCAAGGCACAGCGGCGGCGCGGGACGCGGTGAAGAAGGAAGCGCTGCGTGCGGGCATCGGCTGTCATCAGGTGGTCGCGGGGCGGCGTTGACGATTTGTTGAGCATCCCATAGCATATCGGCATTATGCCGCCCGAACTTCTTGCGCTGATTGACAGGCCTTTGGTGCTCATCGCAGTGTTGGCGGTGGGTGCGGTTTTGGGCATTACTGTGGAGCGGCTGGTCGAGGGGCAGAAGCGGGCCGAGCGCAGAGCCTATTGGCAGGGGCGTAATTCAGGCAAGAAAGGCGGCAAATTTGTTCCGCTAAAGAAAGACGGGCTGGCCGAGGCGGCGAAGGCCAATGGCAGCGCGACCGATCAGCTCGCCTGCGTGATGGCCGCCGATTTCAGCGCGCGCGCCCTGCTCAACCGGCGCGAGGTCAATCTTTTCAAGGCGCTCGACGCCGCCGTCATCGCGCGTAACCCCGGCTGGCAGGTGATGGCGCAGGTGTCATTGGGCGAGTTTCTGACAAGCCGCGACACGGCCGCTTTTGGATGCATCAATTCAAAGCGCGTCGACTTTGCGCTAATGGACCCCGACGCGCGCGTGGTCCACGCAATCGAATATCAGGGCAGCGGCCACCATCAAGGCACGGCGGCGGCAAGGGACGCAGTGAAGAAGGAAGCGCTGCGCACGGCGGGCATTGGTTATCATGAGGTAGTGGCAGGGCACACGACGCCGAGCGAGTTGAAGCGGCTGGTGGAGAAGTTGGTGCCGGGGGGCTAAATCGGTATAAAGCCCCGAACTGAATATGACTTCCGACAGCCCCGATCCCCTGCCTCATAAATCGCCTCCCCTCTCGCTGCGCACCCCGTCGCCCCGCATATTGGTCGATGCCGATGCGTGTCCGGTGAAGGAGGAGATTTACAAGGTCGCCTGGCGCCGCAATGTGCCCGTGGTGCTGGTCAGCAATGCGCGCTTTCGTATGCCCGACCATCCATTGATCACGCGGGTCGTCGTGTCGGACAGATTCGACGCCGCCGATGACTGGATCGCGGAGCAAGCGGACAAGCGCAGCGTGGTGATCACCGCGGACATATTGCTGGCGGACCGGTGCCTGAAGGCTGGCGCGGTGGTGATCGGCAACAACGGCAAGCTGTTCACCAGCGCCTCCATCGGCGGCGCCGTCGCCACGCGCGCGATCATGGCCGACCTGCGCGCCGGAATGGACGGCATCACCGGAGGCCCCGCACCCTTTGCCAAAGCCGACCGGTCACGGTTTTTGCAGGCGCTGGATGAAGCGTTGGCGCGGTTGGGGTGAGCGTCTGAGTAACCTACTGTCCCCGGAATTTAAGGGACGCGGTGAAAGGCCCACGCTGCGCGGGGGCGGGTATCGGCTGTCATGAGGTAGTCGTGGGGCAACGACAGCGGGAGAACTGCGGCGGCTGGTGGAGATGTTGGTGCCGGAGAATTAGTGAACTGCCACGGCAACCTTTGAATGCCTCATGGTTTCCACCAATAATTGGAGCGGTAACAGGTTTCATTGACGCCAGCGAAATTTGTTGCGCGGCTTTCCCACATGCTGTTGCCGTTCGCAAATTTAGTTTCGTCTGCCATGTTCTTATAAACGGCCTCGGAAATAAAAGTACAATAAGGGTATTCACGATTATCCGAGAGTTTGGCTGCAAAGCTTGGTGGGCGGCCAATCCAAATAATGTCATTGTTATTTCGGATACCAGCGCGGACGGCTCTGCTTATACCAACATCGACACCGCAGGCCTGCTTTATTTTGACATCATTGTTCTTTACCGAGTTAAATCTCGATTTAGCTTCTGGTTCAATTATGTGCTCGGTTGCCCACTGTATTTTCATTGCCGATTTTACAGCATTGGTCCTTTTTGCCTCTCCAATGAACACACCCATCACCCTGTCACCGTCAAAGCTGCGAATTTCTCCTCCGTGCGCGCGTATAATGCGCGTGGCACAGTCCAAATAGGCACGTATAATTTTGGCTGTGGTATCCCAAGGGCATTGCTTTGCAATCATGCCAGAGCCAGCAAGGTCTGCGTAAAGAAATGCAGCATCAAGCTTAACCGCTCCATCGGTAAGCGAGATATCTTCAGAGGTCGGGATTTTCTGCCCATCCCGCTCTTTGAAGGTTTTGCCCAAAATGCCTTTGACCGAGTTGGTTAGATCGTCCTTTAGTGCCATTGTTTAGCTATTCAAAACTGGCAGGCGGGTGTGTTCGATCGCTGTCATAATAAGAAAGGCCGCAAATGGAACGAGCGTTGCTAAGGTAGTCCGGATCGCCATAGCAATTGCCTCATATTTCATACAGAGTATTTGCGAGTTACGCCAGATTTGACCAAGCAAGTCGGCGCGGTAACTGCTTTCACTTGCCGCTTCATAATCAGAAACGTAGCTAGGCTCTGTTCGTTTTTGTACCTCTGCGAAGTAGATCAGGCTACCCTGCCCGCCTTCCAATTCTGGAAAATTGCATCGATAAAGAAATATGTATGATGCGATCAGCCCGATAACCAATAAAATTCCCGGAATTGCAACATACCAGTGGCGCAAGTCGCCAGCCTCAACATTGAGCGCACTGATGGTCAAGATGGCAGAGTTTACCGTGAAAAGACCTGATACTTTTGTATCGACACGAGGAAAAAAGCTCAATGTTCTCACGAGTTGAGCTTCAATTGCGTTAATATCCTTCATGTTGCCCCCTTTGCATGTGATCCACCGCAATCATGATCCGATCACCAGCGCCAAAAAATCGCTCACGCCCGGTCGTGTCATAGACCTTGCTCAACTTTGACATATCCTCTTGCTAAAACCACGTCGATGGTATCGTTGACTTAAAAACTAAACCAGAACCGTCTGAAGTTGAGCAAAGCTCCGATGAATATAGTGCAAGTCAGCTTGCGACATGTCAATTATGTCTTCGTTCATCGTAACACCTTTGACATATAAATGCGCAAATCCCGCCCATTCTCTGTTATTAGAACTTCCAATCTTTAAAATATCGCCATCTGAATGCGTAAAGGCAATCCGTATACCCCAGAGAGCCCGCATTCTATTTTTCAGTGAAGCATGAAACCCCACCGAGTTTGTTTGCTCCCAAGCTGGATCGTCATCGTCAGGCAAAAATTCAATTACATGTCTTACAAAGCTAGCCTTTGGATCGTTGGTTCGAATTTGCGCGCGAGCTTCCTCACATGCGACCAACCATGTGACAAATGCCGCCCTCAAGACAGTCGAGGTTTTACCACTGTCAGGAAAGCCACTAGTCTCCGTTCGATGGTCAGCATGGCCAATCACCAAAGAGAGGTTGAACATGAGCTCGTAATCATAAGCGGTCATTCGATCCGGTCCAATTCAACTCGGCCGCTCAATCATGCTCCCGATCACCAGCGCCCATATATCGCTCGCGGCCGAGACCTTGCTCATCTCCGCCATGCCTCTTTCCGCCTTCGCTAAAGCTATAGCGGACAGGCCGCCTCCCATGTCGCAATAAAACCCTCGGTTTCCAATTAAAAAAGGACGCCGCGATATTACCGACGCGGCGCCCTTTCGCTTCATCCCTGACTATCGCTGATTGCGGCTACATATCCCAGTTACCGGTTCCGCTGCCTTTTCCGCCAGCACCGGCAAAGGTCATCGTGCCGCGTTTGCCCGCATAAATGCCGGTCTTGCCAAATGCCCAGCCTGTGCACAGGACTGTTCCGGTATCCTTGCCCGGGTTGGTGCATCCCCAAATCGTCGAGCTACTGCCTTCTGCGCCCGTGCTTTCGCAAACAATGCGGAAGCTGTAGGTCGAGTCATTTGGCGGCATGCTGACACCCATGCATTTGTACGTACCGGTCGTTTTCTTGCCGTCCTGCCACGTGCTTTCGATGGTTCCAGTCGTCATTTGCCCAGCAAACACAGTGCCATCGGGCCGTGCACCGCTAACAGCCTCGTTGGTTTTTTCGACCGTTTGAAACACATAGCTTCGTGCGTGCGCGACATTTGCGCTCGCGACCGCAGACGCAAAGATACAAATCTTGATTAACTTGTTCATGTCTCTCTCCTGTTGCAGGCCGAGATTCGGGGCGCACGGCCTAACGCCAGTGCAAACAACCAGTCGGGAACACTCAGCCCTGTCGCGTTCTGCCCAAAAAACTAAGCGAGTCGGAGGTCAGCAGTGGCTTTAGCGTAAACATTTGCAACAATATGTCACGGCAAAAGGAAAATTGCCGTGACGGCGCGCGTCTCTCAATCATGCTCCCGATCGCCCTGGCCCATATACAACTCGCGCCCGGTCTCGTCATAGACCTTGCTCATCTCTGCCATGCCAGCTTCGGCTTCTGCTTCGGTCATACCCTCTGCGTTCTCTGCGCCTCTGCGTGACAACCCCTCTCCCTGCTTGCCTGCGGCAAGCTGTCCCTCTCCCGCAAGGGGAGAGGGATTGGTGGCGGCAATAAAGCCTTCGGCTGGCTGGTTCTGCAACCGCGCGAATTCCCGCACCTCCTGCGAAATCTTCATCGAGCAGAATTTCGGCCCGCACATGCTGCAGAAATGCGCGGTTTTGGCGCCTTCGGCGGGCAGCGTCTGGTCGTGATATTGCTCCGCGGTGTCGGGGTCGAGGCTGAGGTTGAACTGGTCGCGCCAGCGGAACTCAAACCTTGCCTTGCTCAGCGCGTCGTCGCGCACCTGCGCCGCCGGGTGGCCCTTCGCCAGATCCGCTGCGTGCGCCGCCAACTTATACGTCACCACGCCGACCTTCACATCGTCGCGGTCGGGCAGGCCCAGATGCTCCTTGGGCGTGACGTAGCAGAGCATCGCCGTGCCGTACCAACCGATCATCGCCGCGCCAATGCCGCTGGTGATATGGTCGTAACCCGGCGCGATGTCGGTGGTGAGCGGCCCCAATGTGTAGAACGGCGCTTCGCCGCACACCTCAAGCTGCTTGGTCATATTCTCCTTTATCTTGTGCATCGGCACATGGCCGGGGCCTTCGATCATCACCTGCACATCGGATTTCCACGCGCGGTGGGTAAGCTCGCCCAGCGTGTAGAGCTCGGCAAATTGCGCTTCGTCATTGGCGTCGGCGATTGAGCCGGGGCGTAAACCGTCACCAAGGCTATAGGCG
>JANNQI010000012.1:0-173230 GCA_031400695.1 Sphingomonadales bacterium | reverse complement strand
CCGTCATCCGTGTCGCCGATATACATACCGGGCCGTTTGCGCACGGCGTCAAGGCCCTTCAGCACCTTGATGCTGTCTGCGCCATATTCATTCTGGTTGGGGTTAGCGGCGCTGTCGCCGGTGGGTTCTTCGTGGGTTTCGATCATTGACATACTATAGGGGAAGGGGGTTCAAAACCCAAGGGAAAGCGGCAGAAATCTGTTATTTTTCCACAAGGTTTTCAGGCCCATAGACAGAATGAATCGTTTGACATTTCTCAAACGAAATTCAGGATGTGAAAATGACTTTTGACCCGTCTTCAGAACTTGAAAAACCCTTCGGTTCCTATCCCGACCTCATTGCTCATTGGGGAAAGGACCGGCCTGACCGCATTGCGCTGGACGACGGAACAGAAAGCCTGACTTGGGGCGAAGTTTCGGCGCTGGTCGACCGAATGGCGGTGCAGCTCCAGCGTGACGGGCTGAAAAAGGGGCAGGCAGTCGCAATTCTCGGGACGACTTCGGTTCGCTACGCGCTGGCCTATCTGGCAGCGGTAAGGGCAGGGGGATGCGCGGCACCGCTGACGACTTCGGCGACTGCTGGGCAGTTGAACGCGATGCTGCGCGATTCGGGCGCGATCCATCTCTTTGTCGATAATGCAAAGCTTGCCGATCTTGCGGGTGAGGAATTGCCTGAGCTCAAACTGGTCATGCTCGAAAACATCTTCGATTGGATTGTGGATGAAAATGCGGTTCCGGAAGATCGAGGCTGTACCGCTGCCGATCCGTTCAACATCATTTATTCCAGCGGCACCACAGGCACGCCCAAAGGTATTGTCCATTCGCGCGGCATGCGGTGGCGGCATGCAGCGGTCGGGACGAATGCGGGCTATGGTGAACAGGGGCAGAAGACATTGCTATCTACGCCCTTATATTCCAACACCACGCTCGCGTTGGTGATGCCGACTTTGGCTTATGGCGGCACGCTGCACATGATGCCGAAATTCGATGCCGGTCGCTATCTGGAAATAGCCGCACGCGAACGGATTACCCACACGATGCTGGTGCCGGTCCAGTATAAGCGGCTAATGGAATATGAAGGCTTCGACGATTTCGACCTGTCGGCTTTCCAGATTAAATATTGCACCAGCGCACCGTTTTCGGCCGAACTGAAAAGCGAAGTCGTCCGCCGCTGGCCGGGCGCGCTGATCGAGATATATTCTATGACCGAAGGCGGCGTAGTCTGCTTGCTCCACGCGCACAAATATCCCGACAAGCTTCATACCGTCGGCCAGCCGGCACCCGGCGGCGAAGTGTTCACCATAGATGAGGAAGGAAGCCGCCTGCCGCCAGGAAGCATCGGTGAACTGGTCGGGCGTTCGCCAACGATGATGTCGGGATATCAGAACCAGCCCGCAAAAACCGCCGAGGCCAGCTGGTTTGACGAGGAAGGCGGTCGATGGCAGCGGATGGGCGATATCGGGCGCGTCGATGAGGACGGCTTTGTCGAACTGGTCGGCCGCGCCAAAGACATGATCATTTCGGGCGGATTCAACATTTATCCGGTCGATCTGGAGACGGTGCTGACACAACACCCCGATGTTGAGGAAGCCGCCGTTATCGGAATACCAAGCGACAAATGGGGCGAAACGCCTGTGGGGTTTGTGTCGCCCGCCAAGGGAGTAACGTTCGATGTGGAGGGGATTCTGGCAGCGACGAACGCCAAACTCGGCAAAACCCAGCGGCTATCGGCGCTTTACGCCATCGACGAAATGCCGCGAAGCCATATCGGCAAGCTGTTAAAAACCGAATTGCGCGATCTGGCCGCGGAGAAACAGAATGGAGCCTAAATTCGGGCCCGAACTGGGCGTGGTCATTTCGGTCCTACAGACCGCGCTCACCCCAGCTTTCCTGCTGGTTGCGGTCGGCAGCCTGCTGAATGTCCTGACCGGTCGCCTGTCGCGCATTGTGGATCGTTCACGCGACCTGCAGCGGCAGCATGCCGAAACCGAAGGCGATGCGCATGAGCGCGTAGTTAGCGAATTGCGCATCATCGAGAAGCGTATGCGTGTGGTCGGTTCTTCGATCCTGTTCGCGGTGCTGTCCGCTATCACCGTTTGTATCATGATCGGCGTGCTCTTCTTGATGGGACTTTCCAATCTGTCGGCTGCGTGGGTGGCAGTCGCAGTGTTCATGCTGGCGCTCGCGCTACTCGCGACATGCCTTTTGCAATTCGTGCGCGAAATCCGGCTCGCAACTTATGCAATCTATGTGCCGGAAGAGTATCTGGAACTGCCGCCAAAGCCGAAACGACAGCGAAGGCGGGCTAGCTAATCTCCCTTGCGACCCAGTTCTTCGACGCGAGCAACGACTTGATCGCGGATGGTCGGAGTAACGAATTTGCCGATCTCGCCACCATAAAGGGCGATCTCTTTGACCAGCCGCGATGCGATGGGTTGCAGCGACACATCGGCCATCAGGAACACCGTTTCGACGCGATTGTTGAGCTGGCGGTTCATTCCCGTCAATTGATACTCATATTCAAAATCGGTCACCCCGCGGATGCCCCGAATAACTGTCGTTGCGCCGAGCGATTCTGCAAAATCCATCAGCAGCGAGTTGAAGCCGACCACGCGGATATTGCCGTTACCGATTGCCGCGACCTCGCGTTTTACCATTTCGATACGCTCATCGTCGGTGAACATCGGTGATTTGGCGACGTTTGTCGTAACACCGATCACCAGCTCGTCGACCAGCTTTGCGCCGCGCCGGATGATATCCATATGTCCCAAGGTAATGGGGTCGAATGTTCCGGGATAAACCCCTATTCTGTGCGACATTACCGGTCCCTTTGCGTAATGTAATTGGCGATGGCGCGCAGCAAGTCGGCTTCGCTTCCATAATTGCTCAAATGTTCGTTCGCCTGATTGACCAGCATCGCCGCCTGCTGCTTAGCGCGTTCAAGGCCCATCAATGATACGAATGTGCCTTTGCCAGCCTGCGCATCTTTCTGCAGGGCCTTGCCCGCCAGTTCAGGGTCGCCCTCGACGTCCAATATGTCGTCGGCGATCTGGAAAGCGAGGCCAATGTCGCGGGCATAGCCCTTAAGGTGCGCGCGACTTTCGGGCGGAATATGGCCCAGAATTGCACCCATCTCGACACTTGCGGCAATCAACACACCGGTCTTGAGCGCCTGCAACCGCGTGACGGTTGGCAGATCGAAAACTGTCTTCTCCGCCTCCAGATCCATCATCTGGCCGCCCGCCATCCCGTCAGGACCGCTAGCAAGTGCAAGCGCAGCAATCAGCTCGCTGCGGATAAACGGGTCGGTATGCGTGCGCGAACTAGCCAATATTTCGAACGCCAATGCGTGTAATGAATCCCCTGCCAGCACCGCAGTCGCCTCACCAAAGGCACGGTGCACAGTCGGCTTGCCGCGCCGCATGTCGTCATCGTCCATGCACGGCAGATCGTCATGGATCAGCGAATAAACATGGATCGCCTCAACCGCAGTGCCAACGCGCAGTGCTACGTCGGGGTCGGCGTGAAACAAAGAGGCAGTCGCGGTGACCAACAAGGGCCGCAACCTTTTACCGCCGCCAATCGCGGCATGGCGCATAGCGGCGTAGAGCGGGTCGCGGGCGTCCCCGGGCAACGCCAACAAAAGATCAAATTCAGCATCGACATCGGCTGCGATTTGCGAAAGTGCGTCGTGAAGTAACGTTGAAGAAGCACCATCAGCCATCGGATTTACCCGGCGTCGAACGGTGCAGTGCCGCTTGGCGAGCCATCAGGGCCAAGAGTTATTGCTTCAATGCGGGCTTTCGCTGCGTCCAACCGCTGCTGGCACAAAGCGCGTAACTGGTTGCCGCGCTCATACAAGGCGATCGACTCATCAAGCGGTGCTTCGCCGCTTTCCAGCTTGTGGACGATGTCTTCGAGCGCGCGAAGTGCTTGTTCGAAATTTAGATCGGATGCTTCTTGCGACATGGGCAATGCAATGGCGCTAGCCGCTGTTCCGGTCAAGCCTTTCGGCCCATCAACAAAATCGTTGTGCCGGCGTGATTTTACTTTCAAACATCATTGCGCTGCGGCAAATAGCGCAAACCATGAAAAAAACTCTCCTCATCCTCGCCCCGTTGTCCATGCTGGCGTTAGCGGCATGCAACAAGTCCGAAACCCCTAAAGAAGGCGAAGCTGGCACCGAAGCCGCTGCCGCACCTACTGCTCCGGTCGAAATGCCGCCTGCGATAACCGCCAGCGGCACTTATCGCTGTGCGGATAACACCATCCTTTATGTGGATTTCCTCGGCAAGAATGAGGCCGCCGACATCCGCGTTGGCGAAAAATCCGCCACCGCCGTCCGCGTAACCGCGCCGGTTGCCGAAGCTCCCGCCGCCGGTGCGACAGCTGCGCCTGCCGCCGATGCCGCACCCGCCGGCCCGATGAAATCCGCCGATGGCGAAAGTTCGCTCTCGGGCAGCGGTAAGCAGATCAACGTCAAGCTCGCCGGAAAAGGTGCGCAGACTTGCAAGAGCAGCTAAGCTTTTCCGGTATTTTTTGAAATCAAAGGGGTCGGATTTTCCGGCCCCTTTTTTTATACCCCCGACTTCAACAACCAGTCGTGGAAAATCTTCACTGCCCGTTGCTTTAGCGCGCGCGGGCGGCAGACGAACCAGTAGCTGTAAGGGCTCTCGACTTCCATATCGAACAGTCTGGTCAAGCGCGGGTCGCGGGCGTCGGAGAAGTGGCTGCCGTGCATGATCGCTACACCGAGTCCGTTCGCTGCAGCTTCGAGCATCAACGGGCCACTGTCGATATGGTCAATGGCAGCCGGCTTCAGTCGGGGATAGCCGACTGCTTCGCGCCACGCATCGAAGATCAGCGGCATGTCACTATGGACCATCACCGTCTGTTTTGTAAGATCTTCCGGAGTTTTGACGTTGTGTTCCATTGCCCATTCCTCTGAGGCAATCGCATAAACGACATTGCGGTCGAGCCGCACGCTATATAGTTTGGGATCGACCTCGGCAGCGATGATGATGGCAGCATCGACGACGTCGCCTAGCAGGTTTTCGGCATGGCCGGAGGTATCGACGTCGATATGCAACTTCGGAAACGCTTTACGTAATTCGGGGAGGCGCGGGATCAGCCGTTGCGTGCCGAAAAGAGGCAGAACGCCGAGCCGAAGTCGATATTCACCGCCGCGCCCAGCCAGTTCCTCGACCGCCTCAGCCATTGCATCCATCGCGGGCTCGACTGCGGCGAGCAATTGTTCGCCATCTGCATTAATCACCATCGCCTGCGCGCGCCGGTCGAACAGCGATTTGCCGATAAAATCCTCAAGTGCCTTAATCCGGCGGCTGAGGGCTGGGGGTGACAATGACAATTCGCTGGCTGCAGCCTTGGCCGAGCCAAGCTTTGCGACGCGCAAAAACGCTTCCAAAGACCGTAATGGGGGTAATCGACGCATGAACGTCTCCCGGGGATATATCGCGCTGCAACATAGCAGTATAAGATTCCGCACTGTCTGAATCGCGCGAATATCTTGTGAAAACAATATTACAGAGTTGCATGACACGCAACTGTAATTGCATTGTTCGCACTTGCACAAAAATAAAACCAAGGGCATATCAAGGTTGCCTTATAGGCATCCTCTCCTAAAGACTTTTTCAGGGTCGACTTCGGTCGGCCCTTTTTTTGTGCGAAATCAGTGCGAAAGTCCGGATTCAGGCACGACTAATGCCCCTCGTCCCCAGACAATCAGAAAAAGCAATGCCAGAGCAGTGAGAATGAAGGTCGCAGGCTCCCAATAATTGAAAAGCGCTACTCCCACAGCAGGCGCGAAAATATAGGCTGCACCATTTATCGAGGCTATTTTGCCGGCCACGTCGCCCTGTTCATGTCGCCTGACCGCAAGTGAAGCACCTGCAGTAAAGCCTGGACGGAAAAGCCCGAACCCGAGTGAGGCAACGGCAAATCCGGTGCTGATACCGTAAAAGTCATGGCTGAATCCGGTAAGGGTGATTCCGATCAGTGCCAGAACCGAGCCCAGCAGCACCGAACTGCGCGCAGCGAGCGACAGTATGGGAATAAGCCCCCATTGTGCAAGTAATGTTGCCATTGCGCCAATAAGCATCACCGATCCGCTCGCCTGCACCGCTTCCCAAGGTCTGTCGTGTAGCCCGAGCCGGTCGCGTACAAGGAATCCCACGACCCCGAGGATGATCGCCTGCGCGTGTCCGCCGATCAGCCCAGCGATTAACCATGCCACCATGCGGTCGTCACGCCAGGGAAGTCGTATTTCGGCGTCAGGCAGCGCCGCGTCCAACGCCTGACCTTCGACTTCCTCTTCATTTGGCGAGTTCATCGAGGCCGAGTTTGGGTAAGTGGCCACTTCACCCCGCGCAGCAAAGCGCGGCGTGTCGTTCGGTAGCATCACATGAAGTGCAACCAGAACGCCAACACCGAACAGGGCGAACATAATGAGCGGGCCCGCCAGGCCAAGGGGCGGAAACAGGAAGTAATGCGCAGTTGCAGGACCGATAACTGTTCCTACGCCGAAAGAGGAGGCTAGCATCGACAAAGCCTTGGTGCGCTCAGCGCGTTCGGTGCGCGCCGCGACATAGGCCTGCACGGCGGGCGGCGATGCCGAACCAAATCCCCCATAAAGGCTGCGGAATAGCGCGAACAAAACAAATGTCATGCCTGCGCCGATGATGCCCGTCAGTCCCAGCCAAAGCACGAGCCCGCATAAGCCCATTGAAGCGATAAAGCCTATAATACCAACACTCATCAGCTGTTTGCGCCCGCGCCGGTCGGACATGCGCGCCCATTTCGGCGCAGTAATGACCCAAAGTAAAGCGGACCAGCTAAAGGCAAGTGAAACCCAGACATCGGGCATGTCGAGCTCGCTGGCAATGGCCGGTAATGCGGATTGCATTGCCGTATTGCCCGCCGCAGCCAACAGCATCACGAGGAATAGGACAACGACACGGCCGTTGGGAATGGCGGGTACCGCGCTCATGACTTTTGCCAATCATAGCTCCGAGTGATTTCGCCGACGTGCAGGCTGTAATGCGTATACCAGCGGTCGCGCCCCGCATCGCGGATCAGCGCATGTTCACCATGGTCGCGCCATGCCTTTGCGTCGCTATCGCTCGCCCAATAGCTGACCGTGATCCCGAGGCCGTCCGACCCGCGCACCGAATCCATGCCGATATAGCCGGGTTGCATCGCGGCAAGCGCAGACATCGCCGAGGCAGCAGTCGCATAGTCGGCATCGTCTTCCGATGTGCGCTGGGCGATGAATATCACCGCGACGCTGCCTTTGGGATGCGTTGCCATAGCAGCCGCATAAGCGGGTTTGGCGCCGGAACGCAACCTGCGTAAATGCGTTTTGTGCTTAATGCGGTTGCATAAAGATGACATTTTTGCGAAACGCAGAGGCCTAAACAATAACAGTTTCCGGACAATTTTATGACATCATCATCGTTGGCCAAGCCCCAATTGCTGGACCGCTTCAAAGCCCGGGCAGCCAGGTTTTTTGGACCTTGGGGCGTGTTTTTCAAAGGGTTCGTTAAACATCCGGTGATGGTCGGGTCGATTATTCCCTCGTCGGACCGCACAGTCACAAAAATGCTCGCACCCGTCGATTGGGAGAGTACCAAGCTGTTCGTCGAATATGGCCCCGGAATTGGGACATTCTGCCAGCCGGTGCTGGACAAAATGCGCCCCGACGCCACTTTGCTGGTGATTGATCTCAACGAGGATTTCATCGCTTATCTGCGCAAAACATTCCGCGACAGCCGCTTTATTGCAGTCCATGGGTCTGCGGCCGATGTGAACGAGATTATCGCTCAGTTCGGTTTCAAAAATGCCGATTATATCCTTTCAGGCCTTCCTTTTTCGACATTGCCCGGCAATCTGGGCGCGGTGATAGCTGAGGAAACGGCAAAAGCGATCCGCCCCGGCGGTGCCTTCCTCGTCTACCAGTTCCGCGCCCGCGCCCGCGATTTCATGGCTCCGCATTTCCGAAAGATCGACAGTGGTTATGAGTTCTGGAATATTCTCCCTTGCCACCTGTTCTGGGGCTGGAAAAAATGATTATCGGTCGCGAAGCAGACCGAATTTGATCCGCCTGCCGATCGTGTAATCCACCGAGTTTACGAGGAAATAAGCCAACCCGGCTTTTATTCGGCTCCACCAGCTATCGCGTTGTTTAAGCAAGATTCCGGTCTGCTCTTCCGATTGCGCCACCAAGACATCGATCAGTTCGCGGACATAGTCGGCAAGGCCCACGTCCTTGACCCGAAGCATGATTTCCATGTTGATGAACATGCTGCGGATATCGAGGTTAGCCGAACCGATATAGACAACGTCGTCGATCGCCATCAGTTTCATGTGCAGCGGGCGTGGCTGGAATTCGTAGATATGCGCCTTGCGCTTGAGAAGGTATCGATAGGTAAGCCGCGCCGCCGGGATGGTGGCACCGTTGTCGGTTTTGCCCGCCAGCACCAGCCGCGACCCCTTGTTACGTTTGGCGATCCTTGCAATCCGGCGGATAATGCTCTGTGACGGCGAAAAATAGGCCGAGGCGATGTCGAAGCGCTTGCCATTTTCGAGGCTTCGTTTGAATGCCAGCGCCCAAGGCGAAAGCCTGTTCGACGGCCCACCTAACAGCCATTGCACCTCGCCAATACCTGGACGCCATTCTCGGATTATTGCGCGAATTCCTCGAAACCGGACCCGTCCGTCTTGCGAGTTCGTATCCAGTCGATCAAAATATTCGACCAAATGTGCAACTTCTGGTCCCGAAAGTATAACGCCCAAATCTTCCCAGCTGTCGTCGCCTTTGCGACCGAAATACTGGTCGGTGATATTGAAGCCACCCGTGAGCGCACGGGCTTCATCGACAATCAATATTTTCTGATGGTTGCGGATAAAATAGCCGGCCCCTTTTCTCGTGCTGAAACAGTGATATTCGCCGCCAGCCGCCAACAGTGGATCAAAGAAGCTGTCGGTAACGTTACTCGAACCAAAACTGTCGATGATAAGCTGGACTCGTACGCCTCGGTTTGCGGCAGCTACCAAACCTTCCAGCACCTGTTCGCCAGTTTGGTCGCTGGCATACATGTAAAAGCACATTCGGATAGTTTTGTGTGCTGATGCGATAAGGCCAATCACTGCGGCTAGCCGGTCTTCGGGCGAGTGGATCAGGTGCAGGTCGTGACCCGCAACGTGAAAATGCTTTCCGGGTAACTTGGCCGCCATGACCCGGACCTAGTGCTTGCCGCAGCCAACGGCAAGCAGCCAGCCCTTTTCATTGACATTCTTGCCGTCAAACCCTAGTTGCGCTCGACTTTCCGGAAAATTCGAAGAATCAGGAGCCAGCATGGCACGCGTTACCGTTGAAGATTGCATTGACAAGGTCACCAACCGTTTCGACCTCGTATTACTCGCCGCCGAGCGTGCACGCGAGATTGCGGGCGGTGCAGAGCTGACCATCGACCGCGACCGCGATAAAAACCCTGTCGTGGCTTTGCGTGAAATTGCCGAAGAGACCGTTCACCCTGCGCAACTGCAAGAAGGCCTTGTCCAGTCGCTGCAGAAGGTACAGGTCGACGAAGACGAAGAAGCCGATGAAATCGGTTCGATCAGCCTGTCTGCAGAAGCGCTTCGCCTGACGGCGGCTGCGCCAGCGCGTGGTGCAGGAATGCAGCGCGATTACGACCGGTAAGCTTGCGCAAATCGTGACATAAAGAAGGCCCGGTTCGTCCGGGCCTTTTCTTTTTGGCAATCGGCGGGCACGCTGATAAACAACCTGAATGAGCGGGGAACTGGCAGGGGCAGCGGATATATTGACAGGCGCGGTGCTTGCGGGCGCCGTCGAGCCCGATTCTGGCGAAGGTCAATCGGCCGTAGGTAATTGCCAGAATTGCGGGACGACCCTGATCGGTTCCCATTGCCATGCGTGCGGACAAAAAGCGAAGGTGCACCGCACGCTGCACGCATTCGGCCATGACATTTTGCACAGCGTTTTGCACTTCGACGGCAAGATCTGGCGCACTTTACCCATGCTATTCTGGAATCCGGGTGAGCTGACGCGTCGCTATGTCCATGGTGAACGGGCGAAGTTTGTGTCTCCGCTGGCGTTGTTCCTGTTTACTGTCTTCCTGACATTCGCCGTGTTCAACTGGTTGGTGCCGGAAGATGCCAGCATCAATCCTGAGGTGACCGTTGAAGTCGCGCAGGCGCAATATCAGGAGGATCGTAAAGAAATCCTGGGTGATATCGCCAAGCTGGAGGCGGACAAGAAAGAGGCAATTGCCGACGGCGCGGTCATATACGAATGGATGGATGGCCAAATTTCCCGAAACCGAGAAAGACTCAAAAAGCTCGATGAAGGTGAAGGCAAGATCGTTCGCACGGCAGAACTCGGTGCGCGAAAGATTGAGCTGGGAAAAAGTAAGCTGGAGACCGACATAGCCAAGCTGGAGGCAGAGATTGACGCGGCGCAAAAGGCTGGCAAGCCAACGGCAGCGCTTGAGGAAAGGCTCGAAGGCGACAAGATGGGTCTCAAGTTGATGAGCGGCGCTGCCAATGCGTTCGTCAAAGGCGAGACGAGCGAGAATGAATTTCGCTTTACCGATCTCGATTTTCCGGGCGCGAAATCTCTCAACAAGGCGGTCGAGAAGGCCAGGGACAACCCGCAGCTTTTGCTCTACAAAATGCAGTCCAACGCCTATAAGTTCAGCTGGGCGCTGATCCCGATTTCGATACCTTTTGTGTGGCTGCTATTTTTCTGGCGGCGGCGGTTTCGGATGTTCGATCATGCCGTGTTCGTCACCTATTCACTTACATTCATGATGCTTTTGGGGGTCATCGCGGCGCTGTTCATCAACTTTCCGGGGACCGAGGTGATTGGCGGACTGGCGCTTATTTTCGTTCCACCGATCCATATGTATCGCCATATCCATCATGCCTATCAAACATCGCGGTTCGGGGCCTTTTGGCGGATGTGCGTGCTTTCGGTTTTTGCGATTGCGGCACTGACCTTATTCGCGACGCTGATCGTCACCCTCGGGGTCACCTGATAACAAGCGGAGTTTGATTTTGCCGGTTTCCAAAAAAGGCGCGACGATTGCGGCCATTCGGGCCTGTCTATCGTTCACCAGCGCGCGGTTAAAGAAGCTGTTGGCGATGACATCGGCGAGTTGCAGGCCGGCCAACGTGTGACTCATCGCCAGCGACGCGGTGCCGAGTGGCCCGACCAGCCTACCAACCGCATTGCGCACTAGTGCCAATGTCTCCATGCCGTAGCGGCCATCGTCAATGATTACGTCGCTACAATCCGGACGAGCTTCGACCATGGATTCGATGACGTCGTCCAAGAGTGCCGAATAGATTGCGATGTCGTGGTCACCTCGGTCTCCGCCGGGCTCGGGCTTGAGTGCTGAAATCGCAATGCCGACGGTTGCGTGCCAGTCACCAGGTTCGAGAAGTTCGAAAAGCAGTGCCCTTTGGATCAGGTCTATACGACTCCCCTTCAGTTCGCCGGTTATGCCGGTAACTTCGCGGAATCGGTCAAGTACATTGTCCGCAACCTCCGCGTCCATCGAAACGGCTGCCAAAGTCATGACGCCGCGACCGACACCTCCCGATTCGTCGCAATAGATCGGCATTACGATCCCCCAATTATTTCGAGGACGCGTCTAGCAGGGAAAACGGCGAATGACTATTTCGCGCCAAGCGTCACGCACGGTTTGCTTGCGGCGGCGCTCCTGCGGAATACGTCCGAATTCGGCGATAAACTGGTCGGCAGTCAGCCTGTATTTTTTGGGTGCGCAATACAGCGGGTTGCCTACCGCGCGTGCCTGCTCGTTCTCGGCCTTGACCGAATCGGCCGCCGCTTCGAATTGCCGCGCCATCGGCCTCAGGTCTTTGGAAAACATCATCCCCATGCCCTTTTTCTTGAGGGCAACAGCCTTCACGTAAAAGGTTTCGGCATCCATCGCATGCGCGGGGACGGCGCACAGTAACAATATGCTGCCGACGACCAGCTGCTTCGTGTTCATTATTTTATGCGACCTCTTCACTCTCTGGTAACTGGCGTAGAGTGTCAAAGTTGCATTGGGAAGGCGAAAATCTGCAGGATGCCCGCGCTTGGAATGTTTAACTCATGATTTGCAGGGGTAACGCTTTTTCATCATATCGGCAAAGCCGGTGCGTACCGACACCAGCTGACGCTCCGCCGCTGAATAGCTTCGAAAATGCGATAACAAATCATCTGATCCAACCGACGCCTGTGTCGGCGGGCAGCTATGGGGCGGAAGACTTTTTGTCTTATCGGACTTGATACGTGCCCGGTAAGCGTCGCCGGCCGCTTTGCCTTCGGTTTTCAAAATCGCGATGTCGGAAGACCCTAACGCCATGAAGCCTTTGGCTTTCAGGGCATCGGCCTTTGCCAGAAAGGTTGATATTTTCATGTCGCCGGGCGCTGCATTAACCGGAGCTGCGATAAGTACTCCAAGTATCACCAATCTAACGATTTTAGCCATGACGCCTCCCTTAATACACATAAGCAGAGGGTTATCGGCCTGCCGATGAACTCGTTATTAATCGGCTGCTTTGTCTATAAATGATGGCGACTATACGCCTTGCGGCGTCGCCCCGCCAACCGTCGGCGTTTTGCGCCGACCGGCTTTCGGAATCGCGGTGCCGATTTGCGGTATCCCCGATGGCTTGATCACCTTGCCATCGTCGCGCTCGAACTTCCCGGTTTCGAGCAATTGCTTGATTTCCTCACCCGATAGGGTTTCGAATTCGAGCAGCGCATTCGCGAGCAAATGAAGCTGCTTGTTGTGCTTTTTCAACAAATCGGTCGCGCGCTTGTGCCCACCTTCGACAAGTTTGCGGATTTCGGCATCGATCTGTTTTGCAGTTTCGTCGGACATTGCCGAGCGTTGCGACATGCCATAACCCAAATAGCCGTCATGCTTTTCTTCATATTGCAATGGCCCCATCTCATCTGACATGCCCCATTGGGTAACCATGTCGCGGGCGAGGCTGGTGGCATACTGGATGTCGCTCGACGCGCCCGAACTGACCTTATCGTAACCGAAAATCAGTTCTTCGGCGACGCGACCGCCCATCGATACCGACAGGTTTGCGTGCATTTTATCGCGGTGGTAACTGTAATTGTCGCGTTCCGGCAAGCGCATAACCATGCCAAGAGCGCGACCGCGCGGGATGATGGTCGCCTTGTGGATCGGGTCCGACGCGGCCTCGTGAATCGAGACGATCGCATGCCCAGCCTCGTGATAGGCAGTCATTTTCTTTTCGTCTTCGGTCATGACCATCGACTTGCGCTCAGTGCCCATCATCACCTTGTCCTTGGCGTCTTCGAACTCCTGCATGGCAACAAGGCGCTTGCCCCTGCGGGCAGCAAGCAGCGCCGCCTCGTTCACTAGGTTGGCGAGGTCGGCACCTGAAAATCCGGGCGTGCCGCGTGCGATAACACGGCCATCGACATCCGGAGCCAGCGGCACCTTGCGCATATGGACATCGAGAATCTTGACGCGGCCATCGATATCTGGGCGGGGCACAACAACCTGACGGTCGAAGCGGCCCGGACGCAGCAATGCTGGGTCGAGCACGTCTGGGCGGTTGGTCGCGGCAACGATGATAATACCTTCATTGGCTTCGAAGCCGTCCATTTCGACAAGCAGCTGGTTCAGCGTCTGCTCACGCTCGTCATTTTGATTGCCAAGGCCTGCGCCACGACTACGTCCGACAGCATCGATTTCGTCTATGAAAACGATGCACGGTGCGTTTTTCTTGGCCTGTTCAAACATGTCGCGTACGCGGCTAGCGCCAACGCCGACGAACATTTCAACAAAATCTGAACCCGAGATCGAGAAGAAGGGTACGCCGGCCTCACCGGCAATGGCGCGGGCGAGAAGCGTTTTACCGGTGCCCGGCGAGCCAACCAGCAACGCACCCTTGGGGATTCTGCCGCCGAGGCGAGAAAATTTATGCGGGTCTTTTAGGAATTCCACAATTTCCTGCAGTTCCTCACGCGCTTCATCAATGCCAGCGACATCCTCAAACGTCACGCGACCGTGCTTTTCGGTGAGCAATTTCGCTTTGGACTTGCCAAAGCCCATGGCACCGCCGGCACCGCCGCCTTTCTGCATCTGGCGCAGAACGAAGAACGCGATGCCGAGGATCAACATGAACGGTAGCGCCTGAATGAGCAAATATTGCAGCAAGCTAGGTGATTCTACCGCCTTGCCTTGAACATCGACGCCCTTTTCATCGAGCAGCGGATAAAGCCCACTGTCGCCCGGAACGGGAATGGTGGCAAAAGTCTCGTCGTTCTGCAATTTACCAGTAATGCGCTCAGGCGCAATCGCGACCGACTTGACTTCACCTGCCTCGACCTTTTCGCGGAAGCTCGAATAACTGATACCCTTGGTGGTTTCAGACGTGCCGCTGAACATCGACGCAAGCAGAAGTAGGGCGACGATAATCGCCGACCAAATCGCCATATTGCGGAGTAGCGGATTGCCTTTTGGGTCCTGTTCGTCGTTCATTTTGTCAGCCTTGTTCGCTCGTCCGGCGCGAATGGCTACCGGAGTTCAGGCCTAATGTAGGCTCGAAACGGTGAATGGCAATATAACGAACCGCAAAAATTGACCAAATTAGCTATGGTGGCGGCGCGGTGGCGCTGGAGTGAAAAGCCAGGTATCTCCACCGTGGCAAAGAATATCGCCGATCGTGGCGGTTTTGCTTGCCTTCAGGTCGGTCATGAGCCGTTCTATTGCCTCGCCGCGCGGTGCGATCTCGGGACGTATTTGCTGCAACGCCAGCAAAAGCAAACGGCGCTGAATTTCTTTCGGCAAGTCTTTGTTATCAAGCCTAATAATGTTTTTATCGCTCGTTATTCGATGTTCGGCCAACCTTTCGGTCATCCAGTCGAGCGCCATAGCCGCATCGGCCAGCGCCGATGCTGTCCGGTTCGTCGCGAATTGGTCGAATGGAGGCTCGCTTCGCGCCAGCCATTGCCGCATAGCCACCCGGTCAAAAACGGCATTGTCATTACTTAGGTCGCGGATCGGCTGTACCGCAGCTGTTTTGCAGATATCCTCCAGTTCGGATTTCCTGAAATCGAGCAATGGCCGTATGATCCTGCCGTTTCGTGTGCGGATGCCTGCCATGCCGTTGACGCCACTGCCCCGCGCCAGCCGCATCAGCAGCGTTTCAAGCTGGTCGTCGGCATGATGTGCGGTGGCGATCAACGAACAACCACACTGGTCCGCCGCTTCTGCGAGCAGCGTATATCGCGCAGCACGAGCCGAGGATTGAACATTGCCGCTGATTTGTTCCGAAGGGACCAATGTGACGTGCGGGACACCAAGCCGCTTGCAAATTTCGCTGACATAGCTCGCCTCATCTGCCGATTCCGGACGCAGCCGGTGGTCTACAGTGGCGGCGCAAATCCGCTCGGGTGCCCATAGGGTTGCCAGCAGCATAAGCGCCATGCTGTCGGGTCCACCCGACACGGCGAGTATCAAGCGGTCATTACCGCCCACCCCCAGACGGTCCAGGGCATGTCTGAAGCGATTCTGATATTCAGGAGAAATTGTTACTTGCACTTCGCCCGCGTTTTGCCGCCCGCGATGCGGTCCGCCAAACGACCGCCGGCTGCATCGGGATAGGCCTTGGCAAGTTCGCCATAGGCTTCGCACGCCTCTGCGGTTTTGCCGAGGTCGGTAAGCGCAGACCCCAAGAAAAAGAGGCTGTCCGGCGCGCGTTCGCCGCGTGGGTCGCTTTTGTAATTGTCATAGAATACCTTGACCGCAGTCGCCGGTTTTTTGTCGTCGAGCCAGACGCGGCCGAGCAGGTTGCGGGCAAAACTGGCGCGCTTGTGCTTAGGATATTTGGTCACGGTTTCCTCAAGCGTCACCTGCGCCTCGGGGTAGAATTTTGCCTCCCACAGCCGATAGCCGTAGTTATAGCCGTCTTCGAACCCATCACCCGTTGCTGGTTTTTCGATCGCAGCAACCGCAGCTGTGCGCGCAGCAGAAGGTTTCGCAGCGGCGGCCGGAACGGTCGCTGGCTTCGGTTTCGTTGCAGCGGACGCCGAGGTCGCTGCCGCGGGCAGTGGGGAGGGAGTGGCTAAAGGCTCGGCCTGCGCTTTCAATTGCGCCTCCAGCGCTTTCAGCCTTGTGTCCATAGACCGCGCGGCATTACCCTGCTGTTCGACTTGTCCGGTCAGAGTGGCAAGTTGCGTTTCGAGCGCATCGACCCGTGATAGCAGATCTGCAGTCGCGGTTGACGACGATGGTGTCGTTTTTGGCGCATTGGGTGACTGTATATCGGGTTCGAGAAACTTGCCCGCTCCGTTCGGAAACACCTGACGCTGGACCGCGCGCATTTCTTTTTCGAGTTTGCCAACGCGCCCGTCGATATTCGCTTCCTGCGCCGCAATGGGCGAAGCCAGCATAATCGCTGTAGCACCCAGCAATGTGAGCCGATATGTCATTGGCGTTCTCCCCCGTTTTATACCCATCAGCACTTTATAGCCTGCGCGAGTCGCGTGATAAAGGCCCATAGCGCCATTTTGGTGTAAAGTTTCGCCAAATGGCCGAATGCGTTAGTTTCGATTGCCTGCCGGAGCTGCAGATGCGGTTGGCGATGAAGCTTGCGTCTGTGAGCGGGCCAGCAATGCCATAGCACTCACCTCGACATCGGCGATCGTTTTGTCAGCCCCGCCCAGCGGCGCAACTGTTTTGCCACCGACAGTCACACTCAAGACTTGCGGCCGCCCTGTGACGATCATCGGTTTGTTCGCTTCAGGCGGCACCGTGAAGCTGTCGCCAGCCTTCATTTCGTTTTCATACAACCGCTTGTTATCGGTGTCGTAAACCTTGACCCACACATCGTCGGTTGCTGTCAGAACAACGGCTCCACCGGGTGCTGCGATTGCCGATTTGTTGGCGGGCGCTGCAGTAGTCTTTTGTTCGACTGGCGCAGGCGCAGTTAAATTAACCGAGGCGTCCAGCGTCATGCTGCGCCAGATCATATACGCTGCAACCACTACCACACCGATAGCCGCTGCGGTCCAGGCAATTGCGCGCGATGGCACGCGTGATGGATCGGCCGGCTCATAATTTTGCGTCGGCGCCTGATAACCTTCATGCCCGCCTTTGGCGAGTTCACTGCGCAAATCTGCACTAACCTTGGCGGCGTCCATGCCCACAGCGCGCGCATAGGATCGCGCAAAGCCCAACGTATAGGTGGTTCCGGGTAAGGCACCGAATTCGGATTTCTCGATGGAATCCAGATGGCGCATTGGAACGCGTGTCTTCGCAGCGAGGTCTGACAGAGTAAGCGCCTGCCGCTCACGCTCCGCCTTCAGCTGCTCGCCTACCGTATGAAAACGGAATTCTTCTTCGCTCGGGGAATCGTCGCCCACGCATATCTCCACAACCCGTGCTCCCTCCACCTCTTGCGGGCGGATGCCGGACAATGACAGTCTGTAAAACAATGTCAATGGCGGCTATACCATTTTACATTGCGAAATCTGCCTGTTTCAGCCGATTTCGACGCCCTGTTCGGTCGCCCAGGTCGACAGCGCTTCGCGCAAATTTCTTTCGGGAGAAGTCAGTAGCTCTTGCATTTTGGCCTTGATGTCGGCGCAATTGGTCGAACGGATCATAGCTTTTACCGGTCCGACGGCTGCCGGGGTAATCGACAAACGGTGGATGCCTAAACCAATAAGAGCCAGAGCTTCAAGAGTGCGACCGCCCATCTCGCCGCACACTGCCACATCGACGTCATATCCGTCGGTGATGTTCACGACCCGCTGGATAAATCGCAAAATGGCCGGGCTGAGCCAGTCATAGCGCTCGGCAAGGCGAGGATCGGCCCTGTCCGCTGCAAACAGGAACTGTGTCAGGTCATTGGTGCCGATCGACAGAAACTGGATTTTGGGCAGTAGCATATCGAGCGTTTCGGCGAGCGCTGGTACTTCGAGCATTGCCCCATATCGGATCTTGCTCGGCAGCAGCTTCTTTTGTTTGCTAAGAAACTCCATTTGCCCTTCGAATATCGCTTTTGCAGCATCAAACTCCCAAGGCTCCGAAACCATAGGGAACATGACATTCAACGTCCGCCCTGCCGATGCTTCAATCAATGCCCGCGCTTGGGCTTTCATCAATCCCGCATGGTCGAGCGAAAGACGCAGTGCGCGCCAGCCGAGCGCCGGATTTTCCTCTTCGCTGGTTTCGTCTTTGAGATAGGGCAGTGCCTTGTCACCACCGATATCGAGCGTGCGGAAAATGACGGGCTTATCCCCTGCAGCATCGAGCACGTCGCGATAAAAGCGCTGTTGCCGTTCGCGTTGCGGCAGTGTTGCCGAAATCAGGAACTGGAATTCTGTTCGGAACAGGCCAACACCTTCCGCCCCAGTTGTTGCGAGCGCCGACATATCGTCACGCAAACCCGCATTCATCATTAGCGTTATGGGAACGCCGTCCTTGGTAACCGACGGCTCGTCGCGAGCGGCCGCATAGCGTGCCTTTTTCTTTTGACGGTCGACGAGGTCGCGTTCGAAGGTCTCTTCTGTGCCTGCGGCTGGCCGAATGATGACGCTTTTCTCGTCGGCGTTGAGAAGCAGCATGTCGCCATCACGAACCTTGTGGCGGATTCCTTGCACCCGGCCGAGTACGGGGATGCCCATAGCTCGCGCGACGATTACGACATGCGCGGTTAGCGAGCCTTCCTCGAGGATTACGCCGCGCAAGCGGCGCTTGTCATATTCAAGCAGTTCGGCAGGACCAAGATTGCGCGCGATGAGGATCGAGTCTTTCTTCAACCCCAATTGAGCCGCGGTGCTCATCTGTCCCGAGACTATACGCAGAAGACGGTTGGAAAGATCCTCCAGATCGTGCATCCGATCGGCGAGCAGCGGATCGTCGATCTGCCGCATCCGCATCCTAGTGCGTTGTTGGACCCGTTCGATTGCGGCTTCCGCAGTAAGGCCGCTATCAATTGCCTCGTTGATTCGACGGCTCCAGCCCTCGTCATAAGCAAACATCTTATAAGTCGCGATGACCTCTTCATGTTCGCCGCCGGTGCCGAAATCGATCTGGCTTGCCATCCGGTCGATCTGTTCGCGCATTTTGTCGAAGGCGGAATAGACACGCTGACGTTCGGCTTCGGTGTCTTCGGCAACGGTATGCTCGATCCGGATATTGGGCTGGTGGAAAATGGCTACACCTGCCGCCGCGCCCTTTACCAACGGCAAGCCAGTTAAACTGACCGTGCCGGTAATGCTCTCTCCGCCCATGCTTGGATCATCGATTAGATCAGCATTGGCGATCAGCTCGGATAGCACCATTGCCACGGTCTGCAGCGCCTCGATTTCGATCTCTTCATATTTGCGCGGCTCGACATGCTGTACCGCCAGTACGCCAACTGCCCGCTCCGAACGAACAATCGGCACACCTGCAAAACTGTGAAATCGCTCTTCGCCGGTTTCCGGAACATATCGGAAATTCGGGTGAGCGGCCGCTTCGTCGAGATTCAGCGTCTCGACATTTTCCGCAATCGTGCCGACCAAACCTTCGCCGAGGCCCAGCCGGGTGACATGTACGGCGGCCTCGTTCAATCCGCGCGTCGCAAACAATTCGAGCGCGCCGTCGCGCAACAGGTAAATCGAGCACACCTCGCTCGACAGCGCCTCGCCGATGATATTGACGACATGGTTCAGCTTGCCTTGGGCATGGTTTTTGGAGGCCATGACCTCATGCAGGCCGGTCAAAATGTTACGGGCAGATCGGGTCGCGCTTTCCATAAGCCCGCACCTAGCACGGCCTATTTTGGCAAGCGATACCCCCGCTAAAATATTTAAGCGGGAAGCGATTCCTGCGTGAGCAAATCTTTAAGGTGAAGCTTCTGCTTTTTGAGGCTGTGGATGAGGCTGGTGTCTGGCAATGGCCGGTTCTCTTCTCGCTCCAGTTTCTCTTCCAATTCGGCATGTTTCATGCGGAGCGCGGACATATGACTGTTGTTCACCTCATTCTCCTTCTGTGAGACTCGACGACCTAACTTGCCAAGTAAAACATGAATCAATCATGCTGTCTGCCCCCAATTTTCGACCCGTCGGGTGAAGCGAACAGTCTGGGGCCGGGGCATGCAATTTTGGCGGTGACTTGTTAAGATGATTAGGGTTAGAGGGCATTATGAATGATGAAGGTTACCAGCGGCTGCTCGAGCAACTAAAAGTCGAGCACCGTGATCTCGACGATGCGATCAATGCGCTGCGTGACAAGGTAATAGTCGACCAGTTGCAAATTGCGCGTCTCAAAAAAAAGAAACTGGTTTTGAAAGACCGGATCATGCGGCTCAAAGATCAGCTATTGCCCGATATCATTGCCTAGAATCGCTAGCGCAATTTTAACCATTTCATACTTTTTGCCTAGACGTTCCATCGCGGCACAGTCTTCGTAACGGTCTAATCTCAGGCCGATTTGCGCTAACACCGGTGCCTCATTTCTGTCATACCCGTTGGTATGTCGACATTGCATCACGAACTTACGCCCAAGCTGCTGGATTCACTTTATACCGAGGCCATGCTCCTAGCCGATGAAGCACGGTCCTATTTTGACCGCGACCACATGGCGCGTGACCTTTCGCCCGAAATATCCGTCGCCTTTTCCTGCGAGTCGCTGAAGGTCACGACAAGGTTAATGCACAGCATTGCGTGGCTGCTGAACCAGAAAGCGTTTCGTGCAGGTGAATTGTCACAAAGCGACGCCGCAAGCGATACGCGCCAGTTGGGCTATGCTCCGGCCAGCGATAGCTTTCAGATTGCGCGATTTCCGCAAGAAGCGCAGTCGTTGGTAGCTGCCAGCGAAGACCTTTATTTTCGCCTCCAGCGATTCAGCGGGAAAATGGATGAGGAAGTCCGGCTTCCTGAACCAATTGCTATGATGGAACGAATTCGCGCCAGTTTGTAATCGGACCGGCTGCAGTCTTTTTCAGGACTGGTTGCACCCCCAAATCTACAATTTGCGTCCGGCCCACACAACCCGGCCGACGATCGTCACCGCCGACCTGTCGATATCGGGCCAGTCTGGATAAGCGATATTGTCTGAAAGCACGGAAAGCCGGCCCGTCGGCCCCTTGGCAAGCCGTTTGACCATCAGCACATCATCCATCCGGATGATGTATACCCCGTCGCGCCAACCAGCGGTAACAGTGCTACTATCGACCATGATATCGTCATTGTTATTGAGCGTCGGCGACATTGAGTCTCCTTCTACCCGAATCAGCGAAAGGCATGAAGGGTCCAGCACGAGTTTGCGGAGCCATTTTTCGTCAAAGCCGATCTTGCCGGCCAACAGCTCGCCATCGTTCATTGCACCTGGCCCTGCCGACGCGCCTACATCCAACTTGGGGATTGTCCGCATTCGGGAAGAAGCTGCAGACTCTGTCGGAGCGCCGAGGATGCGTTCGTCGATACCGAAGTAACGCGCCAACATACCGCGCTCCATTTCGGGCAGCCGCTTCGGGCTACCTCGCTTGATGAACTGCTGGATATAAGCCGAATTGCGTCCGATCAATTTCGACAGGCTTGCATAATCATCCCCGTTTGCGGCGATCAACCGCTCCAGCGCATCCCGCGGATCTTTGTTAACCATCATAGCTCCAATCCGGTTGGAATTATCCTAGACATGTAGGATTTCTCCTATCACTTATGTTCCATATTTGTTCTTACTGATTCGCGCAAGCGAAACACGCCAGCTCAGAGGAGACACCATGCACATCAACCGCCTCGTCGAACGCTTCCTACGAGAGCAGAATTTGCCACCAACCAAGTTCGGTAGGCTTGCGGCACGCGATCCCAGGCTGGTTTTAGATATGCGGATGGGGCGGGAAATACGCCCCGAAATGGAGCAGCTTCTTCGCAACTTCATGCAACAATATCCAAAGCTCGAGAAAAATGATCAGCGGAATGCCGCATGAGCGCACAATTATTTCACGAAATCTCGGCTTTGCTACCACAAGCCGTAATTAGCCTGGTTTCAAAACACTCCTGGCACAGCCTGTCGTTCCGAGGCACACTAATTGTCTTGTCGGTCGTTGTGGCAAAAGAAGGCCATTATCGGATAACCGCGGAATTCCAGCGGATGCTGCCAAGTCATGACTTCAGATCGGCTGGAGGATTGGTGGCGGATATTGCGGTAACCGAACGGGCGACGGCGGATAAAGAAAGCCGCCTTATCGTTCACGCGCTTTTGATCGACAATTAGCGGTCGGTGCCGTTCATCCGGTGAAGCGTAGCGAGTGCAGCGGCTAGGGCGGAATCCATGTCGTCGTCTTTAACACTTGCGGGGACAGCTTCGAGTGGCGGGCGTTGGCTGCGCAAGGGATCGGGCTCTCTTGCCTGTTCGACCGCTTGTGGTTCGGCTGCCACTTGTTCGGTAACTTGTCCTGCACCCAGTTGCGCTGCGACGGCCTCGAGCTCGGCGAGTTGCTGCTGCCGTTCGGCAACCGCTGCCTCCAGTTGGGCAACCATTTCGGCTAAAGTCGGCTGAATTTCGCTTGACGTAACTGGGGCCGCTGGAGCAGCCGCTTCGACTGCTTGCTGAGGCACCCTGAACGTTTGGTGATGCGCCTCTTTGACGGGTTCTAGTCGGTCTTCCGCGACCGAAACAGTTCTTTCATCGGCAGGCTCATCAACGGCAATCTTGGCCAAATCGAGCACCGGCAAATCCAGCTGTGCCGATAGCGGACGGCGTGGTGGCGCGTCGGGATGGCTGTCTCCGTTGCGTAGCTTCGGCAAATCGGAAAGCTCCGTTATGGCGTCGTCGCTTTTGTTCCACGGCATTTTCGGCATTGCAATTCTGGCGAGGCGGTCCGTGAACGAATTCGCTTCCTGCGTCTCTTCGAAAAAAGCTGGCGCGGTTTCGGGCGAAAGCCGTTGCGGCGAACGATCCTGGCGTAGCACTAGATAGGCGAGCACCGCCAATGTGAATACCCCGGCACCGAACGCAATTAACGCCCGCGCTGAATCGCCCAGCGGTGCGGCGGCTGCCGGAACCAGTTCGGAAAGTCCGGTCGCGCCGGTAAAGCTTTCGAGTATGGAAACCGGTACAAACATGGTGGCAACGGCCGCGAGCGTTGCACCTGCCATCGCAATTGCGAGAGCTTTTGTCTGTTCGTTCGATACGCCTTTGCGCATGCCCATTCCCGTCTTTGTGTCCGCTGCACCTATGCAGCTTTGGACAATCCTTTTCGCCCTAACAGCAAATGGTAAAAAGGATCGTAACGATAAATATTGGTCTGCCAGTTGCGTTCTGTTTCGACAAACTGCCGCGCGCGCTTTCGCATCACTTCCCAATCGGCACGGCTGGAAAGCAGCGTGTCGAGCGAACGGGCGATCGCGGCAGGGTCGTCTGCGGAAAACAAAGTCCCCGTGTCACCATCGCGGATCAGCTCCTTATGTCCGCCGACATCGGATGCCGCAACCAGCCTACCTTGCGCCATGGCTTCAAGCGGTTTGAGCGGCGTGACCAGATCGGTAAGACGCATCCGTTTGCGTGGATAGGCAAGGATATCGACGAGGCTGTAATAGCGTTCGACTTCTTCATGTGGCACGCGCCCGACAAAATGGATTCGATCAGCGGCAAGTGATGCTTCCGACTGGGCGCGCAATGCGTGCTCCATAGGTCCGCCACCCACAAGAAGCAAATGCGCGTCATTTTTCATCTGCGGCATCGCGGCGATCAGGTCATCGAGGCCTTCATAATCATAGAAGCTACCGATATAGCCGATCACATCCTTGCCCGTCAGGCCAAGTTCGACGGCCAGCGCCGCGTCTGTGGGCGGAGGCGATCCAAACAATTCGAGATCGACGCCGTTTGGCGATACGACAATTTTGGATGGGGCTACCCCGCGAGCGACGAGGTCGGATTTCAACCCTTCGCAGATAACCGCAACATGGTCGACATGGCGCACCACGTGATTTTCCAGCGCGCGGGTCAGGTGGTACTTGGCCGATCCTTCGCTGCCCGTTCCGTTACCAACCGACGCATCCTCCCAAAAAGCGCGGATTTCATAAACTAAAGGCACGCCGAGCCGCTGCGAGGCGTGCAATGCAGCAAGGCCGTTGAGTGCGGGCGAATGGGCATGCAAAATTTCGAAAGGCCATTCAGCATGCAGAGCTATAATTGCATCGGCCAGCATCGACACTTCGCGAAATTCGCGCAACGGACTCGGGCCGCTTGCTTCGGCCAAAGTGCGGTGGAATGTCAGCCCCTCAACCTTCTGGCTAGGCGCGCCGGGAATCAGGCCATGTTGATATTGGCGAACACCGGTAATCCCCGCGACATCCCACCCCGACGCAGCTTGCGCCTTCAATATGGCGCGGGTGCGGAAGGTGTAGCCGCTGTGCAATGGCAAACTGTGATCGAGGACGTGTAAAATGCGCGACATGGCCAGTTCTGTGCCATAAATTGTTTAACGTGACGTCAACTCCCGGCTCCTATACAGATCCGCAAGCAAGAGGGTTTGGGCTAGCCGGTGATCGACAATTTCTCGATATTATTGAGCCACGCCCTACTGGCGTTCGCATTATGGCGGCTGATGAATCGGCCCGAACTCGATCAGGAAGAACCGCCGACTTCTGACGCCGAACCCGAAGGTTTTCGTCACCAACGCCGCCCGAAGACTGGCAACTCAAAGGCCATGCCCGATGCGTGACCTGATCTTCGTCGGCTATGTCGCGCTCATCATGCTGATGGCGTTCAAGCGGCCATTTCTGTTCACGCTGATCTACGCCTATGTCGACATCGTCTCACCGCAGCGGCTCAGCTACTTCTTGCTCAACTCGATCCCTCTGTCGCTCATCCTGTTCGTGCTCGCCTTCCTCGGATTCCTCGTAAGTGACGAGAAAAAGGATGTGCGCGTTTCACCGCGATGGGTACTGCTGCTCGTGCTGCTCGGCTATTGCGGATACACAACGATAGTTGCGGCGGAACCGGTTGCGGCACTCGAAAAGTGGGGATGGGTCTGGAAGGCGCTCGTCTTCGCGGCGTTCCTGCCGCTGACCTTGCGCACCAAATTGCGGATCGAGGCACTGGTGCTAACGATGGTGCTCTGTGCCTCGACGCTTATCGTCACCGGTGGCATCAAGACTGCCGCTGGCGGTGGGGGTTATGGCTCGCTGGTGATCCTGATCGACGACAATAGCGGGTTGTTCGAAGGTAGCATAATATCGACCGTTGCGATCACGATTATCCCGCTGATCCTGTGGCTGGCCCGGCATGGTACCATTTTCAAACCCGACTGGAAGGTGAACCTCTACGCCACTGCTTTGATAATTGCCTGTTTGCTCATTCCAGTTGGCACGCAGGCCCGCACAGGCATTGTCTGTATTGGCGTCCTTGGCCTCCTGCTGCTTCGATATGCGCGCTTCCGGATGCTCTATTTGGGTGCAGCGACGCTGATTGGCTTGGCCGCCATCCCATTCTTGCCATCGACTTTCACCGAACGCGCCGACACAATCAAAAACTACAAGGCCGACGAGTCTGCATCTACCCGCATCGCGGTGTGGGCGTGGACATGGGAGTATGTGAAAGAACATCCGATGGGCGGTGGTTTCGACGTGTATCGCCAAAACCGCATCCGCTATGACATCGAGCAGAAAGATATTCCCGGCCAGCGGGCCGATCCTTATGCGCCTGATGTCGCGCAAGTCGTGGATAAGGGGCGCGCTTTCCATTCGAGCTATTTCGAAATGCTTGGCGAACAAGGCTTTCCGGGCCTTTTCATTTGGCTGGTCATCCAGCTTGGCGGCGTCTGGCGGATGGAGGTAATCGCGCGCATGTACCGGAAACGGAATCGCGCCGATGAAGCTTGGGTCGCACCGCTCGCGACCGCCCTTCAAAACAGCCAAATCATTTATCTTGTCGGCTCGCTTTTCGTCGGCATTGCGTTCCAAGCCTTTTTCTTCATGCTGACTGCGCTGCAGATCAGCCTAGACACCTATCTCGCCCGGCGGCGGCAGGAGGCGGCGTGGACGCCGATCAAAAGTCGGCGGATGCGGCAGGCCGAGCAATCTGCCTGATCGAGCGTCACCGTCATCGGAACTGAGCTGCCTACGCAAGGTTGTGCATGGCGCATATCGCCTTTAATGACCCTGCATGACCGCCAAAACCGCTCCCCAAACTCCTCGCTTCGACGCAGATTCTATCGGCCCGCGCTTGCAGAACTATTGGGACACAACAGTCGCATGGGTACAAGGCAACGCCCTAGAGCTCGGCATTGCACTTGCAGCTGCGGTCATTGTCTTCCTGCTGCTAAGCTGGCTAAAGCGCATTGCAGCAAAAGTCGCCCGAGAAAGCGAACATCGCGCTGAACTGAAATCGATCATCGCTCGCACACTAGCGCGCACCAGCAAATTCTTCCGGGTTATGGTCGCGGTCGAGTTGGTGAACCGGATTGCCAATGCACCTGAGGCGCTGGCACGTACTATTGATGTGCTCTTTACCGTTGCTATCGTCATCCAGGTCGCAATCTGGCTGCGCGAAATCGTCCTTGGGCTGATCGAGCGCCGCGCCGGAAATGGTGAGCAGGAACATGAAACGCTGCAAAGCGCGATGGTGCTTATCCGGCTGCTGGTCAGTTTCGCCCTGTTCGCAGTCGCGGCGATCGTGATCCTCGACAATCTAGGGGTGAATGTCACCGGCCTGATTGCAGGGCTTGGCGTCGGCGGCATCGCTATCGGTTTGGCCGCGCAAGGCATATTTTCGGACTTGTTTGCCGCGATGTCGATCATTTTCGATAAGCCATTCCGGCGGGGCGATACGGTAACCTACGACACGACAACGGCGCGGGTGGAAAGGATCGGGATGAAGAGCACCCGTCTGCGTGCGCTGACCGGCGAGGAGAAGATTATCTCCAACAGCAAGCTGCTCGAAAAGGAAATCACCAACAACACGCTGACGGTCTACCGCCGGGTCAACTTTCCGCTTACTCTGGTGTACCACACCCCGCCCGCCACAGCGGCGCGCGTGCCCGACATATTGAAAGAGATTGTCGAGGTCAATGGTTCCCAGTTCATCCGCGCGGGCTTCACCGCCTTTGCGCCAAGCTCTCTTGATTTCCAGTTGGTGTTCGACGTGAACAGCGACGATGTTGAAGAAATGTTCAAGGCGCGCCATGCGGTCGGTATCGCAATTGTCGAACGCTTCGCGCGTGAAGGCATCGAGTTCGCCTATCCAACACAAACCACCTATACAGCGTCCCCTGACGGCACTTTGGTCATGCCGTACGCAGCGGCGCCTTCATCTCCAAAGGCGCGCATCAAAAGCTGATTCGCCTTTCAGGCAATTCTACCAGTCCAGCATGCCGTAACGGCAAACCGCCGAGGCTTGTAATGCGCGCCCAATCGGGCCACGATGTGGCAAAACAGACCGCGAGAGGAAAGCGTATGACCACCATCACACCCGCCGAACTGGCGACCAAAGTCGGCGAAAAAATCGGCACCTCAGAATGGATTTTGGTCGATCAGGACATGATCAACAAATTCGCCGATGCGACCGGCGACCACCAATTCATCCATGTCAACGAAGAGATGGCGAAGATGACGCCGTTCGGCGGCACCATCGCGCATGGCTTTCTGACATTGTCGCTCTTTCCGGTGATGTCCGCCAAATCCGACAGCCCGCGCATCGAAGGCGTGAAAATGGGGGTCAATTATGGTGGCAACAAAACCCGTTTCCTCGCGCCTGTTCGTTCAGGCAAGCGCGTACGCGGGCATTTCAAGCTGCTTGAACTCGCCGAAAAGCGACCGGGCCAGTGGCAGCAGACACTGGAGTTCACCGTCGAGATCGAAGGCGAAGACAAACCCGCCCTGCAGGCGGAATGGATCAGCCAGTTTTTCGTATAACTCTTGAATTTAAGGAATTCTCCCATGCGTGACGCAGTCATCGTTTCAACCGCCCGTACCGCCATCGGCAAAGCCTATCGCGGCGGGTTCAACGCAACATCCGGCCCGACCTTGGGCAGCTATTCATTGAAAGCCGCCGTCGAACGCGCTGGTATTGACGGCGCAGAAGTCGACGATGTGCTCTGGGGCTCGGCGCTCCAGCAGGGCACTCAGGCAGGAAATCTGGCACGTCAGGTTGTTCTGCGCGCTGGCCTGCCTATCACCACTTCAGGTATGACGATGGACCGTCAATGCTCGTCAGGCCTGATGTCGATTGCAACCGCGGCAAAGCAGATCATCGTCGACAATGTCGATATCATGGCCGCTGGTGGTCAGGAATCGATCAGCCTTGTCCAGACCAAGGAAATGCGCGTGGCGCCTGACCGTGACCTGATCGCGATGCACCAGAACGTGTATATGCCGATGTTGCAAACCGCCGAAGTTGTCGCGAAGCGTTATGGCATTGGCCGCGACGCGATGGACGAATATGCGCTTCAATCGCAGCAGCGCACGGCTGCCGCACAGACTGCTGGCTATTTCGATGCAGAGATCGTTCCTGTCACCACAACGATGAATGTGACCAACAAGGAAACCGGTGAAGTCACACAGAAAGAGGTGACCATTGCCAAGGACGAAGGCAATCGCGCCGATACACAGCTTGCTGGTTTGCAGGCGCTTCAGCCTGTGCTTGGCCCAGACATGACAATTACCGCTGGCAACGCGAGCCAGTTGTCGGACGGGTCGTCGGCCAGCGTCCTGATGGAAGCCAGGGTTGCCGAAAAAAAGGGGCTGAACCCGCTCGGTCGCTATATAGGTATGGCAGTGGCCGGCACTGAGCCCGATGAAATGGGCATTGGTCCTGTCTTCGCTATCCCCAAATTGCTCCAGCGTTTTGGCCTGAAAATGGACGACATCGGCATCTGGGAACTGAACGAGGCATTCGCCGTGCAGGTTCTGTACTGTCGCGACAAATTGGGCATTCCAAACGAGCTGCTCAACGTCAATGGCGGCTCAATCTCGATCGGCCATCCTTACGGCATGACAGGTGCGCGTTGCACCGGCCATGCGCTGATCGAAGGCAAACGTCGCGGTGCCAAATACGGCGTCGTCACGATGTGCGTCGGCGGCGGCATGGGTGCGGCTGGATTGTTCGAGATATTCTAATCGTTCCAAGAGGGAAACGTTATGACTGCTATTGGCGTAATCGCGACATTAACTGTCGCGGAAGGCAAGAATGCTGAATTTGAGGCCGTATTCGCTGAACTGTCGGCGGCGGTAAACGCTAACGAACCGGGCAACGAATTTTATTCGCTGACCCGATCGAAAGCGAACCCGCAAGTGTACAAGGTGCTGGAACGCTATGTCGATCAGGCCGCGTTGGATGCACATGGCAAAACCGAATACTTTCGTGCAGCAGGTCCTAAGTTGGCACCCTGTCTGGCAGCAGCGCCAGAGATCGAAGTTCTGGATGCTTTCTAAACTGCGGGATTAGAACCGCGTCGAGCTTGTCCGGAACACCTTCGTGCATTGTTCGTTTCCTTTGCATCCCAAAGGAGACAAAAATGACGAACGACACCGAAATCAAAGAAAAATTCTGGAAGGCCCTGAAGTCCGACAGGACGATGTTTTTGGGGCTCGCCGATGGCGAGGATGGCCATGCGCGCCCGATGACTGCGCAGCTTGACGATGAAGGTCTGCACGGCAACCTCTATAGCGGCCCGATCTGGTTTTTCACTTCGACCGACGGCCAGCTATATCAGGATATTGGCTCTGGCGCGCGGGCAATGGCGCACTTTACGTCAAAGGGACATGATGTGTGGGCGACGGTCCACGGCAATCTGTCACAGTCGCATGACCGTGCGGTTGTTGATCGCTTATGGAACCGTTTTGTCGCAGCCTGGTATGAGGGCGGCAAAGAGGATCCGAAACTGGCGCTGATCCGGTTGGATCCGGAAAGCGCTGAAATCTGGATCGACGCTTCCAGCATGGTGGCTGGTATCAAGATGCTACTCGGGATCGATCCGAAGGAAGATTATAAGGATAAAGTCGCCGAAGTAACGCTATAACAAATTTGCGGGCGGGTTGATTTTCCCGTCCGCAAAGCTGAATCCGTCAGGCCTGTCTTCTGCCAACAGGGCAGGTCCATCGAGGTCAACCCAGTCGGCATATTGCGCCAGTAAAAACGCCGGCGCGATGCCGAGGCTGGTGGACAACATACACCCGACCATGGTTTTCAACCCTTCCACTTTTGCCGCTGCCGCGATTTTAAGTGCTTCGGTTAGGCCGCCTGCTTTGTCGAGCTTGATATTGACGCCATCATAATATGGCGCAAGCCGCGCGACATCGGCGGCGCTGTGGCAGCTTTCGTCGGCCAAAATGGGAAGCGGCGATCTTATGCCGGCAAGCATAAAGTCCTGCCCCTCTGGAACCGGCTGTTCGATCATTTCAACGGCCCGTATGGACATTGCCGAGGCTTCAGAGGCGATATCGCGATCGCCCCAGCTTTCATTAGCGTCGACGATCAAACGAGCATCAGGCGCCCCAGCCCGCACAGCGTCAACGCGTTCCAGATCGCCGTCTCCGGTCAGCTTCAGTTTAAGAAGCGTAAATCCCTTTGCTGCTGCCGCAGCAGCATCGCGGTTCATCACCTCAGCCTCACCCAGTGAAATAGTGAACGCTGTTTGCAAAGGCTTTGGTGGAGTTTGCAATCCAACCAGCTGCCATAAAGCGACGCCGGACGCTTTGGCCTGCAAATCCCACAACGCGCAATCCAGTGCATTGCGGGCTGCACCCGGGGGAAGAAGTATCTGTGTCAGCGCGCGCGCTTCAACAACAGAGAGATGATCGAGTTGGTCAATGATCTGCTCCACCTGCCCAAGGCAGCTTTCAGCGGTTTCGCCTTGATAATAGATCGCGGTGCCTTCGCCATAGCCGAAATGCGCACCGTCGCTGATTGCTACCACCAGCACATCGACGAAGGTCTTTGCACCGCGCGCGATGATGAACTGCCCGGCAACCGGCCAGCGTTCGACTGTTGCGGTTATGCGTAACGCCATGGCCCCCTACCAATTGCTTGGCAGGCAGTGTGGCCAACTATCGTTGCGATTACAAGGACTAGGCCGATTCCGGCTTAGCCGTTGTGCGTAACAATCCAGTCCTCGACCACAGGTGCAATCTTCTCGCGCCATTTGCTGCCGTTGAAAATACCATAATGGCCGACTTCGGGGGCCATGTGGTATTTCTTCATCTTATCAGGCAGACCAGTTGCGACTTTCAGCGCGGCCTTGGTCTGGCCGAGACCGCTGATGTCGTCGCGCTCGCCTTCGATGGCCAGGATGGCGATGTCCTTGATCGCGCCAGGATCAACTAGCTTGCCACGATAATTGAACTCGCCCTTGGGCAGCAAATGCCGCTGGAACACGGTGTCGACGGTCTGCAGATAGAATTCGGCAGTCATGTCGCATACAGCGCGGTACTCGTCGTAGAATTCCTTGTGGCGATCCGCGCCTTCGCCGTCGCCCTCGACCAGATCCGAAAACATCGACCAGTGGCTGATCATGTGATTGCCAAGATTCATCGACATGAAGCCCGAAAGCTGCAGAAAGCCCGGATAAACACGGCGGCCGGACCCTTTGTAATAAGGCGGCACCGTCGCAATCACATTCTGGACGAACCAGTCATGCGGACGGCGGGTGGCGTGATTGTTCACCGCGGTTGGCGCTTCACGCGTGTCAATCGGGCCGCCCATCATCGTTAGCGTACGCGGACGCAGCGGATGATCATTCGCGCTCATAATCGCGGCAGCGGCATAGGCCGGAACTGATGGTTGGCACACGGCAAGCATATGCGCGCCGCGACCGCCTGCGTCTGGTCCAATGAATTCGAGCCACTCAATGAGATAATCGATATAGCTTTCCAGATCGAAGCCGCCGCCGGTCAGCGGCACGTCACGTGCATCCTTCCAGTCGGTGATATATACATCATGTGTCGGCAGCATGCGCTCGACCGTTCCGCGCAACAGCGTGGCAAAATGGCCTGACATCGGCGCGCAGATCAATAGTTTTGGCTTGTCGGTGCTGCCTTCATAGATGAAATGCTTGAGCTGGCCAAAAGGCTTACGCGCTTCGTTGATTTCCGTAACGGGCAAATGCTTGCCTTCGATATCTACAAAATCGAGGTCAAAAGCAGGTTTACCGCGCGGCAGAACCGAATGGGCGAACACATCAAGCGCGGAGGCAGCCACCGGAGCAAAGCCACCGTAATTGAAGGGGCCATTGGTGAAGTTATTCAGCCAATCAGCCTGTTTCTGCGCGATCCAGCCCGCACCCGCAAGCATGCTGCGTTGAATATCGTATCCGGTATAAAGCATATCAGCGTCCCTAAATTCGGTTCATCCAGCCGACGCCGGAGACTTGTTGGCGACAACACATAAGCCGCTATTGTGCATTGCACCATAAAAAAGTTAAATCGTTTTCCTGTCTTTAATTGTGAGCGTCGTCACGCACTGCTAGGCGAGCGGCATGAATGACATATCGGCAGATTTGCAAAACGCGAACCACGTGCCCGTCCAAAATGACAAGGCGGCGACGGCTCCACCAGAAAATGGCAAGAAGCTCGGCAATTTGCGCATGGTCTGGCAGCATACGTCGGCCTATCCCCGTCAGATACTATTTGCATTGCTGGCGTTAACTGTTGCTGCGCTCGCCACGTTGGCGATCCCTGCTGGCGTTCGGTTAGTGGTTGATCGCGGATTTGTGGCGGGCGGCGATCCCGACGGTATTTCACGTTGGTTTCAATATCTGCTGCTGATCGTTGCGGTGATGGCAGTGGCCACCGCGTTCCGGTTCTATTTTGTATCATGGCTCGGGGAACGCACCGTTGCCGACATTCGGCTCGCGGTGAACCGCAATTTGTTGCGTCAAAGCCCTGCCTTTTTTGAGGAGAATCGACCGGCGGAGATTGCAAGCCGGATGACCAGCGACACTACAATTATAGAGCAGGTGGTGGGCACCACGGTTTCGGTTGCACTGCGTAATATCGTGATGGGCATTGGGGGCACCATTTACCTGTTCACGTTAGCGCCGCAATTAGCCGTCAAATTGCTAATCGCCATTCCAGTCATTGTAATTCCGATAGTCATGATGGGACGAAAGCTCCAATCCGCTTCGCGCACGAGCCAAGACCGGATCGCGGACGTTGGCGCGATGGTTGCAGAAACGTTGGGCGCAATGCGAATAGTCCAGGCATTTGGACAGGAGAATCGTGAAGGTGAGCGCTTTAGCGGCAGCGTGGAGGCGACATTTGTCGCTGCCAAACGGCGTATCCGGTTGCGCGCAACCATGACCGCGATAGTGATGGGCCTGATCTTTGGTGCGATAACAATGCTGATGTGGCAGGGCGCGATCGATGTCGTAGAAAAACGGATTACTCCTGGAACCATTTTTGCTTTTGTTCTGACCGGCATGCTCGTCGCAGGCTCGTTCGGTGCATTGACCGAAGTCTACGGCGACCTTGTGCGGGGTGCCGGGGCGTCCAGCAGGCTTGCGGAGTTATTAACCGTAAAGCCCGATATTGCGCCACCAGCAAAGCCGGTGGCCTTACCTGTTCCCCCGCGCGGTCAGCTTGAGTTCCAGAATGTCGGATTTCGCTACCCCACCCGGCCTGAAGTTTCCGCGCTGGAAAATTTCAGCCTTAAGGTAAGCCCCGGTGAAACGGTTGCGGTTGTCGGTCCGTCAGGCGCTGGTAAATCGACGTTGTTCCAGTTGGCGCAGCGTTTCTATGATCCCGAAAGCGGCGCTATCCGTATCGACGGCGTCGCACTGACCAGCGCGGATCCAGCCGAAATTCGTTTGCGCATGGCGTATGTACCGCAGGATACCGTGCTGTTCGCATCATCTGCGCGGGACAATTTGCGTTATGGCAACTGGCTGGCTGACGATGACGCAATCTGGCACGCTGCAGAGCAGGCTAATGCCGCGAATTTCCTGCGTGAACTGCCACAAGGTCTCGACACCTATTTGGGTGAAGGCGGCGCACGACTTTCGGGCGGACAGCGGCAGCGAATCGCCATCGCCCGCGCGGTGCTCAGAAAGGCACCAATATTGCTGCTCGATGAGGCTACGAGCGCGCTTGATGCTGAAAGCGAGAAGCTGGTGCAGGATGCGCTGGACCATCTTATGCAGGATCGCACAACCATCGTCATCGCGCACCGGCTGGCAACCGTAAGGTCCGCCGATCGAATTATCGTGATGGATCAAGGACGAATCGTCGAAGAAGGCGATCATATCAAGCTGAGCGCGGCAGGCGGGCTTTATGCGCGCCTCGCCAGCCTGCAATTCGACGCCTGACACTTGTCCTTGCCGCTAATCCTTGCCACATGACACCCATGTCCAACGTCACTTCCACGTTAAACAAGCAACCACCTTTAAAGGCCGCAATCATTCCGGTTACGCCTTTGCAGCAAAACTGCACCTTGTTCTGGTGCACTGAAACCAACAAGGGTGCCTTGGTCGATCCAGGCGGGGATCTCGATAAATTGAAGGCAGCCGTGGCGCAGACCGGGGTCGAGCTCGAAAAGCTGCTCGTTACCCATGGCCATCTCGACCATTGCGGGCAGGCGGGGATGCTGGCGAAAGAACTGGGGTTGAAGATCGAAGGGCCGCAGGAGGAAGATCGCTTCTGGATTGCGCAGCTCGATGATGATGGCCCGCGCTGGGGGATGGAGGCACACACGTTCGAGCCGGACCGCTGGCTAGAGGATGGCGATACTGTCACGGTCGGCAATCTGACGCTCGACGTGATCCACTGTCCAGGCCACACGCCCGGCCATGTCGTTTTCTACCACGGCCCGAGCCGGCTCGCGATTGTCGGCGATGTGCTGTTTCAAGGATCAATTGGTCGCACCGATTTTCCGCGTGGCAACCACGCAGACCTCATCAACGCAATCACAACGAAACTATGGCCGCTCGGGGATGATGTGACCTTCATTCCCGGTCATGGCCCGACCAGCAAGTTTGGATACGAGCGGCAACATAACGCATTTGTTGCCGATGACGTTTTGTTGGCGCGTTAGAGCACCGCCGCGTAAACCGTCCATAACGCCCACCCTGCTAGGCCCAGCAACGTGATCATGGTGGTTAGCGTCCCTACCATGCGGCCCTTGCCCAGCCCACCGCCATCCATGCCAAGGCCGTGCGCCAGCCTGCCGACGATGTAGGCGATGCCGAGTCCCCAAAGCCAGTTGTTGGTACCGCCTGTGGCTTCGAGAGCCGCGATCAGCACCAGCACGAAAGGCGCGCTTTCGACAAAATTGGCGTGCGCACGCATCCGGCGGATGACAAATTCATTCCCACCATCGCCAATTGACACGCTCTCCTTCGTCCGCGCCTGACCGCAACGAACCATCAGCCAGATGTTCACGAGTGCGGCGCCCGCTGCGATGGTAAGGGTGACGGGTAAACTCAACATATATTCTCTCCCTGTTGTTGCGCGTCGTCTAGCTGCTATCTCTCGGCTTGCAAAGCGCAGAAAAAGCGGTATAGCGCGCCGCTCACACGGACATGTTCGGGTTACGAAGGCCGATTCTGGCGATTGCTTGCCAGTACCGACCTTTTTGCCTAATATGTCCTAGAACTTATTGATTTTGAAATGGAACAGGTGCCGAGATGGCTGTCCCCAAAAGAAAAACTTCCCCTTCACGCCGCGGCATGCGTCGCAGCCATGATTCGCTTACCCCTGCAGCATATCAGGAATGCTCCAACTGTGGCGAACTGAAGCGTCCTCACCATTTGTGCGACGCCTGTGGCCATTATAACGGTCGCGAAGTGGTTGCAGTCGCCTAATCCTCTACCGGGAGAATAGCTGGTGTCATTAAAACCGCGTATCGCCATTGACGCGATGGGCGGTGATGAAGGCGTGCCTGTGATGGTCGCAGGCGCGGCATTGGCACGGCACCGGCACGAGAGTTTCAAATTCTTGCTGGTGGGCGACGAAACCAAGATCAAGGCCGCGCTCGACAATCATCCGAACATGCGGGCTGCCTCGGAAATTCTCCATTCCGACGACGTTGTGACTGGCGATGACAAGGTCAGCGCAGCGCTTCGAAAATCCAAAACCAGTTCGATGGGCATGGCGATAAACGCGGTCAAGGCTGGCGATGCCAGCGCGGCGGTGAGCGCAGGAAATACCGGCGCTTTAATGGCCACTGCCAAATTGGCGTTGCGCACGATGCCGGGAATCGACCGGCCGGCTCTCGCGGCATTACTCCCCACGCTCGAAGATACCGACGTTGTCATGCTCGACCTTGGTGCCAACACCGAATGCGAGGCAAAGAACCTCGTCCAGTTCGCGGTAATGGGCGCGGCTTATTCGCGCATTATTTTCGGTTTCGACCGTCCGCGTGTGCGCCTGCTTAACATCGGCACCGAAGAGATGAAGGGCACCGACGAATTGCGCGATGCGGCCCAACATTTGCGCGATGCGACCGGGCTGCACATGGATTTCCAAGGCTTTGTCGAGGCCGACAAGATCAACCGAGGCGATTGCGATGTGGTGGTATGCGACGGCTTTACCGGCAATATTGCGTTGAAATCGATCGAAGGCACTGCAAGGTTTGTTACTGATTTGCTGCGCCGCGCCTTTACCAGCTCGATCCGATCGAAATTCGGATTTCTCGTTTCGCGTCCAGCGACCGAGTTACTCCGCCACCATCTCGACCCCAATAACCATAATGGCGCGGTGTTCATGGGCTTGAACGGCGTGGTCGTCAAAAGCCACGGTAGCGCTACGGTCAAGGGTGTCGCAAATGCTGTCGAAGTTGCGGCGCGGCTGGTCGAGGAAGATATCACCGCGCGCATCACACAGGATCTGGCACGGGTGAGTGCGTGAGCGAAAACATGCTTCGGGCGGTGATAAAGGGCACCGGGTCGGCACTTCCCCGAAACCGGGTATCGAACGCCGAACTGGCAGCGCGCGTTGACACGTCTGATGAATGGATTACCGAACGTACTGGCATCAAATTCCGCCATATAGCCGAACCGGACGAGACAACCGCCTCCCTTGCGACCGATGCATCGCGTAAGGCGCTTGCAGCGGCGGGCATGACGCCGGACGATATCGATCTCATCATCGTAGCCACCGCGACGCCCGACCAAACGTTCCCGGCCAGCGCGACTATCGTCCAGCATGCGCTGGGCTGCAATGGCGGCGTTGCATTCGATGTCGCAGCTGTGTGCTCGGGTTTTCTGTACGCCTTTTCCGTCGCCGAAAGCATGATCCGTGCAGGCTCGGCTAAGAACGCGCTGGTGATTGGCTCGGAAACTTTTAGCCGAATTCTTGACTGGGAAGACCGTGCCACATGCGTGCTGTTTGGCGATGGGGCAGGCGCGGTCGTGTTGAGCGGCGAAGTTGGAACGCGCGGCGCGCTGGCGACACGGCTCCATGCCGATGGCAAGCATAACGAACTGCTCTATGTCGATGGCGGACCGTCGACGACTGGCACCGTCGGCAAGTTGCGCATGAAGGGCCGAGAGGTTTTCCGCCACGCCGTAACTAACCTTGCCAATGTAATGACTGAATCTTTGGCAGCTGCAGATATTGCGCCCGAAGATGTAGACTGGGTCGTTCCGCATCAGGCCAATGCGCGCATTATCGATGCGACCGCCAAAAAGCTGGGTCTTGATCCTGCCAAGGTCGTGCTGACAGTCGATCAGCATGCCAATACGTCGGCCGCTTCGGTGCCATTGGCGCTTGATGTCGCGGTGCGCGATGGCCGCATCAAACAGGGTGATATCGTGGTGCTTGAGGCAATGGGCGGCGGCTTTACATGGGGTGCTTCTGTCGTCCGGATGTAGTCCGGTTGACTATCCCCCGATGCTCTGCAAACCTTGGGTTCAGGCGGGTGTACCTATGTTCAATATCGCGGCCCATGCGGCGGGCTAAGCTCCTTCTTTCATCGCTTGTCATCATGCTATTATTGGCGTTGCCCACCGACGCCTTCGCCAAGGCCGCCGACGACGTAACCATAAAAATTGTGCCTCAATATCTGCCTTATGGCGGGATCGAGGTCGCGGCATGGACGCCAGACGACAGATATATCATCACCGCCGCCGGGACATCACGGACTGTGCTGATCTGGGATCTGGAACGAAAAGACATTCTCCAAAAGCAATTAGGCTGGAGCGACGCTGGAGCATCAATATTGAACCGCCTGACGTTGCCGCTTGAGCCGGCGATATTGAAACGCAGGTTCACCGGAATAACGGTTTCCAAAGACGGCCGTAGCGCAACGATCAACGGCGAGGCGTTGAAACGCGATGGTAAAGCGACGTTTGTGCGTTACCGGATCGACCTCGAAAGCCTTGTCATCGAAGCTCTGGTGGTACCGCCGAAGAATCAGGCACGGAAGGCCGTATGGGGGGCCAAGCAGGAATCCGCGATACTCGCGCTCGAAGTCCTTTTTGAACGGGTTGATCGCGATCGCGATGTCGGGATGACAATCGAGCAGGCGGAGCAGCTGATGCCTGAACTTCCGGCGTCTCATGTCGGAAAGCGCCGTCTTGTCCGGATGTACAATTACCAGGATCCGGCCGAGGGCGAAGGCGTGGGTTTGAAGATCTGGCCGGCTGAAGATGCCGACCCGAATAGGTCGCTAATGAGCATGCAAACAAGCTCGCGCGGGACAAACCGCGTGGCGCTATCGCGGGACGGAACAAGGCTGGCCTTTACCGACTATGGGCCATCGAGAAATCAATCCGCCGCCATCGATGGAGCAATGGATTCGTCGATATCGGTCATGGACCTGGCAACTGGCGATTCAAGCGAGACATTGTTTATCGAAGATGTTTATTATCAGGATTTGCAATGGATTAACACAGATACGCTGGTGTTGATCAAACGTGACGACACGGATGGCGGTCAAGTTACAAGCTTGCTCGTCAGCTATGCCGGACGGAAGCCTACGACCATGTCGCTTGGGTCCAATTGTCATCAGGTAGCAAACGGGCAGGGGCAGATGTTTGCCGCCGGCTTGGCCAATTGCAGCACGTCGGCGCCGGGCGACATCACTTTAAAGAAATATGACATTGCCGGCGGCAAGTGGAACGATTTCGGGAAATGGCAACCGGAACCGAACGAAAAAATACTGGCATTGGCGGTGTCGCCGTCGGGCGGACGGTTGGCGCTGTCGAAGGCCGGTAAGAACGGTCTGGTGGAATGGATCATACTCGACGGGCAAACCGGCGATATCCTGTTCCGGCGAACGGCGCCCAATCAGGGACCTAACACATCGCTGCAGATGCCCGATGATGAAACCGTCGTCCAGACCGGCTCCGATCAAAATGGCATATGGCGGATAGGTGTGGATGTCTGGCGCGCAATGCCGGACTTTGCACGTGCCGCGATAGTTGCAAGCAACGGCCAGATGTTGGCGGTGGGCGCAAAGGATGAGGATTTCATCTTTGTCTATGATGCAGCGACGGGGCAGAGGATAAAGTCGCTTGAATATGCCGGTGTCCTGAAGTCGGGCTTTGTACCGCAGCGGTCGTTATTTTGGGCCATGTCCGCCTCGGAAGGTGTGCGCTTTTGGGATAGCAGGAATTGGTCCACGCTGTTCAGTGTTCCTTTCTTCTACCCCTTTGGGTTGTTTGCGATTGATCCCAAAGGACGTTATGATTCCACCTTCGGCGACGACCCCGACTTCCTCCTGCGATGGCTTGCCTCCGACGATCCCTATCGATCACTAGGTTTTCAGACGTTCTTCCGCGATTTTTATGAACCGGGATTGGTCGGCCGGATATTGAGCTGCCATGATCGAGATAGTTGCGCGCAGGAATTCCGGCAGGACATTTCGGTCACCCAACTCAATCGGCTGCTTCCCGATGTAAAAATATCCAAGGTCGAGACTGGCGCTAGTCCAAATGAAGCGTTGGTAACGGTCGAAGTGAGGGAGGGCGAAGACGCCAATGCGCCCAATGGCAAGAAGCGGTCCGGGGCTTATGACCTCCGCTTGTTCCTCGACGGCAAATTGGTGACCCAGATACCCCAATATCCGGCGAATGTGCAGCCAATCGAGCGCGAAGACAGCATCGACGACTGGCGTCAGCGCAACCGGCTGGCCGATACCGACGGCATTCCGGATGACGGCATTCTTACCTATCAGGCTCGCATTTCGGTCCCGACTTTCACACTGGACGAATATCGGAATTACCAGATATCGGCCTATGCCTTCAACGAAGACCGGATGAAGAGCGAGACGGCAAGAGACAATTTCGACCCTCGCGCAGCCGCCGCTGCGAACACTGCTCCCGCTGCGCCGACGCGTTGGCCAAGGGCCTATGTCATATCGATCGGAATTGACGCCTATAATGAAAGCAGGCTTAGCCTCGATTATGCCTCGGCAGATGCGAAGCTATTTTCCGAAAAGCTGAACTTTACGCAGATTCGTCGCTATCAATATGATACCGAATTTCCGGCAGGCAAGGATCGAAGGCCCAAAGCAATGTTGGCGCCATTTGATATCAAGCGGACGGTCGTCGCGGGCGAAAAAGATGGAAAGGCCCACGTTACGGGCAAGGCTATTTCAACAATATTGGCGATGTTGTCGGGCCAGATCGATAGGCTGGAAGGCCAGCAGATATTGGCAGGGTTCGGCATTGATGGTGCGAACCTCGACGCGTCAACGCCTGATGACATGGTGATAGTCACCTTCTCCGGCCACGGCTGGGCGAAGAAAAATGGCGAGTTCTTTCTCGTTCCAGCCGACGCAATCTGGCCCGAGGGTGACCCCGAGCCCGTGACTACATCGCTGATTTCGGCGGCACAATTGTCGCAACTGTTTCGACCGATAATGGCCAAGGATATCGTTTTCATCATCGACGCCTGTCACTCTGCCGCTAGTGTCGACAATGGAAAATTCAAGCCCGGGCCATTGGGCGATCCGGGGCTGGGGCAATTGGCCTATGACAAAGGTATCCGCATATTGGCTGCGACTCAGGCCGACGATGTTGCGCTTGAAGACGGGGCGAGGCGGCATGGATTGCTCAGTTTTGCGCTTGCCGGCGAGCGCGAAGGGCTGTCCAATCCGGACGGGCTGGTAGACATGGACGACGATGGCACGATCTCGGTCAATGAATGGCTCAGCTACGCCGCTTGGCGCTTGCCGCGGATGAACGATGACAAAAGAGTGCGGAGCAATGCAGACGAGGAAGGTGAAAGCGGTTTCCGTTTCCCAGCGCGCAATTTGTTTGCGAAGAAAAAGGTACAGTCGCCCTCGCTTTTCGATTTTAGGGGTTCGGACGAAATCATCCTTGTCCCCGTTGGCATGCCACCCGGAATACAGGTCGTAAAAGTGGACCAGAAAACGGATTGAGATTGTCTCGTTTTCGTCCATATCCGCGTTTTACAATACAGGATTTTTATTATATAACCGTGGTTTCTCAACAGGCGGGTCGCACGTCGGGAGACGGTATATGGCAGATACAGGTACATTAACGCGCGCCGATTTGGCGGAAACTTTGAACCGCCAGGTTGGGTTGTCGCGTGCCGATGCCGCCACAATGATCGAATCGATACTGGATCATATGACCACGGCGTTGCTCGACGGCGATAACGTGAAGATTTCGGGTTTCGGCACCTTTGTGCTGCGCGACAAGGGCCAGCGTATCGGGCGAAATCCCAAGACCGGCATCGAAGTGCCTATCACCCCGCGCCGGGTCCTCACCTTCCGCGCCAGCCAAGGCATGCGGCAGAAAGTGAAATGAGCGAAAAATCCGCCGACGCATTTCGCACCATCGGCGAGATGGCTGAAGCGCTCGGTGTCCGCACGCATATCTTGCGCTATTGGGAAGAACAGTTTCCGATGCTGAGGCCGTTGACACGCGCTGGCGGGCGTCGATTGTACCGGCCCGAGGACGTTGCGTTGCTGCACACGATCAACCGGTTACTCTATAGCGAAGGCTACACAATCAAGGGTGCGCGCAAGTTTCTGCAAAGCGGCGGGCTTTCTTTGCCGCCCGTTGCGGCCCCTGTCATGGCGACATCGGCATCGACGCCCTCGATAGACATATCAGCGTTACGCGCGGTGCGGGACCGGCTGGCTTCCGCCCTCGCGGCTGCTTAAGCGTCTATCACCTTGGCATAGACCATGTCGCGGAACGGCGTATCGCCGACCATAAACACGGTCTCGCCGATATGTACGAAACCGGCGCGCTCGTAAAACGCAACAGCGCGCTGATTGCTTTCATACACGGCGAGGATAAGCCTTTGCGCTTTGCGCACCGCAGCCACATCGAACGCCTGTTGCAACAGCGCGCGACCATTACCTCCGCCTTGCCACGGCCCGAGCAGATAAATCCGCTTCAGCTCCCAGTCGCCCGTTTGTTGCAAATCCGGATGCTCGGGTGGAACCAGCATGACATAACCGATCGGCGCCCCCAATGGGGTTTCTCCAATGACGATATCGACCTCGGGGTCAGCCAGCTTTGTCGCATAATATTCCGCGCTGTGCTCGGACTTCAGATGCTCGATGAGCGGCTTGCCGGGATGGTCGAAAGCAAAGCTGGCCAGGAAGGTCGCTGCACCCAGATAGGCTAATGCCTCTGCATCATCAGTACCGGCGTTTCTCCAAATTACAGGAGTCATTCGTCCTCCGGCCCCAATTCGGGGTCGAGGTCGCGCGGGCGGATGAAATGCGTCAGTCTCCCGCATTTGCGGTCGATGGCGGACCAGCTGTCGATGTCGAGAACCATCCGCGCCACTGCGCCGGTGGGATATTTCTCCCACACCACATCTCGCAAAGGTGAGCTGCCATCGTCGGGGACGATATCGAAGACGAGGTCTTCCATTCCCGGATTATGCCCGATCATGAGGACGCTTTTTGCGGTATCGGGCTGGTCGCGAAGGACGTCCATCAGCGTGGCCGAAGACGCAAGGTAAATCCGCCGGTCCCAATTGGCATCGATACGCATCCCGCTGCCTTTTACGAACTGGTCGATAGTGTCGATGACACGGACCGCAGGGCTGGCGACGACATGGTCGAAGCTGATGCCGTTTTCCTTGGCCCATTTGCCGACGACAACCGCAGCCTTTTCTCCGCGCTTGTTCAGCGGACGGTCAAAATCGCGGGGTATGGAGTCGTCCCAGCTCGATTTGGCGTGGCGCAGTAAAGTCAGGGTCAGCGTCAAATCGGGTTTTCCTCATCCAGAACTTTATCCGTGTCCTGCCGCAAATTTGTTGCAGGCGAAAGACCTCTTTTTATGGATTTTACCGCCTCCTCCAGCGTCACGCGCCTAACCGGAGTTCCGGGCGGGAAGGCCGTGAGCAAGCGGCTGGGCACAGCAGACGACAGCAACACAAAATGCCCCTTGTCACCTGCGCTGCGGATCAGTCGTCCGAATGCCTGCGCCAGCTTCGAGCGGATCATCCGGTCGTCATAATCGGTGCCGCCATAAGACAGGCGGCGCGCGCGGTGCAGGATATCGGGTCGCGGCCACGGCACCTGTTCCATGATCACCAGCCTTAGCGAATGGCCGGGCACATCGACCCCATCGCGCAGCGCATCGGTACCAAGCAGGCTGGCGTGCGGGTCGTCGCGGAAAATATCGACCAGCGTGCCGGTGTCGATAGGATCGACATGCTGGGCATATAAAGGCAGTCCGTCGCGCGCCAGCCGGTCGGCAATCCGCGCGTATGTTGAGCGCAACCTTCGGATGGCGGTAAACAAGCCAAGTGCACCGCCTCCCGATGCGCTGATCAGCGACGCATAGGCACCGGCCAACGCCGGTAGATCGCCGCGTTTGACATCGGTGACGATCAGCACTTCGGCTTGGCTCGCATAATCGAACGGGCTGGGGGCAGAGAAATGTTCGGCGGCGTTGTTCAGATGCACGGAACCAGTGCGCGCCTCAGCATTCGCCCAATCGCCACCGCTGCACAAAGTCGCGGATGTCGCGAGCACGCCATGGCTGGGTTTCAGCACGATATCCGCAACCGGCTTCATCGGATCAAGCCAGCGCCGGCGCATCCCGACATCCATATCACGGCCTTCAAAGCGGTCGATGGCGAGCCAATCGACAAAGTCGGGATCGACCGGCCCGACCGCGCGTGCCAGCATCGAAATCCAGGCGCGCAAGGTGTCAACCCGCCAGCCGAGGCTTGCCATCGCGCCTTCAACCCGCGCCCGCGCACTGCCGTCGAGCCAGTCAGGCGGGTCGCTGATGAGCGCTTCGAGCCGTTGGCCGAGGATGGTAAGTGGTCGCGCCAGCGCTTCCAGCGCCACCTGCGCGTCTGCCACCGCATCGACCACCGCCGCATCGGGGTCGGCTAGTTCCGTTTCAAGGCCATAGCCAGCCTCCGCAGCATTGCTTTCGTCGCGTGCGAAAACCATGATCCGGATTGCGGACAGCAACCGCTCTAACGGTCCCGAGGGCATGCCTTCTGCCACGCGGCCGAGCCAGCCGTCACCGGGAAGCGCTTCAGCGGCCATCCGTGCCGTCTCGATAGCGACACCGCCTTCCTCGTCATAGGAGGCGACATCGGCGAGCCGCGCGGCCAACCCTCGCCGTCGCCCGCGCGCCTTGCCTTCGGGGCCGATCACCCAGCGGCGCAGCTCGACTGTTTCCTGCCCTGTCAACGCCGCGGCAAACATCGAATCCGCTGCGTCGAACAGATGGTGGCCTTCGTCGAAGATGATCCGTGTCGGGCGGCTCACCTCATCGCGCCCGCGCGCGGCGTTGACCATCATCAGCGCGTGGTTGGCAATGACTATATCGGCTTGCGCCGACGAACGCGCAGCGCGCTCAATAAAGCATTTCTTGTAATGTGGGCACCCGGCATAGATGCACTCACCGCGCCGGTCGGTCAGCGCGGTCGAACCGTTTCGGCGAAAGAGCGTTGGCAACCATCCTGGCAAATCTCCGCCGATCATGTCGCCGTCCTTGGTGTAGGCAGCCCAGCGCGCCACCAGATGCGCCAGCGTCGCCGCGCGCCCGGTGAACCCGCCTTGCAACGCGTCCTCGAGGTTCAACAGGCAGAGATAATTTTCGCGGCCCTTGCGCACCACGACCTTTAACTTGAAAGTCTCGGGGTCGGGATAGATCCGCTGTGCTTCGCGCACCAGTTGCCGCTGCAATGCTTTGGTAAACGTCGAAATCCATACCGCACCATCAGCCGTGCTAGCCCAGAGCGAAGCTGGCGCGAGATAGCCCAAAGTCTTGCCAATGCCGGTACCTGCCTCGGCAAGCACCATATTGGGCTCACCCTTGCGCGCACGAGGAGCAAATATTCGCGCTGCGGCCTGCGCAAAATCGCGCTGACCTTGCCGAGTTTCGGCATCGCCGCCGACAAGAGAGGCAAGTTGGGCCTGCACCGCGTCATGGTTCAGTGTGACGACGCGGGGTGGTGTACGCGGCGGTGCTTCCTCCCATTCGGGCAGTCGGGAAAACAGCCAGCATTCCGGCTTTTCGGGTTTCTTGAGGTATCGTAGTATCAGATTTGCCCAAGGCCACCGCACCCGCATCAACGCTTGCGCCGAATCCCAAGCGCCTTCGCGTTCCGGCCATGCGGGGTCTTCGAGCGTAGCTAGCAGTTTGTGGGTGGCCGCCAATAGAAGCGGCGGCACACCTTGGTCGTTGGCCGCAATCGGCAAATCCAACACGCCCGCCAATCCCTTAGGCGTCGGCACTACGAAGCGTGACGGATGTACAAAGGCAAATAGCTCAAGCACATCCAAGCCCGACAGTTCGGCATAGCCCAAACGTTGCGCCACCAATGGCGCATTCAGCATAACCAGAGGCGTTTCCGCCGCTCGCCCTGCCGCTTCCCCCTTACCAACCGTCCGCACTTGCCCATCGGGAGACGCCAGCCAGATGCCGGCATGGCTTGCATGGAGCGCAGGAAAGGTTAGGGGAGTTTCCACCGCCGATACGTGGCGCAAATGGAACGAAAGAGCAACAAGTGACTGACCTCGCCGCGACCGCATTGGCTTCGAAAGCATGGCCCTACGAAGAGGCTCGGCGGTTGTTGAAACGCTATCCGAACGGTAAGCCCAGCGGCGCTCCAATTATCTTCGAAACCGGCTATGGCCCATCGGGCCTGCCGCATATCGGCACATTCAACGAGGTGCTGCGAACGACGATGGTGCGCCGTGCGTTTGAGGAAATGAGCGACACACCGACCAAGCTCATTGCCTTTTCGGACGATATGGATGGGCTGCGCAAGGTACCGGATAATCTGCCCAATCAGGCGATGCTGGCCCAGCATCTGGGCAAGCCGCTGACGCGTATCCCCGATCCTTTCGGAGCGCACGAGAGCTTTGCGCATCACAATAATGCACGGCTGCGCGAATTCTTGGACCGGTTCGGGTTCGAGTATGAGTTTCTGTCCTCAACGATCGAATATGCCAGCGGCAGGTTCGACGAAACTCTGAAAAAGGTGTTGCGTCACCATCAGGACATCATGGACATCATGCTGCCGACGCTTGGCAAGGAACGGCAGGCGACCTATTCGCCGGTGCTGCCGGTCAGCCAGAAATCGGGCATCGTGTTGCAAGTGCCGGTGACAGTGGTCGATGCCGATGCCGGGCTCGTGTCGTTCGAGGACGGGGGCGAGCGTGTTACCCAATCGATCCTTGGCGGACAGGCGAAGCTGCAGTGGAAGGTCGACTGGGCGATGCGCTGGGTTGCATTGGGCGTCGATTACGAGATGTCGGGCAAGGACTTGATCGACAGCGTCACGCAAAGCTCGAAGATCACCCGCGCCTTGGGTGCCCGGCCGCCCGAGGGTTTCAATTACGAGATGTTCCTCGACGAAAAGGGCGAGAAGATTTCGAAGTCGAAAGGCAATGGCCTGACCCTCGATCAATGGTTGACCTATGGGACCGACGAGAGCCTCGCCTTCTACATCTACCGCGAACCACGCAAAGCAAAGGCGCTGCACATGGGCGTAATTCCGCGCGCGGTAGATGAGTATTTCCAGTTTCGAGGGCTTTATGCCAGCCAGGAACTAGACAAGCAACTCGGCAACCCGGTGCACCATATTCATCGCGCCAAGCCTGAGCCCGTGCCCGAAGGCACGCCGCCGGTGACGTTCGGCCTTTTGCTCAACCTCGTTGGCGTGATGGGCGCCGATGCGACCGAAGAGCAGGTGTGGTCTTATCTCGGCAATTATGTCGAGGATGCGAGGCCCGAGGCACAGCCCGATCTCGCCAAGCTGGTTCCGCTGGCGCTCGCCTACAACCGTGACTTCATCGCGCCGACACTAGAGCGGCGTAAGCCGGAAGGGGGCGAAGTCGCTGCGCTCCAAAAGCTCGACAGCGCACTCGCCGCGCTTTCGCCCGATGCAACGGCCGAAGACATCCAGAACATCGTCTACACCATCGGCAACGAAGGCGGCTTCGAAAATCTGCGTGACTGGTTCAAGGCGCTTTACGAAACCTTGCTCGGCAGCAGCGCCGGACCGCGGATGGGGAGCTTTATCGCACTCTACGGCATACAGAACAGCCGTCGGTTGATCGCGGAGGCGCTTGCATGAGCGTTGTCGCCGCCCGCCTCTATCGTGACGGTCGATTTGTAGCTGACATCGATATCGGCAAGCCGATACCTCATTGCAACCAGCCTGGCGATTTCATCTGGATCGGCCTGCACGAACCCGACGATGGCGCGCTGAAGCGGATACAGGAACATTTCGGCCTTCACCCGCTGGCGGTCGAGGATGCGCTCGACCCGCGCCATTTGCCCAAACTTGAGGTCTACGGCGATCATCTGTTCATGGTCGCGCGAACAGCCATGTTGACCGGCGACCGCATAGATTATGGCAACACCGCAATCTTTGTAGGGCGGCAGTTTATCATCACAGTGCGTCACGGTTCGGATCGCACGCACAGCCCAGTCCGCGCGCAATTGGAGGCGACTCCGTGGCTCTTAAAACATGGGCCGGACTATGTGCTTCATGCCATTCTCGACTTTATCGTCGACGGCTATTTCCCGGTGCTCGACACGCTGGAGGAAAAGGTTCTGGCGATGGAGGACCATGCCATCGACACCTTTCTCAACCGCGCTGAGACCGCACGGTTGTTCACGGTGCGGCGGGAGCTGTTCAAGCTGGAGCGGATATTGGGAACAATGGAGGATCTGTCGAACCAGTTCCTGAACCTGCATCTGCCCCAAGTCGACAAGGAGGTGCATCCCTATTTTCAGGACTTGCTCGACCATATCCGTCGCCTGATTTACCGTGTGTCGGGCCTACGCGACACGCTGACATCGGTAATCGAAACCAGCGGGTTGCTTGAGCAGCAACGGCAGGGTGCGATTACCCGGCAACTGGCGGCTTGGGCGGCGATACTCGCGGTGCCAACAGCGATTGCCGGGATTTACGGGATGAATTTCGACATCATGCCTGAACTGCGATGGAAATATGGCTATTATGCCATTGTCGGCGCGATGGCGACGATTTGTCTGTCGCTATATGTTCGCTTCAAACGGGCTGGATGGCTGTAACCGTTCGCAAAAGCGAGAGATAGCCGGGCTCTATTGTCATTCGCTGATGATAATTGCCTTTTCCTAGCAGGGCATGTGCGCGGGGCAGACTGTAACATGGTACGCCCATGAACAGATGATGTTCGCTGTGGAAATTCACCCAATAAGGCGCGACTGTCGCGCGCTCGAGCCAGCCTGCATAAGTCGTTCGCGCATGCGTGAACGGGTCATCGCTTCCGGTAGTGGTGCAGGCATGTTCGGCGATGTTGCGGACGCGCAGAAAGAGCTGGAACGTGGAGGCGAGCGCGACGATCCAGAGCAGGAACGGCGTCCAGCCCCAGAAAATCAGCGAGATTGCCAGCAAAACCATTTGCACGAGCAGGAAGCGTCCAACCGTGCGCGCGGTTGTTTTCGCTCCGTCGACGTTTGCAACCGGCGCGTCGATACCGCTCCGGCTTTGCAGGTTGAGCGCGCGGCCTGCGCTGGTGTCGCGTTTGCCGTCACCGCTTTCGCCGCGCAGCATTGCTTTCACTCCGCGCCATGCGGCTGCGAACTGGTGGCTTCGCTGCTTGAAGAACGTCTGCCCGGTCAGGTCGCGCACCACTTTGCGCCGCAGGCTGGCGCGGCTTGTGGGGAAGGGCTTTGACAATGACAGGTCTGGGTCTTCGGGTTGCTGGGTAAACTTGTGATGTGTTAAATGATAAGCGCGATAGGCATGAAGGTCGCTTCCGGTCGCCGCACCGCTCGGCCTCTGGCCAAGGAAGTTATTGAGCTTCCGGTTCGGGTGCAGCAGGCCGTGCGCGCCATCGTGCATCAATATGGCGAGGCCAAGCTGCCGCCCGCCAATAATAATCAGCCCAACCGGAGTAACAGCCAACCCCAAGACCCAATATTCATCCCATGCCCACGCCGCGCCGAATGCGGCAAGCGCCACCACCAACCAGGCATGCACGATCAACCAGATACCGCGCCATCGCGATATTGTGGTGATTGCCTTCCAGTCTTCGTTGCCGAATATCTGGCGCGGGTTGGCGGCTTTTACGGCTGGCATTGGGACAATATACGCCTTTGCCGCGCTATCGCCAAATACCTTACGTCGTGGCGCTTACCCAGCGCACTTCGGGCGCATCCATATCGACTGCCTCGCCGAGTTCGAAGACATTGCGATAGCCATAGCCGTAGAGGTTGATGAAGGTCTGGATATTGAGTGCGAGCTGCACCGATTTGGTGACGATAGGTCTGCGGTTGTTGGTGAAGTTGTTGTTACAATAGATAAGGATTTCCCGGTTCGCTTTATCGCCGATGATTTCGGCAAGCGCCTCCGCAGTGAAATCGGGTAGCGGCAAATTGACCGCACCCTCGATATGCCCTTCGGCAAAAGCCTGTGCCGATCGGGCGTCAAGCAGCAGCACATCGGATTTGGCGGCGCGGGCGTTGAACTCGGCAAGTGAAACCAGCCGCGCGCGGCGGATCGGCGCGACTTCGGCGGTGAGCGCGATATAGCCGTCATAATCGATCAGTGGGCTGCCGCCGACGGTTTGTGCAACAACGGGCACAGCTGTCAGGGCTGCAACGGCAATCAGAAAAACACGCATAGCTATCCTCCCTGTTTCAGGGAAATGCGCCGACCATTTTGAACTGTCGCTGAATATTACTTGGTGGCAGCCTTTGCAGACGGGGCTGCAGCCGTCGCTTTTTCGGCGGCAGCCTTAGCTTCCCATTTTTGCTTGATGTCGGCGAGCAGGGCAATCGCGGGATTGTCCTCGCCACGATTATGCGGATCGTTGGCGAGCGGCATTAAGGTCCGATACGCGGCGCCATAGGCATCCTCATCGACAAGTTGCTGCACCACTTGCCAACGCACGCCCTGGTCGTAAGGCGCCAACTGCAGCGCGCGCTCCAGACCATGCGCAGCCAGTTCGGAAATATCCTTGCCGGAACCCTGCAAGCTACGATAATAATAAATGAGCGGGATGGGGTGGTCGGGCTCCACCTTGTTAAGCACGGTGACCGCCTTGCGCACCGTTTTCCACGCAGCTTCGGCATCGTCTGCGTCGGTCGCAATACGCGAAAGCGCGAAGATTTTCTGCACATGCGCATTCACGAGCGCCGGCGATACGGTCAGCGCCTTGTCCGCAGCCGCCACGGCCGCGACAAAATTCCCCGCATCATGCTCGGCCTCGGCCAGCGCGGCCAGAACCGCAGAGTCTGCTGGGAATTGCGTCGCTATTGCTTGCGCGCGTGGTAACAGCGTCTTTGCGCTTTCGTCGTTCACGCCGCGCTTGGATTCGAGGATGATCGGCATCATCGCGGTTTCGGCGTCGCGCATTTTTCGGACGGTGATCGTCCCGACTTTCAGTCGGTCGGAAGCAATCGGCACATAGTTCATCTTCGGCCGGTTAAAATAGGCGCCCAGTTCCTTGTCGAGCACCTTCAGATCGCCAAAAGCCTTTTTGGCGGCGTCAATCTCGCTCGCGCCATTTGCCAATTCCGTGCGATATGTCATGAGCTGCCCGGGCCGTTTTCCGGACAATTGCAGATAATGATAGAGCAACCAGCTACGTCCGTAAAACTCGTCATAAGCTTGGGTCCTGCTTTGCTCATAGGCTTTCGAATCGAGCAGCGCCTCGATCGGCACATCCTTGGCGTAAAGCAATTCCATCGCGCGGTGACGTGCAGGCAAGCCAAGTCCAACACCGCCATCGCGTTCGAACCGCGCGGTCGAGAAAAATTCGGCAAAGCCCTCGCTTAGCCAGCGCGGCGTTGCCCATTCGCTTGCCCCGTGCATGACATGGTGCGCGTATTCATGGAGCAGCGTCTGTTCGGTCTGGCTGACATCCTTGCCTTCGCCCTCGACACGCGACGTAAAAGCGACCGATCCGCCAGCGCGGGGCTGGTAAAAGCCTTGCAGAAAGCCGCTTTTGTCACCGGCAAGCTTGCGCACATCCCGGCCGGAACGAACGACATAGATGGTTACGCGGTTCGACGGGCTAGGCGCAGCCTCTTCGCGGCCCATGATGCTTGCCATGGCGCTGTGGAATCGTTCGAGCCGCTCGGTAAATTCGCGGACGTCGGCTTCGTTCTGGTCGGCGATGACGAGGAAGTGGTCGCTGCTTGCTTCATGCCATTCCGCCTGCGCTGCGCCAGCAGAAGTCATTACCCAAAGAGCAAATATTGCCCCGAACAATCTTACTACCATGTTGCTCCCCGTCACTTGTTAAGCAACGGGGAGATTATGGGATTTACTTCGACGCCGCAATCCAGTCGTCGATTTTCTTTTCAAGAACCGTTAGCGGTAATGCACCGGTGTTCAGCACCTGATTATGAAATTCGCGCACGTCGAATTTCTTGCCGAGTGCATCTTGCGACTTCTTCTTCAGCCGCTGGATGGTCAGAGCGCCGATTTTGTAAGCCAACGCCTGCGAAGGAATGGCAATATATCGTTCGACCTCGGCGGTTGCATCGGTTTTCCCCATGTCGCTGTTGGCGAGCATGTAATCGATGGCCTGTTCGCGGGTCCAGCCCTTGGAATGCAAACCAGTGTCGACCACTAGCCGCATTGCGCGCAACATCTCATCGGATAGCGTCCCGAAACGCTGATACGGGTCCTTGAACAGACCCATGTCATAGCCGAGTGTTTCGGCATATAGCGCCCAGCCCTCGACATAGGCGGTGTTGCCGCCAAAGCGCATGAAGGCGGGCAATGCCTCGTTTTCTTGGGCCAGCATAATCTGGAAATGATGCCCCGGCGCGCCTTCGTGGAGGTATAATGTGGTCATGCCCGGCGTCGTCCGGCTGGGCAGGTCATAGGCATTGAAATAGAAGATTCCGGGCCGTTTGCCGTCGGGTGTGCCGTTCTGGTAAGAACCGCCCGCCTCGTACTTTTCGCGGAATTCCTCATAAGGTTTTATTTCGAGTGGCGCCTTGGGAATGACCTTGAACTGCTGGCCGATCACCGTATCGACCTTCTTACCGATATCATAATATCCCTGCGTGAGGCCTTCGCGGCTGGCGGGTTTGAACTTCGGGTCGGTGCGCAGATGCTCGAAGAATTCCGGCAACGTGCCCTTGAAACCGACTTCTTTCTTGATTGCCTCCATCCCGGTCTTGATCCGGGTCACTTCGGACAGGCCGAGCTGGTGGATCTCGTCGGCCTTCATCGGCAGCGTCGTCGTCTGCTCGATCAGATATTGATACAGCACATCGCCGCCTTTCATCGCCGAAAGGCCAACCTGTTCGCGTGCGAGGGGCAAATAGCTGTCGCGCAAGAAATCCCGTAATCGTGCATTGGCAGGATACAACCCCTTTTCGACGGCCTCATGATATTCGGCGGTCAGGCGCGTCTTGTCGGCCTCGCTGAAATCGGCAGGAAATTGCAGGACCGGGCCGTAATAGGGCGACTCCTCGGTTTTCTGCGCAAGCTGGGTGTTCAGCTGGTCGATCACGTTGGTGATCGTCAATTTGGTCTCGAAAACCCCCGATGCCATGCCCTGCCGAAAACGGTCGATTGAACGGTCCATCAGGACGATGAATTCCTTGTGGCGCTTCAGGTTGTTGTCATAATCGGCGGCGGTCTTGAAGGGCGCTGCGCCCTTGCCGCTGGCAAAGGTCGGGTAGAATGTGTGGAAACCGAAGAAATGGTTGAGCGGACGAACCACAGTAACGTCCATGATTTCCTTCGACAGGCCCTTGATTGCATCATTCTGGTTCTGCTTGAAAACGTCATAGGCAATCTGGTCGGTGGAGTTAAGCTTCGCGCGGTCAACGCCGCTCAAAGCGGCCAGATTATCTTCTGCCGCTCGTCGTTCGCCGGCAAAATATTGGTCGCTGATGAAATCGCCAAACTGGTCGGCATAACGCATGTCGCCGCGAAACAGTGCGCTCAGCGGGTTGCGCTTCAGGTTCGCTTCGTCATCGGCGGCAAACAAAGCGGCGAGGCGTTGCCCTTCGGTGACGGCGACCTCTTGCGCTACCCCCGTTGACGGCGAATTTTGCGCGAACGCAGCGGGACCAACAGACGCGGTCAAGGCAGCGCCAGCCAACAATAACAGTTTCAACGATTTCGGTTTTGTCGATTTCAGGCTTGACGAATCCATGAGGCTTGTTCTCCAAATATCAGTACACCGCAAATTGCGGCATTTCATGGGCGTGGTTTTGGCCCCCACCGGGCAAGGTGCAATTTAATTTCGACAGACGGCAATATCTGGCCCTTGGGCGTTGGGTTTAATTTCCGGTATCGACCCATTCTCGGTCGTACAATGTGCCAATTGGATGGCTGATAAGCAGACGTGCCGTTCAATTTGAACTTGCAGGCCTTCAGAAGCCTGCTACGATCCAAGTACGGGTCAAGCGGTGTCCCGTCTAGGCATTCGCCCAATGACCGCGAACTTCCTTTGGGAAGGTTCGAAGGGCGTTGCACATGGTCTCCATAATTTACAATATTGCTCCGGTTGTACGCAGACAGGTGCTGATTGGCGCTCTTGTAGCCGTCGTGAGCGCAATGACGCCAGCGGTGTTAAGCGCGTCACCAACACCGCCGCGCGTGCTGTTCATATGCCAGTTCGGGACGGCGAAAAGCGCCATTGCCCGCGAACTCTTGAAGCGGCGCGCAGCTGAGCGCGGCATACCGGTCACGGTATTCTCTCGCGGCATCACGCCGGAACCGCATTTGGCGTCTTCGACACGTGACGTTCTTTTGGCCGAGGGTATCGTGCTAGACGCCGACGAGGCGCGGAAGCTAAGCGCGGCCGATTTGAGAGCAGTCGACATTGTAGTGATCTTCAACCCGCTGCCTGCACCAATGCGCAGAAGGAATCAGCGGGATTGGTCAGCTGTGCCTTCTGTGAACGATACATATCCTCTGGCGCGGGCCGAACTTGATCGACGCATCGATCTCCTAATCAATGAATTGGCGCGGCTGCAGCCCTGATAAGCTTGCTCAAAGGTCTGCTATCGGCGTGTCCACCGCGAAACCTGACGTTCCGGACCCCACAACTTTGTTGCCGCTCCCTGTTGGCAATGATGGCCCGGCGACATCCGCAAACAAAGCTGCCGTCATCGATATTCGGACACGACCGTCGGCTTGATTCTGAACAGATGTTCCAATTATGTTCTTTTGCTCTTTGAGCTCGTGAACTTCGCCAATCGCCTATGCCAGCATTTGCAAGCGTGTGCGGGCCCTTGTAGTGCCCCGTCCGCCGCGCGCGCTAAAGCGACAAAGGATACATTCCCGCTGCGTTTGAAGGAGTCCTTTGTTGTTTAAAGGCCGCCGTCCAGCTTGCTCTTAACTTCACAGTAATTTCATTCACCCTATGAAGTTTGTGGAGCTAAGGCCGATTTTTTCGCAGTTTTGCCTAAAACTGCGGAACGCAGTCATTCCTTCACAGTGTTGATCTCGAGCCAATTATTCTGCCGGTACCATTTGGTGATGATATGCTTCACGCCCTTGATGACCGGCGTACCGGTGTGCAGCGTCTTGTAGTTGAGCGTGCCGTCGGGTTTCACATTGTTCCACATCAGCATCATCCCAGCCTGCGGCCGGATTCCCATCCCCAAATGCGGGAATTCTGTCGCACCGCCCTCTTCGGGCTCGTTGAGGAAGATCATTGCGGTCCAGCTGCGTTGCCCGCCAGCCGGGCCTTCCTGTTGCCAATAGCTTTGGCTGGGATGGAAAAAGTCGTGATGCGATTTGAATTCCTGCCCGACCTGATAACGCTGGCCCTGCATCGTTTCGGCAAAATTATTGTCGATGCCCAGCACATCGCTCATCCGCGCCTCGACCTTGGTGATGAACAGATCCCATCGGTTGAGATGGCAGCTGTAACTGGTGCGGAAGCCTTCCTGTTCGGTTCCTTTATACAGCGTTGACGGCACAGCGTCGGCATCGATCTTGGCGATCATCGTCTTGCAATCGTCGGCACCTAAGAACCCCTGATAGAGATAAATCTGCGCATCGGGGTGCTCGACTTGTTGCACCAGCGCGTTGGAATTTAGACGCTTGGTAACATGCGCGCCGATCCGCGCGAGTTTTGTAGGGTCATTATTGGGGTCGAACTTGGTGTCCGGGACTTCTTGCAACATATCCAAAACCACATCAGGGCCAAAGCCGAATCAAGGAACTATTCGTCCTCTTACCATGACCCATTCGGGTTTTTCGAGAGTGCGGATGTTCGAAAGCGGATTTTCGGCAACTGCGACAAGATCGGCCGAATAGCCGACCGCAATCCTGCCGATTTCATTTTCCATGCCCAGCGTTTTTGCGGCGACGGTAGTTGCGCTGGCAAGCGCCTCGGTCGGCGTCATTCCCGCTTTGACCAATAAGGCAAACTCGCCGCCATTGCTGCCATGTTCGAACACCCCGGCATCGGTACCGAAAGCGATAGTGACCCCCATCGCCTTGGCCCGCGTAACCTGCCGTCCGGCGGCCTCGAGCGCCTTCCGCGCTTTTACTTCGACGGTCGGTGTGTAAATCCCCTTACCAAGGCGTGCGCGCACGCCTTCAAGCGCCATCAGCGTCGGCACAAGTACCGTGCCCTTGGCCTTCATGACCCTGAGCGCCGCTTCATCGGCAAAGGTTCCATGGTCGATAGTGTCGATCCCCGCCGCCGAAGCCGCCTCGATCCCGCGCGCGCCATGCGCATGCGCCATGACCTTGAGGCCCAACGAGTGCGCAGTGCTGGCAATCGAGGTCATTTCTTCAGCCGTGAAATGCGCTTCCAGCCCGCGGCCCTGCTGCGATAACACGCCGCCTGTTGCCGTAATCTTGATGACATCGGCGCCGAGCTTTGAGGCCTTGCGCACTTTTTCTGCACATTCGAACGGTCCGGTGCAGGTATACCCGGTGTCCATCGCGGCGAGAACATCCTTGCGGAATCCGGTGACATCGCCGTGCCCGCCGACGATAGACAAGGCAGGCCCGGCAGCAACAATACGTGGGCCGACAATTTTGCCCTCCGCAGTGCCGCGCCGCAGTACGAAACCAGTATTCTGCGCCGATCCTGCCTCGCGCACGGTGGTGAAACCTGCCTTGACCGTTAGCGCGGCGTTCTTCACGCCCATCACCACGCCCCATTCGTCGGGATCGACTGCCTCGTCACGGAAATCGCCACCGGGATCGCCAGTCAGGTGGACATGCAAATCGATCAGGCCTGGGACGACGGTTTTGCTGGAAAGGTCGACAACGCTGTCCGCCTGAAACGGGATATTGCTGCCTTTGACAATGTCCTTTATCCGGCCATCCTCAATCAGGATAACGGCTGGTCCCGTGGGTCCGCTGGCGGCATCAGGGATCAGGTTACCGATAATGATCGCCTGCGTTGCGGCAACTGCAGGGGTGGCTATGGCGAGGCTGGCCGTGGCGAGTAGCAGTTTGCGGGACATGGATTTTCTCTCCCTGATATGGTGGCTGGGAGAGTGGTCAGCTTGCACCGATGTTACAAGCAAAAAAAGACCCGGGCATTTGTAGTGCCCGGGTCTTTCGCGTTCCGGCACTTACCAGAAGAAATCGTGGATTACATCGACCACGCGGCCGTTGCGGATATCGATTAGGATCACGTCGTCATAATAACGCACCCAGCGATAAGGACCATAAGCGGCGGGCAAGCGATACTGCCAAGGGTCGTTAATCCAGTAGCGCGATCCGTAATAACCGGAGCCCAGATAGAAACCGATGCTTAAGCGGTTGTAACTGCGTCCCCGATAGGGCGAGTAATAGCGACCGGGGCTGTAATAGCTGCGATTCTGGTTGCGATAGCCGCGCCAGTCATAGCGGCGGTCATTGCGCCAACCATTGTTCCAGCGGTCACCGCGGACGCCGTTGTTCCAACGGTCAATCCTGTTGTCGTTGTTTCGGTCATACCGACGATCGATCTGGCCATTGCGGTTGCGGTCATATCGCCGGTCGATGCGCTCGTCGTCGTTCCGGTCGTAACGGCGGTCGAGCCTGCCATCGCGATTCCGGTCCCAATTGCGGTCGAGATTACCGTCACGATTGCGATCCCAGCGCCGATCAAGATTGCCATCGCGATTCCGGTCGTAGTAGCGCCCGTCTTGCTGCGCGTCCTGGCGGCCCTGACGACGATATTCGCCGCGTTGTCCGTCGGTCTGCCCCCGGCTCCCAGAATTGCGATCCTGCGACCGTTTGCGTTGCGTGCGTTGTTCTTGCTGCACTTGGACTTGGGGCGTTTGCTGTTGCTGTTGAGCCTGAGTCCTTGACGCACGACCTTCGCCGCCACGACGGCCCTCGCCGTCACCTCTCCTGCCTTCGCCCCCGCGATCTTCACGGCGCTGGAAGGCGGCTTCATTATTGTTCTTGATGGAACCGCGCACATCTGTCGGCACGACATTTGCCGCTTGCGACACAACCGGGGTCAGACCGGTTGCAGCGACCAACGTTGCCAAAATAATCTTTCTCATGATCATTCCTTAAAGCAGGCGCACTATGCCCCCGCATTGCATTGGCTAATGACCGAGTCGTCCTGAAGCATCGCTGAACTGCTCATACATATTCATGAAAGGAAGTGTTTTGATGAACAGGTTGGGTCAGGGGATTTCATTGAACGGAATATCCATCACCGGATATTGCTCCCAACCGCTGAAATCGAAATGCCACCATTCGTTCGATAGCCCGACAAAACCCTCCGACTCTAGGTAGCGTTGCAACCGGGAGCGGTTGGCGATTGCGGCGGGTGATGCACCTATATAATCACGATGCGCTTTTTCCGAGAAATCGTCGAAACCGCTCGGCATTTCGACAAGCAATCCGGTAGCCAAATCGTGTAGGCTGAGATCGACGGCGCAGCCGCGGTTATGTTTGGAACCGCGCCTTGGGTTGGCGACATAATCTTTCTTGGGGCCGGTAGGCGTTGCGTCCCAAAGCTGTTTGGTTACGCGCCAAGGACGATAGGCGTCGAATATGGTCAGGCCAAAGCCATCGACGCGGGCCGCCTTGCTGGCGCGGGCGACTGCCTGTGCGGCGGGCGCTGCAAGAAACGCCCGCGCCGAATCATACAGCACGCGACCGGTGAAATTATTGGCGGTCGCATAGCGCATATCGAGCGTAATGGACGGATCAAGCCTGACTAGTTCAACCAGCCGCTTGGGATCTTCCGGCGATAAGGACGCAGCTTTTTTGGCTGGTACGAAAGCAACGTCTTTATCTGGCCGAACAGGAGCGCAAGTTGCCAGCGGGATTATCGCCAGTCCCAACGCCACCTCGCGGCGGGTAAAGCCTAACTGGCGTCTTTCGCCAGCCATTCTTCAAGCCATTTGATAGTATAATTGCCGTTCTGGAAATCGGGGTCTTCGAGCAGCTTCTGATGTAGCGGGATGGTTGTTTTCATTCCCTCGATAACAAACTCGCCTAACGCGCGACGCAATCGCATAAGGCAGCCCTCACGCGTGGCACCATAGACGATCAGCTTGGCGATCATGCTGTCATAATAAGGCGGTACCTTATAGCCATGATACAGACCGCTATCGACGCGGACATATAGGCCACCGGGCGGGTGATACCAGGTCACGGTGCCGGGCGAGGGCATGAAGGTGACCGGATCTTCCGCGTTGATGCGGCATTCGACGGCATGGCCAGTGAAAGTCACTTCGTCCTGCGTGAACGATAAAGGCTTGCCCTCGGCCACACGTATCTGTTCGCGGACAAGATCAAGGCCAGTGATCATTTCGGTTACGGGGTGTTCGACCTGCAGCCGCGTATTCATTTCAATGAAATAGAATTCGCCATTTTCCCAGAGGAACTCGATGGTGCCTGCACCGCGATAGCCCATGTCGGCCATCGCTTTCGCGCAGATATTGCCCATCCGGTCACGTTCGGCGGTAGCCAGGATTGGTGAGGGTGCTTCTTCGAGTACCTTCTGGTGTCGGCGTTGCAGCGAGCAGTCACGTTCACCGAGGTGGACGGCCTTGCCTTCACCATCGCCGAAAATCTGGAATTCGATATGGCGCGGATTGCCGAGATATTTTTCGAGATAGACGGTGGCATCGCCAAAGGCAGCCTTTGCCTCCGATCCTGCCTGCTGCATCTGGGTTTCCAATTCCTCTTCGGAATTGACCACTTTCATGCCGCGCCCGCCGCCGCCCGATGCGGCTTTGATGATGACCGGATAGCCAATGTCGCGCGCGATGGCCTTGGCTTCTTCGACGTCCTCAATTGCGCCGTCGGAGCCTGGGACCAGGGGCAGGCCCAATTTGCCCGCAGATCGTTTCGCTTCGACCTTGTCGCCCATCGTGCGAATATGTTCGGGCTTGGGGCCGATCCATTTGATGTTGTGGCTTTCGACGATCTCGGCGAACTGCGCATTTTCGGACAGGAAACCATAGCCGGGATGGATAGCATCGGCATGGCTGATTTCAGCCGCCGAGATAATCGCCGGAATATTAAGGTAGCTGTCAGTCGCCGACGGCGGCCCGATACAGATGGCCTCGTCGGCGAGGCGAACGTGCATCGCGTCGGCGTCCGCAGTCGAATGCACCGCAACCGTCTTGATTCCCATTTCATGCGCCGCGCGGTGGATACGAAGCGCAATCTCGCCGCGATTGGCGATCAGGATTTTTTCGATGCCCATTTTTTAAGCGATAACCATGAGGGGCTGGTCGAACTCGACGGGCTGGCCGCTCTCGACATAGATTTCCGTGACCGTGCCGTTGTTCGGCGCAACGATCGGGTTCATGACCTTCATCGCTTCGATAATCATGACAGTATCACCGGTTTTAACCTGCTGACCGACGGTCACGAAAGGCGCTGCTTCGGGGTCGGCTGTCAAATAAGCCGTGCCGACCATCGGCGATTTGAGCGCATTGGCGGCGGATACGGGGGCGGCATCAGCGGTATGCGCTGCGGCCGTTTGCGCAGGCGCGGCAACGGCCATCGGCGCAGCAGCGACCGGTGCGGCAACTGCGGTCATCGTGCGCGACACGCGAATCTTGCGTTCGCCATCCTCGACTTCGATTTCACTGAGGCCGGTATCGTTCAACAGGGCCGCCAATTCGCGAACCAGCTCTGTATCGACCTGCATACCGCCATTGCTGCCTGATTTTACCGCCATTTTGTGCTCCTTGCGCCCCTGTTCTTGTTTTGCAGCGCCTAATGTCAAAGTTGTAACGCCGCGTCCAGCGCGAGTTTATAGGACTTTGCACCGTGTCCTGCAAACACAGCCGTCGCCGCCATTCCGACATAACTCAAATGCCGGAACTCCTCGCGTTTGTGCGGATCGGACAAGTGCACCTCGAATACAGGCACCTTGATTGCCTTGATCGCATCGAGAATGGCAATCGACGTATGCGTGAAACCGGCAGCGTTCAGCAGTACCGCTTTCGCGCCGACGGCCGATGCTTCATGCAACCAGTCGATCAAATGTCCCTCATGGTTGGACTGACGAAAATCGATATCTGCTCCGGCTGCACGCGCTTGGTCATCAAGGTGACCCGCGATATCGTCCAGCGTGTCGTAGCCGTAAATTTCGGGTTCGCGTGTTCCGAGCAGGTTGAGATTTGGACCATTGAGCACAAAAATAACGGGCCGGTCAGCCAAGGAAATTCCCCCGATAACTTTAAAGCAGCAGTTGCGGTCTGCTGTCATCGGACCCTATATGGCGTCCAGACAAAAAGCGAGACGAAATGATTTCTCCCATTACGACCGATTCCATCTCCCTCACGCTGAACGGTGAAGCGCGACGTTTTGTATCTGGTGGCAGTGTCGCCGATCTTGTGCGCGACATCGGTCTTGACCCGGCCAAAGTTGCAGTCGAACGTAATCTGGAAATCGTGCCGCGTTCGACGTTGGGCGATGTCCGGATCGTCGATGGTGATGTGTTGGAGATTGTCCATTTCGTCGGCGGCGGGCAAGACGATAGCTGGTCGGTTGCTGGCCGGACTTTCAAATCCCGGCTTATTGTGGGCACTGGCAAATATAAGGATTTTGAGCAGAACGCCGCGGCACTAGTCGCGTCTGGTGCGGAAATCATCACTGTGGCCGTGCGACGGGTAAATGTTTCTGATCCGAAAGCCCCGATGCTTACCGACTTCATTGATCCGAAAAAATATACTTACCTACCCAATACTGCTGGTTGCTTCGATGCCGACAGCGCAATCCGCACGTTGCGGCTCGCTCGTGAAGCGGGAGGCTGGGACCTAGTGAAGCTCGAAGTATTGGGTGAGGCCAAGACACTTTATCCCGACATGCGTGAAACCCTAAAGGCGACCGAAGTCTTGGCGAATGAAGGTTTCCTGCCGATGGTATATTGCGTCGATGACCCTATAGCGGCGAAGCAGTTGGAAGGCGCAGGTGCCGTGGCGGTAATGCCGTTGGGGGCACCAATAGGTTCGGGGCTAGGTATCCAGAACCGGGTTACAATCCGATTGATTGTTGAGGGGGCTAATGTGCCGGTGCTGGTTGATGCAGGTGTTGGCACCGCGTCCGATGCCGCTGTAGCCATGGAATTGGGCTGTGACGGCGTTTTGATGAACACGGCGATTGCTGAAGCAAAAAATCCCGTTGCGATGGCAACGGCCATGAAGCTGGCCGTCGAATCGGGCAGGATAGCGTATCTCGCCGGACGAATGGGGCGGCGCCTGTATGCCGACCCGTCGAGCCCGCTGGCGGGATTGATCTAAAATCCCCGTAATAAAATTGCTATAAATGCCGTTGGTCGAACAACTTTGTATGTTCGCCGTGCTGTTGGTCGAATCATCGACTGTCTTTGCGCTTAATCGAAAGTGTAATGCGCAGGCAACACACCGGGTGTAGATGAATCGTCGCAGGTCGGGTTTGCAAATATGCTCCCCAGCTACAGCTGCCTATCCGCCTGCAACCCTCTCCCTTTGGTTGACGGCGAAAAGCTGCGGCCATGAAAATTTGAAGGATATGATAATGGCTACCCCCAAGCTGTTCGCGACCACATTATTGGCGGCCACTGCGCTTGCCTTTTCCGTTCCTGCTTCTGCTGACTGGAAGTCGAAAGAAGTGGCGCACGCAGACCTCGACCTTTCTACTGCCAAAGGCCAGGATCGCCTGAAGACCCGCGTCAAACAAGCGGTGAAACAAGTATGCGGAAGCCCGCGCGCGATTACCCTGAACGAACGCGCTGACCAAAATCAATGCGAAAAGGACGCTATGTCGCGTGCCATGCCAAAAGCCGAGCAAACCATTGCCGCCTATGTGCAAAACCGGCAACTCGCATCGTTTGATGACAAAGCAATCGTCGGCAACTGAACCGTTGCCTTGCAGAAATGAAACCCCGGTGGTTATTCCGCCGGGGTTTTATTTGCCTGCGAGCTTTTTTACGTCGGCGAGATATTTTCGTCCGATCCGCATAGATAAATCTTCGCCTAACAGTGCATGCCAGACGCCGCCGCCTTCGTGTCTGAGGCCGGTGATCAGGTCGCGGCGGACGATGTGGCTACGGTGAATTCGCTGGAACTGTTCGGGGTTCAGCCGTTGTTCGAGCGCCGAGATGGTCTGATGGAGCAAGTAGCTGCGTTGGCCGGTATATAGCCGCATATAATCGCGTTCAGCCTCGATCCGTTCGATATCTACAGCGGCAATTCGGATGAGTTCGGCGCGGTGCGAGACCCAAAACTCGCTGGCGTAGCTGCCATCGCTTGCGACATCCGTCTTTGATTGGGGTGAATTCAGCACCAGTTGCGCCCGCGCCACGGCTCGCCCGAGCCGCTCGCCCGATACTGGCTTAAGGACATAATCCACTATGTCGAGATCGAACGCTTCGACGGCAAAATTATCATAGGCGGTCACAAGCACAATGGCTGGTTTCCGCTCCATCAGGCCTAAGGCGCGCGCCGCGTTGATACCGTCCATTTTTGGCATACCAATGTCTAGGAATATCAGGTCGGGAAACAGTTGTTGTGCCATTCGCAGTGCGGCTACACCGTCGCTGGCGGTGCCGACCACCTCGATTTCGGGCTGGTCGTTACAAAGGATTTGCAACCGCTCAACCGCTAGCGGTTCGTCATCTACAATCATCGTACGCAGTCGTGTCATACTGGTAGCCTGTGGCTCAGTGGAAGGGTCAACGTAACCGAAAAACCGCCACCGTCTTTGGGGCCTGCTTCGAGCGATGCGGAGCTGCGATAACGAGCCTCGAGACGGTCGCGCACATTGGCCAAGCCGATGCCGTTGCCCTTGTCGTTGCCCGACACCATTGGTTCGCCATCATCGGTGACCTCGATAATCATCATATCATCCCGCTTTTCCGCACTGATCTGAACCGCAACCGGGCGGTTGGCGCGTGAAACGCCATATTTAATAGCATTTTCAACCAAAGGCTGCAGGATTAGTGCAGGGACATATTGGTTCATTAACTCTGGCGGGATATCGATGGAAGGCTTCAGCCGCTCGGGGAAGCGAATCTTTTCGATCTCGAGATACAATCGTTGCAATTCGACTTCTTCAGCAAGTGTAACATCCTCAAGAGGGTCGCTTGACAGGCTGGTTCGGTAGAAATTCGAAAGGTTCTGGATCATCGACTCGGCGGCTTGCGGCTTGCCGGTAATCACCAGGCTGGAGAGCGAGTTCAGTGTGTTGAACAGGAAATGCGGATTGACCTGATAGCGCAGCGAGCGGAGTTCAGCGTCCTGAGCAGCTTGGGCAAAACGCGATGCCTTCCGCTCGGCCTCACGGACTTCGCGTGCATAGCCCAAAGCTACATAAAGCGACGCCCAAGCAATCATGAAAAAATAATGCGTGACCGCAATATCTGCAATTTCCTGCCAGAACGACAAGCCGATCTGTTCGCGCAATTCCTCGACCGATTTGCCTAGGTTGGGGTCCTTGAAAAGGCTGATTGGGTCGTAAAAATTGAAGATGTAGACGTTGGCCGATGCCAGCAATAATGCACAAGGCGCAGCAGCGACAGCAGCGGTGGTCACGCGAAACGCCAGCGATTGGCGATCCGCAAATCGCAGACCGAAATAGAGCATCCAGGTAATCGCAATACCCGCAATCGCGACGATCAGTCTCCGTTCGAAGAGCTCGGGCTGCGACGGAAAATCCAGCAAAGCCGCGCGTAACGACAGAATCAACGCATAGAATGCCCAGAAACCGATAATCGTCAAAAGCGCCATCTGGTGTCCGACCAGTGCTTTGCGGGGATGAGCAACTTGCATCGCACTGCAATAGCGCATTTTCGCTTTGTTGCACGGTTCGTCGCGCTTCTTGTCGAAAGCTCACCCGATTTAGTCGAAACTTTTTGCGGCTTGCACTTCGTCAATCATTCATTAACCATGTTGGCGCAAATATCGCAGTCTGTGGTAACAGGGGAATTGGTACCATGACGACAACGAGCAACGGTGCGCCCGGTCTTCTGACTTTGGCGGAAATCAAGGAGTTTGCGAGCTTTAGCGCTGCCACTCAACGCTATATTCGCCGGTCACTCGACGTGGCTTTCGACCGCAAGGATGCCATCGCGCTATGGTCGCGCGATGCCGTCGAAGCGTCGACAATCAAGGCACAGCATAGCTTTTACAACCGATTGCCCGACGTTCGTGCGATGGTGCCGGACAGCAGTTCGATTGAGGATGCCGAGCCGTTCTTGGCGCAGCTCGTAACGATTTCAGCTTTCGATCTCGGGCAAAGCCGAATCGACGGATTCTCCGCTTATCGGTTCCTATATGAACGCCTGATAGGCGCGGATGCGCGGCCATGGTTGCCCGCTGCCTTTTGCGCGGCCGCATCGATGCCGCATTTGCAGCCCGACCGGCGCAAGATATTACTTCAATCGATCAGCGAAGCTGCAGCAACTGCACCGGGCTGGTCAAAGCGCGCACCGAGCTTCTATCCCGAATGGGTCGAAAAGGTCGAAGCCGGCAGTAACGCCACGCGCTAGATTTTCCGGTAACGGAAGTACCAGACCTCATGACCGATCCGGCGGGCTTTGGCTTCGTAACGGGTTTCGGGCCAACCGCCCGGGCGGTTCTGGAAATCGCCGGATTGCTCGCATAGCCATTCAAAACTGCGCCTGTGACGCTGCATGACCATCAGGGCATGACGCAGGTAGACCGGATGATCGGTGCCGAAACGAAATTCACCGCCGGTTTTGAGTTTTGTGGCGATTAAATCGACTGGCCCGTCATTCATCATCCGTCGCTTCGCGTGCCGTGCCTTGGGCCATGGGTCGGGATGAAGCAGATAGACGAAGCTGAGCGACCCATCGGGCACGCGTCGCAAAGCCTCGAGCGCGTCACCCATATGCAGGCGGACATTGGGCAATCCGCCATCGCGAATATGGGTGAGGGCTTGCGCCACGCCGTTGACAAAAGGTTCGCAGCCGACGAAGCCATGGTCGGGGAGCAGATCGGCACGAAACGCCAGATGTTCGCCGCCGCCAAAACCGATCTCGAAATGCACCGGGCGGCCATCACCAAACAGCGACAATGCCGATAGCTCGCCATCATTTGGGATCGATATTTGGGGAAGAAGTCCGTCTAACAGATCATTTTGTTCGGTGCGCAGTTTCTTGCCCTTCGACCGCCCATAAAGGCGGTTGAGCGTGGTCGGGTCGCCGGATTTGTAAGCGGTCATCGGCGCGCGATTATACGATAGTCCCATTATTTCAAGTCAGCGCAGAATTTCGGCCACGGCAACAGCCAGCCAAACTCTTGTTAAATGGAATTTATCCTTTGCCGCATAAAAGGCTTGGCATGGTCGCAAATACCATCTTTTTCTGGTTATTGCCGGTGATGTACGCGGTGTTCACCGCCGTATTCATAGTAATTGCGCGCGCTGAAGGAGATCCTGGGTCGGCACGCAAAGGTGCGGCCGCCTTCGGCATCGCTGTTTTGGCGATCATTCTCGATACACAGCGCCATTTGTTTCCGTCTTGGTTTTTTGCATTGGCGGTTCCGCTGCACTGGCTGGTGCTGATTCTCACGGCTGATGCATTTCTTGTTCGGCATGGCGATCGAACACCGCGCAAGCCGGTCGCCGTCCTCTTTGGTGTCGGCCTCGCGATCAATTTGTGGGCAACCTTCGTCGTCGACAGCGTGGCAGTGCGAGTGCCGAATGCCAGTATTGTGTGTATTGCCATCATTACTGTCGCGCTTCCGCGATTTTTCCGGTCTAACCTTGGCATGCTGGACAGGCTGACGGCGGGCGCGATAACCTTGACTTGGCTCTCATACATCGTCCGGTTCGGGCTGTATTTTGCGATGGACCAGTCGCGGGAATACGAAGAAGGCTCGCTTTGGTCACAATATATGATGATGTTCTACTTCACATCTGCCGTCATCACATTGGCGCTGGCGATTCTGCTGATACTTGCGATCACCGCGGATATTGTCGAACGACACCACGCAGCGACAACAGTCGATCCGCTAACCGGTATTGCCAATCGTCGAGGCTATGAGCGATTTGTCGAACAACAAGGTCAAGGGGCACCGGCGATCGCTGCCGTGATGATGATAGACCTAGATCATTTCAAGCAAGTCAACGACGCTTATGGTCATGCAGTCGGCGACGCGGTGCTCGTCGCCATTGCATCCACGCTTCAAAAAAGCTGTAGCGGCTTTGGCAAGGTAGCCCGCCTTGGCGGTGAGGAGTTCGCCGTAATGGTATTCGAAGCGCAGCGGGAAGCAGCCATGCAGTTCGCACAACTGCTGCGCTCGGCGATTGCAGCTGTCCGGATATCACCCCCGCATCATGAGTTCAGCTTTACCGCAAGCATAGGTGTGGCATTGATCGAGCCGGATGAGGCGATAAGCAACGCTATGCGGCGTGCCGACATGGCGCTTTATAAAGCTAAAAACGAGGGAAGGAACCGGGTCCAGCTGTCGCCGGAGCCCGTCTCTGCATCCTACACCTTGGCGCGTGCATAAAACACTGTTTAGCCAAGCGCTGCCTTGAGCCTATCGACCAAATCGGTGCGTTCCCAAGGGAAAAAATCACCTTCGGCTTTGCGGCCGAAATGCCCGTAGGCTGCGGTCTTGCGATAGATTGGCTTGTTGAGGCCAAGATGCGTGCGGATGCCGCGAGGGGTTAGGTCCACGAGTGTAGGCAAAACCGCTTCGATCGCGTCGTCGCCAACTGTGCCAGTGCCGTGCGTATCGACATATAGCGATAACGGTTTGGAAACGCCGATGGCGTACGCAAGCTGGATGGTGCAGCGTGTAGCAAAGCCAGCCGCGACGATATTCTTGGCAAGATAACGCGTGATATAGGCGGCCGAACGATCGACCTTGGTCGGGTCCTTGCCCGAAAACGCGCCGCCACCATGCGGAGCGGCACCGCCATAGGTATCGACGATAATCTTGCGCCCGGTCAGGCCAGCGTCGCCATCGGGGCCACCGATTTCGAAGCTTCCGGTTGGGTTGATGTGGTATTCGGTTTCGGTAAGGAGGTTCGCGGGCAGAAGGTCGGCGATGACTCCCTTCACGTAAGCGTGGAGCTCGACCTCTTTTTCGCCTTCGTCATAGCCCTTGGCATGTTGCGTTGAGACGACAATTGCTGTTGCGGCTTCCGGCACGCCTTGCGCGTTATAGCGCAGAGTTACCTGGCTCTTGGCGTCTGGTTCTAGGAACGGTGCCTTGCCCGAATGGCGGTCGGCGGCCATGCGCTCAAGGATCTTGTGGCTGTAATCCAGCGTGGCGGGCATGAGGTCGGGGGTTTCTGTCGAGGCGTAGCCGAACATGATGCCCTGGTCGCCCGCGCCCTCGTCCTTGTTGCCTGATGCATCCACGCCCTGCGCGATATGCGCCGATTGCGGGTGAAGATTGTTTTCGAAGCGCAAGGTCTCCCAGTGGAAACCCTCCTGCTCGTAACCGATTTCTTTCACGGTGCGGCGCACGGTCGCTTCGACTTCTTCGGGAACACCCGGCGCCCAGTTGCCGTCCTCGTCCATGATGCCACGCCCGCGGATTTCACCGGCGAGCACGACAAGCTGCGTCGTGGTCAACGTCTCGCACGCAATACGTGCTTCGGGGTCTTTGGATAGGAACAGGTCGACAATCGAGTCGGAAATCTGGTCTGCGACTTTATCGGGATGTCCTTCGGACACGGATTCGGAAGTGAAAAGGTAATTGGCGCGCATGGTTTTTCCAGTCATTTGGCTGTGTCTGCGTATAAAGAATTCTTTATATCGTGGCGCGCCTTAGCGAGAACCAAAGCGGCGGGCAAGCGGTAACAGCGCAATTGCGATGAGCAGCGAGGCAAAGACGATAGGCAGGATATTGCCGTAACGCGCAAACAAGGTCGGGGGTTTTGCCACCGGCAACCGTGCGTCGATTCGACCCGCCTTGCCCAACGGCAGGCTTTCCACGATGCGGCCGTCGGCATCAATTATCGCGCTAATCCCTGTCGGCGTTGCGCGCACCACAGGCAGGCCTTCCTCAATAGCGCGCAGCCGCGCCTGCGCCAGATGTTGCGGCGGACCGATGGTGCCGAACCATGCGTCGTTCGAAGGATTGAAGATGAAATCAGGGCGGTTTTTGCGATCCACGACTTGGCCTGAAAAGATGATTTCATAGCAGATTTGCATCCCGACCTTGACCGGCTTGCCGCCGACGCGGACGTTTAAAGTCTGGGCGCCCGGCCCCGGCCAGAAATCGAGATCACCCGGCACCAGCCGCGCGAGGCCCAAGGGGCGAAGCAGCCACGGCAGCGGCAGATATTCACCATAAGGCACCAGATGCGCCTTGTCATAATGGCCGAGCAAATTGCCGTTGGAGTCCAGCGCTGAAACGCTGTTGCGCGCGGCGACCAACTGGCCTTTGTCGATCACCAACCGGTTCGCGCCGGTCACCAGCACGTCGCCGTCGCCCATCAGCGTGGTGAGACGTTTACGCGCTCCTGCGGCGCTTTCGCCGGGCTGGAACTGGTAATAGCGATAGGGATAGCCGTCCTCGAGATAGTCGGGGAGTGCGGCTTCGGGCCAAAGGAGGAGGCGTGGGCCTTTGTCTTGCGAGGGGCGGCTGTTCATCGCCAGCTTGGCAAAGTTGATGGCGTCATAGCCAGGGGCATATTTGTCGGCCTGGCTGATATTGGGTTGGGTGATGGTGAGCAATGTGCCGCCGCTTCCCTTGCTGTTCACAGCGGTCATGATGCTGCTATTTATGGATGTCAGTGCCGAAACAACCCACATGACCGCGAGCATCCCGCCGATGATCGCACCGTTGCGCCACTGCCTTTGCACCAGCAATAGCAACAAGCCACTCAGCCCCACCAGCATACCAGAGAGGCCATAGGTGCCAACAATCGTGGCGGGCGTTGCCGCTTCCGCCATCGTGATGACCGCCAGCGGGTTCCAGACATAACCTGTGAATACCCAGCTTCGCAGCCATTCGGTGACGATCCAGAATCCGGCAAATGCGAGGATGAGGGGGATCGTTGGCCAGGTTTTTACAGAGACGGTAGCTTTGCTCACCCACCACGCCGCCCATGCCGCGAGCGCAGGATAGACCGCCAGATACAGAGCCAAAGTGAAAACCGCAAAATATCCGAGCCAAATCGGCATCGCCGCCTGAAAGGTAAATGCGACTGCGATCCACTGGTTGCCGATGCTGAAATGCCCGACCCCGAACAGCCAACCGATCATGAAGGCGCGCTTACCGGTCTCTGCCTGCGCGACCAGATGGATAAGCAGTGCAAAGCAGATTAGCGTAAGCGGCCAAAGACCCCAAGGCACAAAGCCAAAGGCAGAAATTGCACCGGCAATCAGCGCGGTCAGTAGCGGGAATTTTCGAAAAATATCGGAGATTTTTTGCACGGCGCAGTCTTTGCCTATGCATTATGACAAAAGCAATCGGCCGATGTTGGGATGCTACCATGCCGTGGGTGCATGTATTCAAGCTTGCGTGAAACAAAGTAGCGGTTGCTTGCGGTTCAGGCTGTGCCTGCTAATCAGGAGCCATGCTCATTTTCGCACTAATCCTTGCCGCGCCCACCCCGCTCACCGAAATCCATCAACGCGATATATCGTGTGTTGTCGAAATCGCTGTGCTCGCGAATGCGCAAAAGCGCGGCATTATTGCGGGCTCCGATGTTCAGGCCAAAGGCCGACGCTGGGCCGGTATTGTCGGCGACCGGATCATGTTCGAAACCGGACAGCCACGCGAGTTGGTGGCGGTGGCGATGAACGAAGTGGCGCAGGCGCGTGCGGCACGGGCAGTCGACGGGGCTACGATAGAGGCGTGTACCAAACAAATGAAAGCAGAACTGGCGATTGCCGATGCCACCGATGCGCCTTTGCCGAAACCGGTCAAGCAATGACCCTGCGCCCCTTTCACCTCGCCTTCCCCGTGCATGACCTTGCCGCGGCACGGGCGTTCTACGGCAGCGTTATGGGCTGCGCAGAGGGCAGGTCATCGGATCACTGGATCGATTTCGATTTTTACGGGCACCAGATCGTCGCACATCTCGATCCCGAAATGCGACCGAAGCCGATTCACACCGCAGTGGATGGCCATGATGTCCCAGTCCCGCATTTCGGTATCGTCCTGACCATGCCCCAATGGGAAAAATTGGCGGAGCGGCTCAAGGCGGCTGGCACCAAATTCGGTATTGAACCGCATATCCGTTTCAAGGGCCAAACGGGCGAACAGGCGACGATGTTCTTCTGTGACCCCAGCGGCAATGCGCTTGAGTTCAAGGCCTTCGCCGACGACGGAATGCTATTCGCGACCTGATTATTGCTCGACGGGCGTTTCCGACTGCGCGGGCGGCGGCGCGTAATTCTGGTTTCCGCCCTGTTCGAGATTCATGCTAGGCTCACCCATGATGATTTCGGCATCTTCCTCGACAATCTCTTCGTCCGGATTTTGCAGATCGGTTTCCGGACTTGCGAGCACTTCCTCGCTGGCATCGACGGTCGACGTTTCGGACTTCACAGCCTTTTCAGCCACTTCTGTGGGCTTTTCGGTCTTTTGTGATTCCGCATAGTAGCGCGCGCCCATGATGAGAAGCGCCGCGACCGTAATTGTGGCGATGAAGGCGACGATGTTGCGTGAGCTAGTATCCATCGCATTAATCTAGCAGTTTTGTGATTAACATGAAACTAAGCTGTCCGGTCGAGTTGCGCGATTGATCTTACGCCAGAACATTTATCGCTTTTTTCGGCGCCGCCACCGGCGAGTAGCGAGAAAGCGACAAAGCCGCCGACAACCAGCGCGAGGAAACCGGCAGTCACCCATGCCAGATATTTGTCGATGAAGGCCTTAATCGGGCGACCGAATTTCCAGAACAGTAACCCGACGAGCATGAACTGAAAGGCGCGCGAAAGGACACTAGCCCAGATGAAGGTAAACAAGTTCATTTGGATGAACCCTGCGGTCAGCGTCAACAATTTGAACGGGATCGGCGTTGCGCCTTTGATGAGTATGATTTCCGCGCCGAACTCGCGCAGGTAACAGGCGGCAGCGGGGAAGCTGTCCCACAAGCCCAGCGCTTTCAACAGCGAAACGCCGATAGTTTCATAGGCGAAGTAGCCGATTGCATAACCGAACAACCCGCCCAATACCGAAGCCAATGTGCAGACGGCGCCATAGCGCAAAGCCCTGTCGGGTCGCGCAAGGCACATCAGGCCGAGTAACGGATGTGGCGGGATTGGGAAAAAACTCGATTCGACGAAGGAAAACAGAAACAGCCAGCGCTCGGCATGCGCATGGCCTGCCTTTTCCATCATCCAGTCATACAGGCGTTTCAGCATCGTCAGGCGCGTTAAAGCGCGAGAGTCGGTTTGTCCAAGGCTTATCTTTCCTCCCACTCGCAATCCGGAAGAACAGCGAGGATTATTCTTGCGACCGATGCGCGGCTGCGACGCCGATTTCTTCGGCGGCGTTGCGGCTGGGGGCGAACATGAAAAAGCCAGTGACTATTAGCAAAAGCACCAACAGTATTTTTACCAGATCGCGCAGGTCTTGTGACCGCAGACGGCGTTTCGTCCGGTTGCGCGGTGGAAGCGGTTTGCCCGCAATGTCCAATATTGTCGCCATGACTTGCTCCTTGCCGAGCAGAACGACTTATCCAGTCGGTTGTTCCGTGGGAGTTTTGCCGAGCCCCATCAATCGTCCATAGGCCCAGCCGATCCCGATCAGCGCGACGCCAAGCCCCAAGAACGAGAGGATCCGCAGCAGGCCGGTAAGCACAGCGGCGTCAATCAGGAAAACCTTGAATGTTACAAGAGTAAGCAACGTCAAACCGCCAATACGCAGCAATTTGCTGGCCCGCGAAATGCCGAGTGCCAGCCAACCTATCGACAGCGCCAGCAATCCCGCAGAGTACAAATAATTCTCGCCTGTTTCGATGCCCGCGCCCGACACCAGATTGCCTTGCACCGACTGCCGGATAGTGGCGAGCATAGTGACGATCATCATGCTGAGGCTGAGCACTTGAACCGGAAGCCTGAGCCGTTCCGAAGTCGCGCGCGCAAGCAGCCATAACCAGAGCGCAGTGAGCGCTAAATGCCCCGTAAGCAGGTTGGCGATCGGCACGGGACCAACCGCCTGTGGGTCCATCACCGGATTGTGGACGAGCAGGTCAAACCAGATCACGCGGAACAGTGCGATGGTCGACAGGGCAAAGCCGGTTGTGCGGAGTGACGGCCAGTCGGGCCGTGCCCTGAATTGATGTAGGGCAATCCAGCCAAGCGCGAGCAGTATTTGGGTGAAGGCGGCGCGCTCGGCAAAGCCCAGCCGGATAAAATCGGATGGCGAGACGATGTCGGCGACTTGCTTTGCCAGCAACCATAAGAATGCGGTTACGCCAGCGCCGCCAACGGTTAGCGCGAGTGCACGGGTTCGCCGTCCGGTCGCAAACAATGGTGGCCATGCGATCATAGCGATGAGTAAAGCTGGCACGAGCGTTGTGCGCACCGAGTCGCTTACCATCGGCAGCCGGTCCATGACCGCGCCGACACCCGACAATGAAGCGCCGATGGAGTCGAAAAACTGCCAAGAGAATGCGCTCGCCAACATCATCGCCGCGCCGAGTGGTATCCAGCTTAGCCGCCGTTCCCATTTGCCGTCGGTGACTTTTGCCCATGCGGCTATGCCGAGCGCGATGGCGGCGCTGTACATGGCCGACCAATCCTCATGCAGCAACAGGATTGCCGCCATCCAGACCATCAGCGCGGCTATGCCGGTCGCCCACGGCTGGACGGCGGAGATACGCTTTTTGTTTTGCCATTCCCATGCGGTCCAAGCGGCGGGGAGCGCGGCGATCAGCGCAAGATTGGTCCATAACTCGTCACTATCGAAGCTTTGGGATAGCGGAGGGGTGAACCAATAGACCACCGGTGCGGCAAGGGCGATAATGGCCCAATAGGTCGAGGCGTCCGCCGACTGACGCGCACGGATATGGCCCGGGATACCGAACCACGCCGCTATGCCGAGCGTCATAAGGACGTTGCCCCCAGTCGCTCCGCCCACACTCCATGCCAGCCCGAGCGGACTGGTTGCCAGCAGTAACGCGCCAACGACCAGCGGCAGCAGCGTCTTGTCGCGCCATGCCAATGCGATTGCGAGCGCGGAAAGCGCGAAATAGAACATCCAGCCAAGAGCCGAAAATTCCATCTTAGGCAACAGAAGGGCGAGTTGGATCAACGCAAGCGCCATCGGCGCGTAACGTGCCATCTGGGCCCAAATTCCATTGCTACGCTCGAAGCGTCCAAAGGCCAGTATCGCGCCGCCGCCGGTGACAGCGATAAAGCCACCCAGAAGCCCAAGGTTGTTGCTCGCCGTCGCCAGCATCGCGAGGCTCCACGCCAGCCCGCCGCCAGATGCCAGCACCAGCAGCCACAGCCAGCGCCGCCAGATCGCGAGGCCGAACAATGCGGCGATGAACACCGCGAGATACAGCAAAAGCGTCGGCAGGTTGCTTGCCCCCATGCCTGCTACCCATGGCGCAGCAAAGCCGCCGACAAGGCCCATCAGCGCGGTCGGCGGCCCATGCCGAAGCGAGAGCGCAAAGGCGACGACCGTGGTGACGAGAACTAATACAAAGGCGGTGGCGACGCCGACCAGCCCGTAAATTTCGGCGGCCATATAAAGCGTGCCATAGAGCGTGGCGACGCCCGCTCCCGCGAGGCTTTGCGCGATGCGCGGATCGGCGGTGAAAGATGCGCCGATTTTGGGAATGCGCCCACCAAGTTCGCTCATCGCGATCAGCATCAGCGCGAAGATCGTTGCGGTAATCGATCGTGCGCCCGGGCCGAACAATCCGGCCTCGATCGTGTAGCGCACGAGGAAGAAGCCGGCAAAAACCAGCGATATGCCGCCCACCCAGATCGGCAGCTTACCGCCAATCAGGGTTTCGAAGCCGATATCGGCGAATGGCGATTTTTGCCTTTCTTTGGCGGGGGCTTCAGGCGGAGGCGTTCCGGCCAACGGCATCGAACCTAGCGCCGGGCCGGTTACAACTTCAGCATTGCGCAGCTTTGCATGGACTCTTGGTCGGGGTGCAGCGAGCGACTTGGTCTCGGTTGAACCCGCCAAACGTTCCTCAAGCTCGGAAATTCGCCGGTGCAGATATTTGATATCGCTGCGCGTCAGCCAAAGGACAAAGCCCAGGCCAAACACGACAAGGAACAGGAATGCGTCAGTCACTGTCTGCTGTTATGCCCCATTCGTCGAAGAGAGCAAGTCGCTGGCGGATCGTATTTGAATGGTTTGTTAAGACCGTTGATGCCGGCCAGCCCCATTAACGTAGGCGCTGCCCAGCACTTTTCGGAGCGACAACCGGGCTTGCGCACTTTGGTCTGAATCGAAATGGCCTCGCCGGTAGCTCCGGCGCGGCCTTTTTTTAGATTAGGACAGCCGGTTTAATCGGCGATCTTGTCGACTGCCTTTTCCGCAGCCGCGCCTGCTTTTTCAACGGCATTGCCTGCCTTTTCCGCGGATGCGCCGACATTTTCTGCGGCTTCGGCAACCGCGTCGTCCTTCCGCGCCTCGTTATCACTATTGGCGAAAAGAAAATAACCGCCGACAGCGAGTGCAAATAGCAACAGGACGCCGATGATAGCGCCGAATCCGCCAGCCGATGCGGGCGCAGTGTTGACCGTTACCGGGGCGGGGCCTGTTTCGCGCTCTATCGTCCTTTCGACGACGTTACCCTGCGCGTCGGTGGTTTCGGTTATACGTTCTTCTGCCATATCATCCTCCTTGGACCACAAAGTGTGGTTGCGGCGGATAATCAGGAGCAGGAGTATTTGTTCCGCTATCGAAAAGAGTTGCAAATTGATACTTAATTGGCAATTTGAAGGAGAAGCCTGATCCCGGCCTTTTTTGGAGAGCATATCATGATCCTATACGGCGCGCCTGTTTCCCCATTCGTCCGTAAGGTGCTGGCCTTCGCCGCCGAAAAGAGCCTGCCGCTCGAGCTCGTTCCGATTGGCCTTGGCGACCAGAATCCCGATTTCCTTGCATGCAGTCCGTTCCGCAAAATGCCCGGCTTTACCGACGGCGATTTCAGTATTTCGGATTCGACCGCCATCGTGACCTATCTCGACGCCAAATATCCCGATCACCCGTTGATCCCCGCAGACCCGGAAAACCGGGCCCGGGCGGTCTGGTTCGATGAATTTGCCGACACGATTTTGGTTTCAGCCGCCGGTCCGATTTTCTTCAACCGCGTGGTGTCGCCCAAATTCATGGGCAAACCCGGGGATGACGCAGCAGCGGCGAAAGGTGAGGCAGACATGACGCCGGTTTGCGATTATCTGGAACGCGTTATCCCGGAGTCCGGTTATCTGCTGGGCGATACGCTTAGCCTAGCCGACATTTCAGTGGCGAGCCCGTTCGTCAACGCCGCACATGCCGGCTATGTGCCCGATGCGCAGGCTTATCCCAAGTTAACGGCCTATCTGGCCGCGATGCACGCACGACCGAGTTTTGCCGACTGGATCCGGCGCGAGCGAAAGATGCTGGGGTTGGCGTAATTCTTATCGCTGCACATTAAAGGCTGTTCCCGATAAGAAGCGGTGTATCCGCAGGGCAACCTCTTCATCATGACCGAGCCAAATATGCCCGCCATCGGGCAAGATGGCGAGCTCAGCCTGCGGTACCACCCCGGCGATTTTGCGCGCGGTGGCGGCCGTGCCGAAGCGGTCGTCTTCCGCCGAGATCAGCAGCACCGGCATCTCCAGTTGCGAAAAATCCATTTTGGCCGGATTACCCGCCTGATGGGCATCGTTGAGTATGCCCTTTGCTCGCGCGCCGATCGGCATAATGTCGGACAATATGGCAAAAGCGCGCGCCCGCTCGGCTCGGCTGACCGTGGCCAAAAGCGCAGGGTCGGTCGCAAGTAGCGTGCCGACCAGCTTTTCCGGCGCGGCATTTAGCGCAGACCAGTACAGGAAATCCGAATTGAGCAGCGCGCGCACCGTCTTTTCCTGTTGCGGGGACATTTCAACGGGATCGCTGCCATCGACATTGGCGGCAGGTACGAGCAGGATCAGCGCCGAGCAGCGGTCCGGATACCGCAAGGCAAAGGCACTTGCCGATAGTGCGCCTGCCGATCCGCCTGCAACGGCAATCCGGTCAATGGCGAGATGGTCGAGCAGCGCGGCAAAGCCATCGGCCTGATTGGCAAGCGAGGGGTCGACCGGAAAGTCGCTGCGCAAATAGCCGAAGCGCGACGGCGCAATAATCCGGTGCCCGAGCCGCTCCAGCGGCGCGGCGAAACGTAGTCCCTGATCGAATCCGCCGCCGGTGCCGTGAATCATCAGCAGTGGTGGGCCGGTACCCGCGATGGCATATTCGAGCGTACCGAACCGCGTCGTCATGGTCGAGCTTCGCCCGGCCACTCGCCTATCTGCGGCACCAAGTGCTCGCCGGAAACGTGACCAGGCATAGCCCCCGCCGATCAGCGCCCCGGCGCCTGCACCGAGCAACCATTGCCGCCGGTTCGGCCGCATCATCGCTGTTTGCCCCTCCCGACAAATAGAGGCAGCAGTGCTGCTATGACCTGCGCGGTCAGGCCCACCAGCCCGGCGGCTGTTGCCAGCCCAGCCCATGTTTCGTCCAGCGTCTGTCCGAACAGGGTAGCCCCTAACAGCGTTTCGAACAGGACGATCAGCACAAGGAACCACAGCATTATCGCCCAGCGCGTCGCCAAGGCAGGCGACACCTGCCAGCGCCCGACCGCCCAGCGGCAAAGGAAGAACGCTGCAGTCAGCATCAACGGAACCTCCAGCAATGTCGCGCCGAGGTCCCCGATCTCCGGCGCAACGAACAGCACGCGGATGGTACCGAGGACAAAGCCTAAGGCAAACAAAGCGAGGAAATAGAAGGTGGTGGCGGTGAGGGCACGTTTCATGGCCAGTTACATCGCGGTCATTACATCAGCAATCGGACGCCGCATCGACATCGGCATGTCCGGACCGTAGCCGAAGCGAACGACCAGATCGGGTCGCTTGTCGCCGATGCCGAGGAGCCGGGCCAACTGCGGACGGAACCGCGCTACTTCAACCGGCTGGTTGAGGAAAGCATGCTTCATCCCCAGCAATGTCGCCTGCAGGGCAAAGCGCTGATAGCTGCGCCCTGCCTGCACCCAATGCGCGGGATCATTCTTTTCGGAGACAAATATAGCCAGCCCTGCAGAAGACCGGATCTGGCTGACGCATTTCGCATTCTCGCTTTTCGCCGTGACCACCCGCTCGAACAACGCATTACCGAGCCAGCTCGGCAGCGCCGGATTGCCCGCGCAAGCGGTATAAAGGCCGTCGCCCGTCGCAGCAGCACTTGCTGCGTTAAATCGTATCCACGATTTGAGTTCGCGCATGAAGGCGGGGTCGCCGATCTGCGCGCTGTTGGCGGCGACGATCAGGTCGAGGACTTTCTCCATCACCGGCTTTTCGGTGATTAGCATGACTCGGCACCCTGGCACGGCGGCTGCTTGTTCGATCAGAGCAAGGTCGGTGAGATCGATAGCACGGCCATCATAATCGGCTCTGGTGCATTGGCGATTCCGGATTGCCGCGAACAGCGGTTCTTGCGACGGGCTGGTCCGCTCCAGATCGACGCGAAGTCCGGCAGTGTCGCTGACAAAGGCAATATTCGCACGCGCGCCTGCCGCCAAGGCCGCAAGTGAAAGATTCTCCGCCGCGCAGCCCAGGCTCGCAAAAAGATGGTGGCTGTCAGGATCCACGACCGGCGTTTCACGCCGCCGGTCAGGCGCGATTTCCAGATGCCGCTCGCCCGTCCGGAACAGCCAGGGCTGGGTATTGTGGCTGTTCGCCGCAAGCACCGCGTGATGCACCAGATAGCGCATGTCGGCGTCGCTGCGTGGCGCTATTTTCGCCCGCACAGGCATAAGGGCTTGCGGATACGGTGAGTCACGGCCCGCAAAATAAACTCCGGTGCCGATAACTGCGGTTGCACCCGCCCCGAGCAAAAACCGTCTTCGGCTCATCGTTTGTTTCTTTCCATGACCTACAACATTTGATTAGGCGCTTTGTTGCAACGGCGCATTGATCTTGGTCAATTCACCGATGTTGCAAGGCCCCCGTTAATCCAAACATCACATCTGCGGCCTAACCTGACCCCGTCAGGAGACATCAATCATGAAATTTATCGCACTCCACTCGCGCGGCGGGAATTATCTCGTGGTCGCATCCAATGTCGCTTGGTTGCGCTCGGCCGAGAACGGCCAGACCCAGGTCGGAATTGTCGGCGGTCAACCATTGATGGTCGCGGGCAGTATGGAGGAGATTGCGGCGCAATTAGGCGTCGATGAATTGCCGGTTTTGTGAACCAATCCGCTTCGGTTACTCGGTTAATATAACCTATATGGTAATTTAATGTTGACAGCGTAACGCCATTTGGTTAGAGTTAGGCATAGTCGAAAATTGTGATTCGCACAGACGAAGCGAACAAAGGGGCCGGACGGAAACGTCGCGGCCCTTTTTGCTGTGCGCAGCACCGGAACATAGGAGCAGGCAATGGATAAACCCCAAAAGCGAGGCGTCAAAGGCACGGTACTGGCGCGGAACCGGAATGGCGACCTGCATCTGCGCAATGTGCGCAGCGATGGCTGGAGCGAGGAGGAGCGCGGACTGTTCCTTGATACGCTTGCGGCCACTTGCAATGTCGATGCGGCGGCAACGGCAGCAGGGCATCCAAAGAAAAGCGCCTCTGCACTGAGACGCCGCGATACCGGATTTCGCGATCAATGGGACGAAGCACTGGAAACGGGTTATGCGATATTGGAGGCGATGTTGCTCGAAAAGGCGCAACGCGCCGTTTCCGCCAAACGCCCCTTGTTGAATGACGCCGGTGCAAACACGGATCGTGTCGCGGCCGACGATATCACAATCAGGGACGCAATTGCGTTGCTCGACAAGCATCGTGCGATGGTCATCCGGATCAGGCAGGGCAAGGAAGCGGGCAATGCAACCAAGGCAGCGACCGCCAAAGAAAGCTGTGCCGAACTTATGAAGCGAATGCGGGCGCTGAAAAAGCGTCTGGATGAAGGCGAATGAGCATAGCCGCCAGGGTCGGCGACAACCCCGACGACAGCTATTGGGAGCATCAACTTTTCCGGCTTATCGAACAGCTTTGCCATGAGCCAGTTGAGGTTCAGGAGCGTTGCAGTGCGGCGCTGCCGCCGCGTGTGCAGCTTTTCCTGCTCCAGCTCTGGCAGCGATGGGCGCACAAGGGGCAGATTCCCGACGATGGTGACTGGCGCGTCTGGTTGATCATGGCGGGGCGCGGCTTTGGCAAGACGCGTGCTGGCGCCGAATGGGTGAGCGAGGTTGCACGCAGCGACGGCAATGCCCGGATCGCGCTTGTCGGCGCGACCGCAGAAGATGTGCACAAGGTGATGATTACCGGGCAAAGCGGATTGCAGGCGGTGGCGCGGCAGGGCGAGCGGCTGCAATATCTGCCTTCGCACGGGCTGTTGCGCTTTGCTTCGGGTGCGTTGGCGCATGTTTATTCGGCAGAATGCTTCGAGAAATTACGCGGACCCGAACATAGCCATGCCTGGTGCGACGAGCTCGGCAAATGGAACAATGCCGACGGTTGCTGGGACAATCTGATGCTCGGATTGCGGCTGGGTGAACGACAGCGTGTGCTGGTGACGACGACACCGCGCCAGATGCGGTTGTTGCACCGGCTGAAAAAGGAGGACGGGGTTGTGGTGTGCGGTGGCGGGACTGCGCGGAACCATAATTTGCCCGACGATTTCGTGATGACGGTGAAGGCTTTGTATGAAGGAACACGATGGGGGCGCCAGGAACTTGACGGTGAACTTATCGAGGATGTGGAGGGGGCATTGTGGTCGCGCGATTTGATTGAGCGGCAACGGGTGGCGATTTTGCCTGAACTGAAGCGCATTGTCATCGGCGTCGATCCACCAGTCTCTGATCATGGAGACGCTTGCGGGATTGTGGCAGTCGGATCGGGGGCGGATGGAAAAGCCTATGTGCTCGCCGACCATAGCGTGTCGGGGGCATCGCCCGAACAATGGGCGCGCGCCGTGGCGGGCGCGGTCGAAGCATGGGGCGCCGACCGCGTGATCGCCGAGGATAATCAGGGCGGCAATATGGTCGAGAGCACATTACGTGCGGCGGATCTCGCGATGCCGGTGAAGCGTGTGCACGCCAGCCGGGGAAAATCGGCGCGGGCAGAGCCGGTGGCGGCGCTTTATGAGGCCAAGCGGGCTTTTCATGTCGGGGCGTTTCCCGACCTGGAAGACCAGATGTGCGGGCTGATTTCCGGCGGCGGTTATGACGGGCCGGGACGGTCGCCTGACCGCGCCGATGCCTTGGTGTGGGCGATGACCGAGTTGATGCTGGGCAAGGCGGCGCGAATACCGCGGGTGAGTGTGCTGTAGTTTTTTATCCTCCCCATCGACTTGCGATGGGGAGGTGGCAGCCGAAGCGCTAGCTTCGGATGACGGAGGGGACGGCTACGGTGAAGGCCCCTCCGTCACGCTTCCGCTGCGCTCCAGCGCGCCACCTCCCCATCGCAAGTCGATGGGGAGGATATGATAGAGGAAAAACCAAATGAATATTTTCGGTTGGAAATCGACCGGGCGTGGTTTGCTGCGTCCGGCCAAAGCGCGTGTGCAGCAGGATCGTTTGTCGGGCATCCGGACCTATGGTCAGGCAGCGCTTGGCGAGTGGCCGCGCAATTACGAGGCGCAGATGCGTGAGGGCTATCTCTCCAATGCAATTGCGCAGCGGGCGGTGCGGTTGGCGGCGGAGGGGTTGGCTTCGGCGCCTTTAACCGCGACCGACCCGGAGGCATTGGCGCTGGTCAGGGCGACAACGGGTGGGCAGGCGTTGATCGAGACCGTGGCGGCGCATCTGCTGCTGCATGGCAATGCCTATGTTGAGATCTTGCTTGGGGGCGATGGCCGCCCGTGCGAGCTGTTCGCGCTGCGGCCAGAGCGTGTGAGTATCGAGGCCGATATGCGCGGCTGGCCGGTGGCTTATGTCTACAAAGCGGGTGAAATCGCGAGCCGCCTGCCCGCCGAAAGCATCATCCATATCCGCTCGATGCACCCGCTTGACGACCATTATGGGCTGGGGTGTCTGGGCGCAGCGGCAGGGGCGGTGGCGATCCACAATGCGGCGACGAAGTGGAATAAGGCGCTACTCGACAATGCAGCGCGGCCCTCGGGGGCTTTGGTGTTCGAAGGCAGCGAAAGCGGGACGTTGACCGGCGAGCAATATGCGAAGCTGAAGGAGGAGCTGGCCGCGGCATTTCAGGGCGCTGGTAATGCCGGACGGCCGATGCTGCTTGAGGGCGGGCTGAAGTGGCAAGCGATGGCGCTGACCCCGGCGGAGATGGACTTTGCGGGGCTGAAAGAGGCTGCGGCGCGGGAAATCGCGCTGGCCTTTGGCGTACCGCCGGTGTTGCTGGGGCTTCCGGGGGACGCGACCTATGCGAACTATCGCGAGGCCAACCGGGCGTTGTGGAACCAAGGAATATTGCCGCTGGCGAGGAAGCTGCTCGACGCGCTGGCCGAAGGATTGCGGCCCTGGTTCGGCGGGCTGGAGCTCGGCATCGACGTTGATGCCATTCCCGCGCTTGCCGAAGACCGCGAACGGTTGTGGGCGCAGGTGGGGGCTGCGGACTTTTTAACGACGGAGGAGAAACGCGCGGCGGTGGGGTTGACCTAACCCGAATTACATTTCCAGCGGGCATAATCCCATTCGCCGCCATATTGGTTGCAGCTTTGAATGCCTTCATGCTGGAGCAGCCAATAGCCGCCTGCAACCAATAGCAGGATGCACAATGTGATAAAGATCCATCGGCCCATGCGACACGTATAGCCCATTTCGGGGCCATTTACACACAGGAATTTCATATGGTTGACGAGAATTTGCAAGGCCTGCTGGAGCAGGCCTCCGAAACCGGTGCCCAGCGCGCATTGGCGCGGCTTGGACTCGATGATCCCAATGCCGCCAAAGATATGGGCGAATTGCGCGAATTGCTGTCCGCCTGGCGCGATGCGAAACGCTCGGCGCGCAAGGCGGCGATTGGCTGGGTGGTGCGGATGGGGCTTGCACTGCTGCTGATCGGGCTCGCGGTGAAGCTGGGGCTGCCGGGACTGGTAAGCCAATGAGGTTCGCCGGTTACGCCGCGATTTTCGATGCGCCCGACAAGGGCGGCGATATCGTGCGCAAAGGCGCCTTTGCGCGCGCGGCCAAGGCGGGACTGCCGCTTCTTTGGCAGCATGATACCAAACGCCGGATCGGCTTTGTCGAGAGTCTGTCCGAGGACGCGCGCGGACTGCGGGTGATTGCGCAGATCGACGATGAGGGTGCGCCGGTGCGCGCCGGTGCTGGGCTGTCGTTCGGATACCGAATTCGCGGAATGGACGCTCCCGTTTTTGCAGGAACATATCGTGAACTAACTGACCTCGACCTCATCGAAGTGAGCGTCGTCACCCACCCCATGCAGCCGCTCGCGCGGGTGCTGGCCATCGAAACAACCAATGATTTAACCCAAGGAGAATGACATGGATTATGAAGTGAAGGCCGACCCGCTCGAGGCGGCGTTTGAAGGGATGACGGCAGAAGCGGCGGTTATGCGTCCGGTGCTGTCGGGGGCGAGGATGGCCGATCCTGCCAAGGCGGCCTTTGTCGATGGCTATTTGCGGCGCGGGTCGGAAGTTGAGCTGAAGAGCTTTTCGGGCGTGGCGGCGGCGGATGGCGGCTATGCGGTGCCCAAGGAAATTGACGCGGTTATCGACGCGACGCTGAAGGGCATTTCTCCGATCCGCGCGATCGCCAATGTCGTGCGTGTCGGCTCGGCAGGTTATCGCAAGCTGGTAACGCAAAACGGCGTGACCTCGGGATGGGCTTCGGAGAGTGCCACGCGGCCCGAAACTGCAACGCCGACCTTCAATGAAATCGTCCCCAGCTTTGGCGAGTTATATGCCAATCCGGCGGCGACGCAGGCGATGCTCGACGATGCCGCGTTCGATGTCGAGGGCTGGCTTGCGGGCGAGATTGCTACCGAATTTGCCAAAGCCGAAGGCGCGGCGTTCGTAAACGGCAATGGCACCAACAAGCCACGCGGATTTCTGCAGGCGCCCACGGCGGTCACCGGCGATGCGACGCGGCCATTCGGTACGCTACAATATGTTGCCGCCGGAGCAGCCGGGGCGTTCGTTGCCACCAACCCGCAGGACAGACTGCTCGATCTTGTTCATTCCTTGCGTGCACCGTATCGGCAGGGCGCAAGCTGGGTGATGAACGCATCGACGCTGGCGACCATCCGCAAGTTCAAAACGACCGACGGCGCGTTCATCTGGCAACCAGGGGTGGCCGCCGGACAGCCTGATACGCTGCTCGGCTATCCGGTGGTCGAAGCCGAAGACATGCCCGATATCGCGGCGAACAGCCTGTCGATTGCGTTCGGCAACTTCAAGGCGGGTTACCTGATTGCCGAGCGCACCGAGACCAACATCCTGCGCGATCCCTATTCGAACAAGCCTTATGTCCATTTCTACGCGACCAAGCGGCTGGGCGGGGCTTTGATCAATTCGGAAGCGATCAAAGTGATGAAGTTCGCGGCCAGCTGATCGCCGGTCCTGCCAGCGGCAAGATGAACCGGTGCGTCGCGGCGTTTGCTGCGCTTTCCCACCATGACTAGCGTCAAAGCAGCAGAATATCAGGAGGACAGGACGGATGAGAATCGCGGCAGGGTCGGGCAGAATGTTGTCGGCTCTCATCCTCTTGGTCGCTTTATGTGCCGGCCCGCCGACTGCGGCGAAAGGTCAGGACAAAGAATATCCTGTTCCATTGGTTCCGAAAGCACCACCGCCGGGCGTTGCTTTCGAACCGCAACGGGCGGAGCAGCTTTATCAGCAGGGGCATGACGCCCTGACCGGTGACAACAAGGATATCGCGCTGGAGGAGTTCGAGGCGGCGTGTGAATATGGCAACGCGAAAAGCTGTTTCAACGTCGGCATTCTAACCCAGGAACGCCTTTCGGGCGACGCCAAAGACGAAGCCCGCCTGAAGGCCATCATAAGTTACTTCAATCGGGCATGTAATGGCGGATTCCAGCGGGCATGCGTTGCCGTTGCCAATTACTACCGGCAGGAAAAATATGCGATCCATGATCTCGCACGCGCCGTTCGCCTGTTTCAAACAGCCTGCGATTCCGGCGAAGTGGGCGGGTGTGAGGAGTTGGCCGAGCTGCATTATCAAGGCGTGGGTGTTGCGCTCGACTTGCCGCGTGCCGCTATCCTGTTCAAACAGGGATGCGACAGCGGCGGCCGCGCGCTGAGCTGTTTCAACTATGCCCTTATGCGCGAAAGGGGACGGGGAGTGCCCGTCGGTCGTGCCGAAGCACTCAATTATTATCGCACCGGCTGTCAGCGCGGATCGGCCGAATCCTGCATCAATCTTGCGTTCGACTATGCCAAGCAAGGCACGCATGGGGAGACTATTGCTATCGGCCTTTTCCGCAAGGCATGCGGGCAAGGGCAAATGGTCGCCTGTTCGAACCTGGGACGATTGATCGACGGGCCGGACGCCACAACCGAAAACCGGGCCGAGGCCGCCGCGCTGTATCGCAAGGTATGCGACGGCGGCGATGGCAGCGGCTGCCGGTCGCTCGGTCAGATGGCCGCCGATGGCGTCACGATCGCGGGGAATAAACGACAATCGACCCGTCTCTATGTCCGGGGATGCGAGCTGAAGTCAGGCGATAGCTGCTATAATGCAGGTCTGATGTACCTTGTCGGCTTTAACGCGCCCAAGCGGCCCAAGACCGGTCTTGCCTGGTTCAGCCGGGGATGCAGCTTCGGCTCCTCGTCAAGCTGCGCCGGGGCCGCGCTGGCAGCCTTGTCGCTCGACAAGGGCGACCCGAGCGGCGGTGACGACAAAGCCCGCTTATGGTTCAGGCAGGCGCAATATCTTGACCCTGAAAACGGCATTGTAAAGTCGATGGGCGACTTTCTGGACAAGCCGAAGCTGATCGTTCCGGAGATTCCGAAGAATTAGGACGCGGGCCCCACGGCAACTCAATAAACTGAACAATGGAGCCTCCCGTCGGACGACGGTGAGGATGAACGCCGTCATCGCTGCGCGATGCGGATAAAGCACGCACACACACAAAGGAAAAATCATGCTGAGCCTTGATCCGCTCGGCCTCGACAGCATCATGCTGGACGAGGCGCGGGCCTATTTGCGTGTCGAAGAGGACGGGGTAGACCCCTCACTTTCTTCGGCCTTGCTGGCCGCGATCGGCCATGCCGAGAATTTTACCCAAGCCATACTTATCCGCCGGACTGCGCGCGAGATTATGGGCGTTTCGTCGGGTTGGCAGATATTGCAGATCGCGCCGGTGCAATCGGTGAACGGCGTCACCGGAATTCCGGCGGAAGGCGCAACGTTCGTCCTGGCAACCGACGCCTGGGAGGCCAAGATCGGATCGCGCGGCGAGGCCTATGTCCGGATATTGCAGACGGGCAGCGCCGGGCGACTGGAGATTGGGTGCGTCGCCGGACTGGCGGCGGACTGGGCGAGTCTGCCCGAGGCACTGCGGCTCGGGCTGTTGCGCCTCACCGCACATTTCCATGCCCATCGCGATGCGCCGGACGCTGCAGGACCGCCTGCGGCAGCCTTGGCCTTGCTGCTGCCTTGGCGGCGGATGCGGGTGGGGTAAATCCTCCCCGAAACGGGGAGGTGGCAGCCCGAAGGGCCGACGGAGGGGCACGTGCCTCCTAGCGCAATCGTCTTGGCGAGTGCCCCTCCACCACGTTCAGTGGTCCCCCTCCCCGAACCGGGGAGGAATTTGGAGAAATCGAATGAGCGAATTTGCTGGCACTCTGCGCGAGCGGGTGGTCCTTGAAACACGTCTTGAGGCCCGGGACACGCGCGGCGGAGCTGTGGGAAAGTACAGTTATGACGGCGTTGCGTGGGCGTCACTGATGCCGCTGATTCCCGGCGATTTGGCACGGGCCGATGCGTTGTCGGCGCTAACGCGCTGGCAGGTGACAATACGCAAACGCGAAGGTGTGGGGCTGCGGACGCGGCTGACCTGGCGGGGGAAGTATCTCGCGGTGCGGGGTCTGATGAGTGATCCGCGAGAGCCTGCGCAGATGCTGCTGACGTGCGAGGAAGTGCGGTGAGAAGCTGCGAATCCACCCCATCGACTTGCGATGGGGAGGATGAGGAAACAATCATGCTTGAAAAACTAACAACCGCCGCCGAACGCCGCGTTGCCATCGCAGTCAAACAACAAGTCGACCGACTGGCGCAAACGCCACCCCCGCCCGGCGTCACCTTCGAAGCCTCTAACGACGGCATAACCCTCTCCGGCAAGCGCCTCCGCCACCGGATGCTAACCGACCCCAAGCTAAGGAATTTTGGACGATGAGTGATGCGATGCAAATGCTGCAGGCTGCGGTGGTGTCGGTGTTAGAGGCACATCCGGTACTGGCGACCGAACTCGCCGGCATTTACGACGGCCCGCCGCCGCGTTCAGCCTTTCCCTATGTCTCGATTGCCGACGGCATGACAAGTGACTGGAGCACCAAGACAGCGCAAGGTCGCGAAATCCGGCTGGCGCTGACCGTGTGGGACGATGGCGAAGAAGCGTCGCGGTTGACGGGCCTGATGGCACATGTCGAGGATGCAATTGCCGCTATACCGCGCGATTTTCCGGGTTGGCGGATCGCCAGTCTAGTGTTTCTCCGCTCGATCGTGGTACGCGATGCAGCCGGGCCTTGGGCTGGATTGATGGAGCACCGTGTGCGGATGCTGGCACAATAAAAATCACGCCAACGGATAATCCTTTTTCTTACGCTGCTCGGTTTTGCAGGCCGGGGTAAGAACAGACGGTCCTTTTGGCGCAGGTTCGGTACTCGGAATAATATGGTGTTTCGGCACAATTTTTTGTGGTTCGAGGATCCTGGATACCAGCAGCACCTGATCTTTTGCGGCCTGCGACCATCCGAACGGGGCCACCGTCGGCGCGGCGTTATATTCGACCAATATCCGCTCGGCCGGACAACTCGATTCCGTCTTTTGCTGCGGTGCTGCGGCGACCGTCGTTGCAGCCAATATCATTATCAACAAGGCGATCTCCTCTCCCGGTGAGTCGTCCAACAAGGAGACCATATCCATGCCTGTAGAAAAAGGAAGCGCCTTCCTGTTGAAGGTCGGCGACGGCGCTGTGACGCCGGTATATTCAACCGTAGCCGGGCTTCGCACCACGCAATTGTCGATCAACGGCGACGCGGTCGTGATTACCAACAAGGGCAGTGGAGCCTGGCGCGAGCTTCTGTCGGGCGCGGGAGTGCGTTCGGTTTCGGTGTCGGGGGCAGGGGTCTTTACCGGATCGGCGGCGGAGACGCGGATCAAGAATAATGCGCTGTCGGGGCTGCTCGATGATTTTGAGCTGAGCTTTGAAAGCGGCGAGCGGCTGCGCGGCAAGTTCCTTGTGGCGCGGCTCGATTATGCCGGGGATTTCAATGGTGAGCGGTCGTACACGCTCGCGCTGGAAAGCTCAGGTCAGGTGGCTTCGCTGTGACCCATGCTGCAAATGCTGCGCGCGGCGAAGCAACCATCTATGTCAAAAATGCTGCACTTATGCTGCGCCCGACTTTTGCAGCATTGGTGGCGGCGGAGGAAGAATTGGGGCCGCTGTTTGCATTTATAGAACGCGCGGCGGAAGGGCGGTTGAAGCTAACCGAGATAGTCGCGCTTTTTTGGCACTGCCGCCATGAAGCCGCGCCTGATTTGACGCGCGATGAATTTGGTGAGGCGGTTGCAGAGGCGGGATTGGCGGCGGCGACACCTGCGTTGAAAGTCTTGCTCGGGCAGATATTGGGCGGGCGATGAATTTTGCCGATGCCGCCGCGCAGCTTTGCGGCCAATGCGCGCTGCTGCTCGGCTGGCGGCCTGCCGAGTTTTGGCAGGCAACGCCTGCCGAACTGGCCTGCGTATTGAACGCGATCGAAGTGCAGACTGAGGCTCCGCCCGATGCGCGCGACCTTCAAGCACTAATGGAATTATTTCCAGATGCCCCCACCGGAGGTGACTAATGGATGAAGAAATAGAAAGGCTCGTCATCTCGGTGCGTGCCGACACGCGGGCATTTGCAGGCGATGTTGCGGCGATGCGCGCGGAACTGGACGGGCCTTTTGCGACCGGGCTGGAACGCGCCGGGTCAGCCCTTGAGCGCGGCCTGACGGGCGCAATCCAGCGCGGCAAATTCGGTTTTGAGGATTTGCGCCGGGTTGCGCTTTCGGTGCTCTCGGAAATCGCCGCTGCCTCCATCCGCTCCGGGCTGCAAAGTCTAAGTGGTGGATCGGGCGGCGGTGGGGGTTTGCTGAGCTCGCTTGGGTCGATTCTGGGCAGCGTGCTTGGTGCACCCGGTCGAGCGACGGGCGGTCCGGTTTCGCCGGGACAAGCCTATCGCGTTGGCGAGCGTGGACCGGAATTGTTCGTGCCGACAAGCAGCGGTCGGATCGAAACCGGCGCCGTTGGCGGGTCAGCGAACATCCGCCTGACCATTAACATATCCGACAATGGACGCGGCAGCGCGCCCGATGCGCTGCAACGCTCGTCCCGCCATGTCGCGCGGGCGGTGCGGCAGGCGTTGGCCCAAAGCTAAAAGGAGCATTGAGCGATGGCTTATTGGCTATGCGATAAAAGGCGGCGGCAAAGGTCGTCACCTGTGATGCGCTTTGATCCTCGATTCTGGACGGTGAACTTCCCACGCCCGATGATGGCGTCTGTGGTGACTACCGGACCCGAATCGCTGCGTGCTGATGCGGTGTTCTACAAGACCGATGATCTGGCGGGGTTGATCTGGGAGAGCGAGGACAAATGGGATCATCCGCTGCTCGCCTATCAAACTAACCGCGATTACCGGCGGCTGACGGTCAGCTTTCGCTGGCGCTCGCAGGGCATCATGCCGCTGGATGCAATCAACGGCCCGACGTTGACGATATCGGGGCGCAATGCGGCAGGACAAGCAAAGAGCTGGTATGTTCGGCTTTGGAACTACGCCATCGGCACGCCCGAAGACGCACAGGTTACGTTGAAATTCAGCGAACTTTATGGCGGCTTCCTGCTGCCGGGGGAGGCCGATCCGGTTTACGCAGGCGACATCGACCAGATGTTCATTTCGCTGGTGCCGCCGGGATATACCGGTTTGCCCGGCAATCTCGCGGCTCCGGCGGACGGGTGGGCCGAGTTGTCGGAAATCCGCTGCGATGGCGAAGGTGTCATGCTCGATACCGGCGATGTCATGCTGCCCGAACATGATCTCAAAATGGCGACAGGCTATGACGATGCCTATAACCAGACGCCAGCGCGGCTGGTCAGGCAGATCCATGCGCTCGGCTATCGCGATTGCATCAACCATTATGTCGGGATGAGCCATTATTTCCGGTTGGAACCGGCAGGCGAGGGGCATTATGTCAGCCTGACTGGTGGCGCGCTGAATGGGCCGTGCCGCGAATGGCACCGCAGTTTTGCGAACGAGGCCAAAAAGCTTGGTTTCGAGGTGATTTTCTCGCTGAGCTACGAACTGTTTGACGCGCATTGCTGGAACGACTGGAAGCAGCGCGCGGAAAATGGTGATCCTGCCCTAACCGGCTGGGCGCCGCCCTCGACTTTGCTTTCTCCCGCCAATGCAGGGGCGATGGGCTATTTGCGCAGCGTTGCGCGGGCATTTGTGTTTATCCTTAAAGCGGCAGGCCTACCGGTCAAATTCCAGATCGGGGAACCTTGGTGGTGGATTATGCCCGATCACCGGATCTGCCTCTACGATGCCGCAGCGACAGCGGCATTCGGCGCGCTATCGGTGAGCGTCCCGGACATCCGCGGTGCGAAAACGGCGGCGCAAAATGCGATGCTCGACAAGGCAGGCGAGTTGCTTGCTGCATCGACCGCTTCGGTCTTTGCAGCCGTAGCGGACGAGGCGGGACCGGCGGGGGCGGAGACATTGCTGCTCGTTTATTTGCCAACCGTGCTCGACCCGCTCGCGCCCGAAGCAAAGCGCGCAAATGTGCCACTCGATTGGGCTGCACCTGCCTTCGACGTTCTGCAACTCGAAGATTATGACTGGGTAACCAGCGGCAATCACGGTGCCACTATTCGGGCGGTACCATTGATGACGGCGCGACTGGGGTATCCTGTGAACGAACAGCACTATTTCGCAGGTTTCGTGCTTCGCCCGGAGGACAAGGCGCAATGGCACGATATCGAATTTGCTGCAGCCGAGTCGCAAAAACGCGGCACCGCGCAAACCTACGTCTGGGCGCTGCCGCAGGTCGCCCGCGACGGGTTTACGCATTTCCGGATTGGACAGGAGGATAGCGACGTGCAGGCTTTCGAAGATGTGATTTTTCCTCTCGAAATCGGTCGTGAAGCGACGGTCACCGCCGAATTTTCGACCAATGTTGTGACCACACTTTCGGGGCATGAACGGCGCAACAGCAGTTGGTCCGATGCGCGGCTGGGTTACGATGTCGGGCCGGGCGTGCGGAGCGAAAACGAATTGAGTGTGCTGCTCGATTTCTTTCGTGCGCGGCGGGGCCCGGCGATTGGGTTTCGTTTCGCCGACCCGTTCGATTTCAGTTCGCACGGTATGATCGGAGCACCTTCGATGCTCGACCAGATACTGGGCATTGGTGATGGCCTGCGTACCAGCTTCACCCTGGTAAAAAATTATGGCGATGCCGATCAGGTACGGCGGATTACGAGGCCAAGGCCACAGTCGGTTGTAATTGCGGTGAACGGAGCGGTGGTGACCGGCTGGACATTGGATGCTCTTGGCATAGTCGCTTTCGAAACCGCACCTGAAAGCGGCGGGGTTGTAACGGCGGGCTTCCATTTCGATGTGCCTGTGCGCTTTGCCGAGGACCGGATCGAAGTCAGCCGGGCGACGTTTGGAGCAGGCGACATCCCGAGCGTGCCGCTTGTCGAAATCAGGGAAGCAATCTGATGGATTCCTGGTTGGCCGGTCCGGTCACATCGGTTGCCTACGGCTGGCGGCTCGATCGGAGCGACGGAGTGACGCTTGGCTTCACATCGCATGATCGTGACATCATGCATGACGGCCTGTTGCTTCGCGCTAGCCCGGGAATGCAGCCAACGACGATCGTCGCCAGCCTAGGCCTTGAAAATGACGGGCTGGATGTGCGCGGTGCGTTGACCTCTGATGCGATACGAGCCGACGACCTCGCCGCAGGGCGATGGGATTCCGCCTTTCTTGAAATTTTTCTGTTCGACTGGAGCGATCCCGGCGCTGGGCGGCGATTGCTGGCGAATGGCGAGCTTGGCGTGGTGTCGTATTCGGGCGATGCGTTCGAGGCGGAGTTTCTCGGGTTGAAACATGCGCTTGATCGCGCAGTGGTACCTCAGACCTCACCCTCGTGCCGTGCCGGTTTTTGCGATGCGGCTTGTGGCCTGAACAGCCAGCGGTTTCGCCATTTCGCCTCCGTTTTGGGCGTGGACGGCAATCGCCTGCTGCTCGATATGCCCGCAGGCGTGCTTGCCGATGGCTTCGCCTATGGCAGCGTGCGCTGGCTCGACGGTCCGAATTGCGGGCAGTCGTTTGACATCTGGGCGAGCGATACGACGGCGATTACGCTGCCACATCTACCCGAAGGCGCTGCGCTCCAAGGATCGCGCGTGGAGCTATTGGAAGGGTGCGACAAGCAGATGTCGACCTGCGCCTCGCGGTTTGCCAACGCGATCAATTTTCGCGGAGAACCTTATCTGCCCGGCAACGACCTGCTGACCCGTTACCCCGGTGCAGGTTGATGTCGGAATTGCAATTGCCGGGCGCGCCATCAAACTCGTCGGGGTACCGTTTCGCTTGCGAGGGCGTCGCGCTGAAGCCGGCTTGGACTGTGTGGGCGTGGTTGCGCACGCATTGGAATGCACTGCCTGCCCGTTCGATATACCCGGCGACTATGCTTTGCGCGGCGCATATCTGGGACGAATATCTGCCTTTTTTGATCGTGATTGTTTCAGAACATTAGAGGCAGAACGCCTGCAACCGGGCGACATAATTCTGTGCCAGCCGGGGGACGGGCAAGTACATTTCGCCGTTTTTACCCTGCGAGGTGCGGTGCATGCGCATGCGGGTTTGCGCCGCGTCGTGCTGACACCATCGCCACTACCGTGGCCCACCATTGCCCATTGGCGTTACACTGGAGACTGAGATGGCGACTTTGGTTTTAACTGCTGTGGGATCGGCCATTGGCGGTCCAATCGGCGGCGCTATCGGTGCTGCCATCGGACAGCAGGTTGACAATAATATTTTTGCACCAAAGCCTAGAGAAGGCGCGCGGCTCAAGGAACTCGCCGTGCAAACGTCAAGCTATGGTAGCCAGATTCCGGCAATATTCGGTGCGATGCGGGTGGCAGGTACAGTCATATGGGCCACCGACATGGTCGAACGCCGCGTCAAAAATGGTGGCGGTAAGGGACGCCCTTCGGCGATCAACTACAGCTATTCGGTCAGCATGGCTGTTGCGCTGTCGAGCAGGCCGATTGACCGTATCGGACGAATCTGGGCCGACGGCAATCTGCTGCGTGGAATTGGAGGCGACCTGAAGGTCGATACCCAATTGCGGATGTATAGCGGCCATGCAGATCAACCACTCGATCCGTTCATGGCTTCAGCAGAACAATTGGGTCAATGTTCTGCGCATCGCGGAATTGCATATGCTTTGTTCGAGGACTTGCAGCTTGCCGATTATGGCAACCGCATACCGTCGCTGACCTTCGAAATTTTTGAGCGCGATGGGCCTGTTCCGGTGAATGCAATATTCAAGGCCGCGCTTGGCGATGATATGCAAGGCTCAAGCTTACAAAATATTCAGGGTTTTGCTCTGTCAGGAGCATTTGCCAGGGAACCCCTTGGCGCATTGCTCGACACCTTGCCGATTGAGTTGTGCGTGCGGGAGGCAGCGTTGATGGTCCGCGATCCGACCATAGCGTCCGACAACGCGTTCGTCCTCCCGATTGCCAACGAAAATCGTAAAGCATTCGACCCGCCAAGGCGGTCTTTGGACCGCGCCGCCGGGCTCCCACACCTTGTCACGCTTCGCTATTACGATAGCGAACGAGACTTTCAGGCCAGTCTGCAACGCAGCGAAAGAGGCGCGTTGTCGGACAACGCGGTGCAGATCGAATTGCCCGCGGTTCTCGCCGCAGCGCAGGCAAAGCAAATTGTCGAGCAGCGCCACCACCGTATCCGGAGCGACCGGCAAAGCTGGCAGGGCGAAATTGCGTTCGGGCCTGACCGACTGTCGCCGGGTGATATATTCGCGGACGACGCAGGAAAAAAATGGCGGGTAGAGCAGGCCGAATACCGTTTGGGTTCGGTTGGCATTTCGGCTCGTGCTGCCATTGCCAATGTGCCTTTATCCGCTGCGTCCGCGATCCCCGGTAGAAATCTTCCTTCACCTGACCTGTCGGTCGGCGAAACGCGGTTGGCGGTTATCGAAATGCCGGTTTTCGGCACCGACGATCCTGGAAGGCCATTGGTTATAGCCTGTGCTGCCGGAACTGGCGCGGGATGGCGACGTGCGGCACTTTCGCTGGGTGCAGGGGAAGCACTAATCGATATCGGCAGCACCGCGTTACCCGCGACAATGGGCTCGTCAATCGACCCTTTGCCGACGCATAACGTCCTATTACTCGACGAGACAGCCGGTTTCCGTGTGCAGTTGTTGAACAACGCGATGGATTTGGCAGAACGCAGCGGATCGCCTTTGGAAGCTGACGCGCCCTACATCTGGTTGGGTAACGAGTTTATGCGATTCGGTCACTGTGAAGCGTTGGGCGGCGGCATCTTTCGTCTGTCGCGATTGCGCAGGGGCTGCTTCCAGTCGAAACTGACCGTCATGCATCATCAGGCTGGCGAGCCTTTTGTGCTGTTCGAGTCCGATAGCGCGCGGCCCATAGACGAGCGGACATTTACGGAGGGAGAGCACGTGCTTGTAGGGGCACTTGGCCTCGCGGACACAGCGCCGGTGTATGCGTCGGCTTTAATCGAGGGACTTGCAATCGCGCCGCTGGCACCCGTTCACGGCGAGATGGAGATTGCTGCAGACGGCTCAGTTACATTTCGATGGCTTCGAAGAACCAGGATCGATGCGGGCTGGCGCGAAGGTGTCGACCAAGTTCTCGCCGAGCAGCAGGAACAATATCGGGTATCGCTTTATGGCGATGGTTTGCCGGTTGGCGAATGGACCAGTTTCGAAAACCGCATCGTGTTCGGTGTAACGCAATGGGTAGCGTTAGCTATAGCAACCAATGCAGGAATTACTGCCGAAATTCGGCAAGTTGGCCGCCATGCGCAATCGCCGCCGCTGATTATCGAAGGCAACTGATCCACAGGATCATCAGGAGTGAAAAAATGGCTATTACCGAAACGTCCCGTCACAAATTGCCCTTGCTTGCTGTAAGCCAGGCGCAGAAGGAAATAACGCATAACGAGGCGTTGGTGCGTATCGATGCCTTGCTTCACCCGGTGGTTGTTGACGAGCTTTCGACGCCACCTGCGATTACCGACGCAGAAATTGGAAAATGCTGGCTTGTCGGTGCTTCGCCGGTTGGCGAATGGTCAGGAAAGGCGGGACAGATAGCCATCTGGATCGGCGGTGGCTGGCGCTTTTGCCTTACAGTCGATGGGATGCGCGTAAGGTTGCAGTCTGCGACCAGCGATCGTGTGCGGTCTGGCGAATTCTGGGTGGCTGCGCCCGCAATTGCAAATCCGGCAAACGGCGCAGTGATCGATACGGAGGCCAGATCAGCATTGATTGCGCTATTGGACCATTTGCGTGCGATAGGCCATGTTTCATTTTGAATATTGCAGCCACTGTTTTAGCGTCAAAATTTCCTTTAATTTCTCCAAAATAGCGACATTTCGGCAACAGTTTAGCCAGATAGTTACTTGCATCGATGGAACAGAATCGATAGACCTGCGTTCTCGAATTTCCAAACCTAATATAGAAAAGGGGAAAGTTGATGCGTAAGTTAGCCATAGGCCTGGCACTCGCTTCCACTGCTCTGGCATCACCGGCTCTGGCCCGCGACGACCAGTGGTATGTCGGAGTTGATGGCGGTGCCATGATTGTTGAAGACCTGCAGTTAGATATTGCAGGCGTGAATGATGCGGCGTCGCTCGATACAGACAAGGGTTATGATTTTGGTGGCGTAGTTGGTTATGATTTCGGCGGGTTCCGCTTGGAATCAGAAGTATCCTACCGCGAAGCTGATGTTAAAGGCTTTGCAAGCGCTACGCGCCAGATTACTGGCGGCCCCAGCACTGCTCTTGCTGCTGGCGGCAATTATGCCGTTGCCGGCGACGCTAATGCACTTAGCTTCATGGTAAACGGATTGCTCGACTTCGGCGACGATGACGGCATTCAAGGCTTTGTTGGCGGCGGTGTTGGCGTGGCTCGCATCGATGTTCAGGCTGTACTCGGCGCACCTTCGTGGCTCGACGATTCGGACACGGGCTTCGCATGGCAGGCTCTTGCGGGCGTTCGCGCTCCGCTCAGCGATAGCTGGGATGTTGGCCTGAAATACCGTTTCTTCAATGCGAACGGCGTCGATCTTGTTGACCGTCTGGGCCGTGACGTAAGCACACGCTTCCGTTCGCACAGCATCATGGGTAGCCTGATCTATAACTTTGGTGGCGCTCCTGAGCCTGTGGAAGTGGCACCACCACCTCCGCCTCCGCCTTATGTGGCACCGCCTCCCCCACCGCCACCCCCGCCGCCTCCGGCGCCGGTGTGCAACACGGGTCCTTATATCGTGTTCTTCGATTGGGATAAGTCGAATCTGCGTCCAGACGCCGCTTCGGTCCTCGATAACGCGGTTGCCCAATATGCAACTTGCGGTAACGCGAAGGTCATGCTGGCTGGTCACGCGGATAAGTCGGGTAGCGCAACCTACAACGTCGGTCTGTCTGAGCGTCGTAACACAACGGTTCGTGGTTATCTCGAGTCGAAGGGTGTTGCTGGCGGCGCGATCAGCACCGAAGCGTTCGGTGAAACTGCACCTCTGGTACAGACCGCTGACGGTGAGCGTGAACCGCAAAACCGCCGTGTGGAAGTTACCTACGGTCCGGGTTCGGGCATGTAATTTAACTTTAGCATCGCCGAGTGGCTTTGCTTGTTATTGGAAGGGCCGGTCGAAAGATCGGCCCTTTCTGCATGTGAATTTGAAAACCGGCTTACCCCGCCAGCTAGCCAAACATTATGCGGCTTTGGTTTTTACGCGTACCTCGCCCGCCGCTGAATGTAGCAGGCTGGCTTCGAGCGTTTTTAGTCGCGATTTGCTCTCGATCTTGCCGCCGAACAGGTCGGTTACATAAAAAGTATCGACCGCCCGCTCACCATAAGTGGCAATATGCGCGCTGTGTAGGGTGACTTTAGACTCAAACAGCGCCTGCGCCAGATTATTGAGCAATGCCGGTCTATCGAGCGCATTTACCTCGATAACGGTAAAACGGTTCGACGCCTGATTATCGATGAAGACTGTGGGCGCTATCCGGAACGCATCGGCGCGCCGAAGCGCCTTTGGTTTGGCATTCAGTTGAGTCATAAGTTTGGCGCGGTCAGTCAATGCATCTTTTATTGCCCGCGCCAGCCTGTCAAGCTGGCCTTGCTCCTTAAACGGCCGGCCCAGCGGATCCTGTACAAGAAAGTTATCAACGGCCATGCCATCGGTGCTGGTGTGAATGCGCGCATCGATAATATTGCCGCCCGCCAGATGAATGGCACCGGCGATACGATAAAACAGCCCGGGATGGTCGGCGGCATAGACTGTAACGAGAGTCGCCCCCCGTTCGGGATAATAGCAGGCATCGATAGCCAGTTCCGATGCGTCATTCGCCAGCAAATGCCGCGCATTGCGTTCGATAATATCGTCCGGTTCGGCAATCCAGTAAGCATCTGGTAGCCGTTTTGCTAGCTTGGCAAATGCCGCATCGGGAAGTTTAAGGCTTTCTTCGAGCTGCTGCTTTTTGCTGACGATCCGCTCATCACGTCCACGCTGCTTGTGACCGAGCCTTAAGACTTCCTCTGTCGCTTCGAAGAGGTCGGACAGCAATTGGCGCTTCCAGCTGTTCCAGACACCCGGTCCTACCGCACGGATATCGACCACGGTAAGGACCAACAGCAGACGCAGGCGTTCAGGCGATTGCACCGCCTGCGCAAAATCCAATATAGTCTTGAAATCCGCGAGATCGCGTTTGAACGCTGTGGCTGACATCAACAGGTGATACCGCACCAGCCAAGCTACGGCTTCGGTTTCAGCGGCCGTCATACCGAGGCGCGGGCAGAGATTTTCAGCAACCTCGGCACCCAATATGCTGTGGTCGCCGCCGCGGCCTTTTGCGATATCGTGGAGCAGCGTAGCTACGAATAAAACCCGTCTACTAACGATTTTACGCATAATTGCGGTCGAAAGCGGATGGTCTTCCTTCAGTTCGCCACGTTCGATTTCGGCGAGCAGGCCGATTGCCCGGATTGAATGTTCGTCGACTGTATAATGATGATACATGTCGAACTGCATTTGAGCCACTACACGGCGGAAATCGGGGATGAATCGTCCGAACACAGTTGATTCATTCATCCAACGCAAAACGGTTTCGGGGTCGCGAGGCGACGTCAGGACATCAAGGAATAGCGCGTTGGCGCGGGCATCGCGGCGGATGTTTTTGTCAATCAGCCGGGCATCGCGCTGCGCGGCACGCATGGCAAGCGGATGGATCTCGAGCCCATGCAAATCGGCAAGCTGGAAAACCTCGATCAGGCGCACCGGATCATCGGCGAAAAAACCGTCCTCGGGTAGCGCCAATCTTCCACGGTCGAGCTGGAAGCCGTTCAGTTTTTTCGGGTTGCGGCCAAAGGATGGCAGGAACCGACGCCCTTTCTTCGCCATAGTCTCGTCGAGATGCGCCAAGAATAGTCCCGTCACATCGCCAACGGTTTTGGCGTTCAGAAAATAATACTGCATGAAGCGTTCGACCGCCGAACGTCCAGGCCGATCGGCAAATTGCATCCGTTCGGCCACGTCGCGCTGCAGGTCGAAGGTAAGCCGCTCTTCAGCTCGCCCAGTAATTGCGTGCATGTGGCAGCGCACGGACCAGAGGAAATTTTCCGCCTTGCGGAATCGTCGATATTCCTCGGCACTAAGCAAGCCGACGCCGACCAGATCGGCAGCACTGGTCACGCGGTGGATATACTTGCCGATCCAGTACAGCGTATGAAGATCGCGCAATCCACCTTTGCCATCCTTGACATTGGGCTCGACAACATAGCGGCTGTCACCCATTTTTTTATGCCGCTCGTCTCGCTCGACCATCTTGAGCTTGACGAACTCAGGCGCGGTCTTGCCGACGACTTCGTTCCAGAAGCGCAGCGACGCTTCTTCATAGACAGCGCGGTCGCCCCAGACGAAACGACTTTCGAGTAAAGCAGTGCGGATCGTCAAATCCTCCTGCGCCATCTTCACGGTTTCATCGAGCGAACGGCTGGACTGGCCGACCTTTAGGCCGAGATCCCACAGCAGATATAACATTGCCTCGACAACCTGTTCTGTCCAGGAACTGCGCTTGTAGGGGGTTACAAACGCGATATCGACGTCGCTGTGCGGAGCCATTTCGCCACGACCATATCCTCCGACCGCTAATATCGCGATGCGCTCGGACGCGGACCGGTTTGCTGCCGGATAAGCAAAGGTCGTGACATAGTCATAAATCAGCCGGACAATTTGATCGATGAGGAAAGCCTGCTCGGTCGCTGCGCGATAGCCTTGCGAAGGATTTTCCCGCAGGCGCCGGTCGATTTCGACGCGACCGCGGGCGAGTGCCGCCTGTAATTGTTCAAGCACACGGGTCCGTTGCGTAAGGGGATCGCGCTCCGCCACGATATCATCGATTGTCCCGGCCAGCAGCTTGCGGTCGATGATGTCACGCTGCTTAACAATGCTGTCGGATGCAGAAGCCATGAAGCACCCTTAGGCGCGCTGGCTTCGCATGTCAGCCTCCCGATGATATCTTTGCGTTATATTCGCGGCGCAAAGTGACCCGGTCGATCTTCTGCGTGCCAAGTCTTGGTAATGGCTCCCCCGCCTGCCAGTAATGCACTGGAATCTTAAACGGTGCCAGACGCGGCGCAAGAAACGCTTTCAAATCGTCTTCTGGCAATGCGACGCCGTCCTTGGTGTGGTAGACGATGCCTGGAACCTCTCCATATTTATCGTCCGCAATTCCGAAAACCGATAGCTCCACAATTGAGTCATGTTCGTAAGCAGCGGCTTCGACCTCGGGGCAACTGATGTTCTCGCCACCGCGGATGATGATGTCCTTTTTGCGGTCAACGATGAACAGATAGCCGTCCTCGTCGAGATAGCCGATGTCGCCGGTGCGGAAAAATCCGTCATCGGTGAATGCATCGCGCGTTGCCTGCTCATTTTCCCAATAGCCATTGAAATTGGCAATCGTGCGGATGCAAACCTCTCCGCGCTCGCCTTGCGGCATGATATTTCCGTCATCGTCGAGCATTTCGACCTCGACCAGCGGTTTGGTGGCCGGCCCGGTGCTCGTCGGTTTAAGCAAATAGTTTTCGGTGAAATTTCCGCAGCCGACCCCATTGGTTTCGGTAAGGCCATAGCCCAAAAGCGGATAGCCCCAGCTCATTTCCTTGCGGATCTTCTTCACATGATCGACGGGGCGCGGCGCTCCTCCTGCGGCAAAGGCTGTGCAGCTGGTCAGGTCATATTTGTGCCGGTTTGGGTGAGTGGCAAGTTCGATGCTCATCAGCGGCACGCCGACAAAATAGCTGATTCGTTCTTTTTCGATTATGCGCATCGCCTCTTCAGCGTCCCATTTCGGCATCATAACCAGTTTGCGGCCGATGGCGAAGCTCTGCAGAACGAGCGGGACCGACGCTGTTACATGGAACAGCGGCACATTGACCAGCGCCGATGGTTGCGCGGGCATGCTCTGTCCGGTCGCGCTCAGTAGTTCGAAAAATACCAGCGTCTGGCCGACATAGCTCATCGCACCCTGGACGACAGCGCGATGGTCGGAGACAGCGCCCTTCGACTGGCCGGTGGAACCAGACGTATAAAGGATCGTCGCATTTTCGAGCGGACCGATGGCTGGTAGCGGTGTAGATGCGTCGCCGCCCTGCGAGGTCAGCACCGAAAGCCCGTCAAGCGGCGAGCAATCGTGACTGAATACCAGCAAATCACAATCGCCGATATCCTGCCCCTCAAGCCTCGCTGCACGTTGCGCATCGGCTAGTACATAGCGGCAACCGACCATTCGGATACCTTCGGCCAGCTCGCCGCCCTGCCACCATCCATTGAGCAGTGTGGCAACGCCGCCCGCCATGATGATCGCCATGTAGGCAATGATCCAGTTGGCCGAATTGCGCGCCGCAATCCCGACGCGCTCGCCCTTCTGCAAGCCGCGTCCTTCAACCAATCCGCCCGCCAGTGCGCGTGCTGCGGCATAGGTTTCGCCAAAGGTGTAACGGCAGTCGCCATCGACCAGAAATTCCTTGTCGCCGTGCGTCGCGCAAAAGAAAGCGAAATAGTCGGCAAGATTGCCGGGCGCCTTCGCCAGCACTGGCATCTGCACGCCATATTTTTCGACATAATTAACGGTCAACGGACCATCATTTTCCATCAAGCGCGTAATTGTCGCGTCGATAGCGAGGTCCAGTTCGGTCGGCATGGTGATTCTCTCCTAAACTCTTTGTGCACCTTCTATTTCGCTCTATAGGAATGTCAAAATTTCCCGAGGAAACATTGTGCCGTTCGAAATAATTGCTGCCGCGACCGATTACATCCAGTTTACCGATTTGGGCGTCGGCCCGGTCGCACTCGATTTGGGCTTTTTTCAGATCCGCTGGTATTCGTTGAGCTATCTGGCGACAATCCTGCTCGGTTATTGGTTTCTCACAAAATTGCTCAAGCGTCCTGGCGCACCAATGTCACGGGAACATGCCGACGATCTTATCCTTTATATGACGTTGGGTATCATTTTGGGCGGACGTATCGGCTATATCCTGTTTTACGATCAAAGCCTGCTTGCGCTGGATCGCTTCTACAAGCTCTGGGAGGGCGGCATGTCGCTGCATGGCGGTACGCTGGGTGTATTGTTCGCGCTTTGGCTTTTCACGCGCAACCATAAACTCTCCTATCTGCGTGTTTGCGACTATATCGCGGTTTGTGTGCCTTTCGGTATATTTCTCATCCGGCTCGCCAATTTCGTGAATGGAGAGCTTTGGGGCAAGGTAACCGACGTGCCATGGGCGATGGTTTTTCCTGCTGCCGACGAATATCCGCGCCACCCCAGCCAGTTGTACGAGGCGGGTCTTGAAGGCCTGTTGATGGCCGCGATATTGTGGCCGCTGTTCTGGAAAACCGACGCGCGTTACAAACCCGGATTGCTTACCGGTGTGGCGGCGTTGATTTACGGAATTGCCCGTTTCAGTGTCGAGTTTGTCCGCGAACCCGATCAACAATTGCGATGGCTTCCCGAAATGACTGGCCTCAGCATGGGGCAGTGGTTGACGATACCGTTTATCATATTAGGTTTGTGGCTGGTGTTCACCGCTGCATCGCGCAGGCAGCGGGTCGAAGCGGTCGCCGGGAACAGCAGTGTCGCCTGACACGGGACAACTCGCGCTTAGACTGGCAAAGCAAATCGAGGGCTCTGGGCCGATTAGCGTTGCCGAGTATATGCGCGCTGCCAACACCGAATATTACAGCAGCCGCGATCCGTTCGGCGTTGACGGCGACTTCATCACTGCACCCGAAATCAGCCAGATGTTCGGCGAGTTGGTCGGCATGTGGCTCACCGACATCTGGATGCGGCATGCGCGGCCCGGCGCGTGCCATTATGTCGAACTAGGACCGGGACGTGGCACATTGGCTGCCGATGCGCTGCGTGCGATGGCGCAATTCGATTTTTCCCCGGATGTGCATTTCGTAGAAACCAGCGAACCTCTCCGCGCGAAGCAAACAGAGAATGTCGCGGCTGCACAATTTCACGATAGTATCGCCACATTACCGACCGACGGCCCTTTGCTGGTTGTCGCTAACGAGTTTTTCGACGCACTGCCGGTGCGGCAACTGATCCTGACCCATGCGGGATGGCGCGAGCGCGTCGTCGTGCGCGACCGGGGGACGAAGTTTGCGGCAATGCCAGGATCGTCAGCGATGGATGCCGCCGTTCCCGAAGCTTTCCGTAATTCACCGGTTGGCAGCATCGTCGAATCTGCGCCAGATTCCGCAGGCGTGATGTATGAACTCGCTCACCGTATCGCGCAGCAGGGCGGCCTTATGCTGATTATCGATTATGGCTATGTTCAGCCGGGGTTGGGAAGCACTTTACAGGCGGTCAAAGGTCACGCCTCGGCTGATCCCTTCCTCGATCCCGGCACTTGCGATTTGACCGCGCATGTGAATTTCCTCGAACTCTGCAATATGGCGCGGATGCGCGAATTGAGCGTTGCCGGCCCGACGGCTCAGGGCGTCTGGCTTTCGGCGCTGGGCATCCAGCAACGCGCGGCGATGCTGGCCGAAGCTTCGCCAGAGCGCACCGATGAAATTTATGCGGCGCGCGATCGGCTGGTCAAAGCCGAGGAGATGGGAACCTTGTTCAAGGTGATGGCGGTGTATTCGCCTGATTGGCCGGTGCCTGAAGGCTTCGGCACGCCGATAGCTTAAAACCGGCTTTAGCCGATCCAGTCGCTGACTTGGGCTGCCACATCATTTGCCGCTTGGTTGAGCGCGCTCCCCGTCGGGCCCGGCTCAACTGCAGACACCGGACGACGGGCCTCGAACCGCTTTTTCTCGACCGTTAAGCCACGAACCAGCCGCACGGCGTCAAAGACGACAACTGCTTCCGACGATGATGCGTCCACACCAAATTCGAGAAGACTACCAGACAGATATTGTGTTGCCTTGCCGCCTGCATCGGTTTCGTTCAGTACCAACCGCCCAGTTTTGGCAGCGATGGTTTCCATCAGCAGTAGCTGCATCAGCCGTGACGGTTTGTCGGCCCAGACGGCGTCTTTGAGATAGGCGATGCTGCTGTCGTCGATTTGTACCGGCACCCGGTTTGAATCGAGCTTTCGCGGGGCTTCGGGAAGTAGCACGATCAGCGCCTCATTTGATGCGCCGCTTTTTGCCGTTCCGTTGGCAACGCTGTTCGCCGCAGTCAGCACAAGCAGGGAAGGCGGCGCCTTGCCACCGAAACTGACACAAGCTCCAAGGCTCAGCATTATTGAACCCGCCAGCATTGCATTTCTGATGTTTTTCATGGTCAATTCCGTTTCCCGGGCTTGTAATCGGGCAGGGCGGGCGCGCTGACCACGCCACCGAGGCCATTCTGGTCGACGCGCTCGGTGACCGATTTCAGCGATACCGAAAGTTCACGCAAATCGCGCGCGAGTTGGGTCACTTCGGGCAATGTCTGCGTATTTAGCGTCTCGATTGCCGGATTGGCGTTGCTCAGCGTGGTTTCGAGCGCCGCCAGACTGCCATTGGCGGATTTGAGCGTCTTGCGCAGTTCGGCCATCATCGGTCGGCCATCGGTATCCAAAAGCTGGCTGGTCGAACCCGAAAGTGCCGCAATGCCATCCGCCGCTGCTCCCGCCTTTTCGAGCGTGATCCGCGTCTGCTTGATAGCGGCCTGTAATTCGGGTCCCTGTTGCGCGACCGAGCCCGAAATGCTCTCAACATTGTCGAGGATTTGCTCGATCGAAGCTTGGTTCTTGTCCGACAGTATGTTGGTGAGCCGTTCGGTCAACGTCGACAGCCGTTCCAACAAAAGCGGTGCGTTATTGAGCAGTTCACCAAGCGCGCCGGGCTTTGTGGGGATGACGGGAACGCCGGTCGGACAGGCTGATTTCGGATTGTCTGCAGGGCAACGCAATGGCGGCGCTCCCTTAACCGCGCCGTCCAACTGAATTTCGGATACGCCGGTAAATCCGACGCCGTTAATTGTCGCTGTTGTCCCAAGTAGAATTGGCACGGCTTCTTTGATTTTGATCCGTACGCGGACAAAATCGGGGTCTGGTTCCCATAATTCAATACTGTCGATCTCGCCAACCGGAACACCGGAAAAGGATACGCCCGAGCCCTTAGCCAATCCGTTTACCGATTGCTGGAAGAAAATGTCATATTCCTTTTTGGTGCCTTCGCCGGCTCGCGACAGCCAGATGACGAATGCCGCGAGCAGAGCCAGCAGCAAAAGCGTAATCGCGCCGACCATGACATAATTGGACTTTGTTTCCATCGCCTTGCCTTATGCCCTTCCCGCCAGCGTATTGTCCACGACCGATTTATCGAGCTTCGGTTTGGCGTGTCCGCGTCGTGCCGCCCGCCCGCGAGGTCCGCTGAAATATTCCTTGATCCATGGATGGTCGGTTGCGAGCAGTTCCTCGATCGGTCCGACCGCGATGACCTTATGGTCGGCGAGCACGGCGACGCGATCGCAAATCGCGTACAGAGTGTCGAGATCGTGGGTGATCAGGAAAACCGTCAGACCAAGCGTTTCCTTCAGCTCGCGCGTCAGATTGTCGAAATTGGCCGCGCCAATCGGGTCAAGGCCCGCTGTTGGTTCGTCGAGGAATAGCAATTCCGGATCCATTGCCAATGCGCGCGCCAACCCTGCTCTTTTGCGCATCCCACCCGAAAGTTCGGACGGATATTTGTGCACTGCCTCAGGAGGAAGCCCGCTCAAATGAATTTTGTAGCGGGCGATTTCGTCCAGCATTTTCCAGCTAAAATCCGGATAAAACTCGCGTAACGGTACCTGCACATTTTCAGCAACGGTCAACGTTGAAAAGAGCGCTCCCCCTTGGAACAGCACGCCCCAGCGGCGCCGAACGTCCGTTGCTTGATCCTCCTCCTTGCCGATCATGCACTCTTCGAACACACGCACCTCGCCTGAATCGGGTTGTTGCAGTCCGATAATCGAACGCATCAGCACAGATTTGCCTGTACCGGACCCGCCGACGACGCCCAAAATCTCGCCAGGGCGCACATCGAGGTCGAGATCTTGGTGAACGACCTGATCGCCAAAGCTGTTGCACAGGCCGCGAACCGAAATGATGCTGCGCTCCGCCATTCTTCAGTCCCAACCGATACTGCTGAAGAAAACGGCAAAGAATGCATCCAGAACGATAACCAAAAAGATCGCCTGCACGACCGCAGCGGTGGTCTTCAAACCAACCTGTTCGGAATTGCCTTCGACCTGCATTCCCTGGAAGCAACCCGCCATTGCAATGATTGCTCCGAAAACTGGTGCTTTGATTAAGCCAATCCATAAATCGGTCATCGGCGTTACCTCGCGCAGCCGTTGGACGAATGTAGCGGGTGGGATTTCAAGCACGATCCAGCATAATATTCCACCGCCGATTACAGCCATTAACGAGGCGTAAATGCCCAGCAGTGGCATCATAATGATAGCGGCAATGACGCGCGGGACGACGAGCGCCTCAGCGGGCACCACGCCGATCGTGCGCATAGCATCGATTTCTTCGGTGATTTTCATGGTGCCAATCTGCGCCGCGAAAGCCGAGCCCGACCGACCCGCTACCATAATTGCAGTCATCAATATGCCCAGTTCGCGGAAGGTAAGCCGCCCGATCAGGTTGATGGTGAAAACCTCCGCGCCAAATTGCCGTAATTGCACGGCGCCCTGCTGGGCGATGACGATTCCGATGAGAAAGCTCATCAGGCCGACGATGCCGAGCGCGCGAACACCGACCATGTCGAAATGCTGTACGACTGCATGCCAACGGAAGCGGCGCGGATTCAGCATCAGCACAAAGGCTGCCTTCACGACTTGTCCGACAAAACCGAGGAAATGCAAAAGCGTAGTAAAGGCCACCACCACTCCACTGCCGACTTCGCCAAGAAAGCGGGCGAGCGCATTTACATGCGGTGCGACGAAGGGTTCCGATTCATCAACGCCGCCTACCGCCTCGATCAGGCGCTTTGCATCATTGTTTGCACCAACGATCTCAGCCTCAAGGGCGTTTGCGGTCCGATAAACCAGCCATGCACCGACCGTGTCAATATGGCCGACGCCAGTAAGGTCGATTTGCTTTACGGGGCCAACCAGCGAGCGCAGGCGCGTATCGAGATCGCCAATTGTCGCGATTAACAGATTTCCGGAAAAGCGTATGACACCCGTGCCGTCGGGCAGTTGCTGTTGCGAGAAATCGGCAGGGTCAGCCATGAATACCTAAGTGGCGGATTATTGGAACTATCACAAGCCTGTAGACTTCTTGTTTGATATTGTGCCTGTAATGTCGCCATCATGAAACCGGGAATCACACTGCTCGCCATTTACGACATGGACAAGACCGTGACCCGGCGTGCGACGTATAACGGGTTCCTCCTGCATATGGCATTCAACAAGTCGCCTTGGCGATTGTTCCTATCGCCGTTGTTGCCGTTCGGTTTGGCGCTGTATTTGGCGAAAATATGGGACCGGCGGCGGCTTAAGGAATTTTCGCAAAAATTGCTAGTCGGCCACCGCGTTTCACCCGAAAAATTTGCCCGTTATCTTGAAAGCCATGCCGAGCTGGTGGTGGGAAAGAATGTCTATCCGCAACTGCATGAACGTGTGGCTGAGGAGAAAGCCGCGGGATATCGTCATATCATGGCGACGGCGTCTTACCGCTTATATGTCGAGGCGATTGCGCACCGGCTGGGGTTCGAGGATGTCATTGCGACCGATTTGGCAACCGATAGCAGCGGCCATGTGCTCGCGCGGATCGATGGACATAATTGCTATGATGCGGCCAAGCTCGACAAGGTGAAAGCGTGGATGGCAGGCGAGGGGCTGAGCCGTGACGAATGCCACATCCGCGCTTATTCGGACCATGTCTCCGACGCGCCTTTATTGGCCTATGCCGACGAGGCTTTCGCTACCAACCCACATCAGCCGCTCGCCGATATGGCAAAGGCGAACGGCTGGCAGATACTCGATTGGCGTTAAACCGCCGCGAGTGCCTGTTCGAAATCGGCGATTAGGTCGTCGGGATCCTCGATCCCAATCGAAATACGCACCAGATTATCGGTGATGCCCAGCGCATCCTTGCGTTCCTGCGGTACTGACAGATGCGTCATTGCGGCGGGGTGGCTGGCGAGGGTTTCGGTGCCGCCAAGGCTGACGGCGAGCTTGGCGATTTTGAGCGCGTCGAGGAAGCGGAAGCTCTCGGCCTCACCCCCCTTGATAAACACGGAAAAGGTCGAGCCCGCGCCGGTGCAATGACGATTGTAAATGTCCTGCTGCCGCGGTTCGTCGATATCGCCGAGATAGCCGAGGCCTTCGACCTTTGGATGCGCTTTCAGAAAAGCGCAGACCTTCGCCGCATTCTCGCCCGCCCGCGACATACGCAGTTCCAGTGTTTCGAGGCTGCGCAGCAACATCCACGCGGTGTTCGGGTCGCAGATCGTGCCGATGACATTGCGCATCGGGCGGATGATGTCGATCAAAGGCTGATCGCCGCAGACGCCGCCCGCGACGAGGTCCGAATGCCCACCCGCATATTTGGTTAGGCTGTAAATGACCAGTTCCGCTCCCTGTTTGATCGGTTGTTGCCAAAGCGGGCCAAGGAAGGTGTTGTCGATTGCGATGGCGGGTTTCTGTTCGCCAGTGAAGGCAGCATCTCGCGCCGCGCGCACCGCCTCGACATCAACCAACGCGTTGGTCGGATTTGCCGGGCTTTCCAGATAAACGAGCGCAACTTTGCCCCCGGTCTCTTCGGCTTTGGCTTTTGCGCGTTCGACGACCGCATCGATTTCTTCGCGCGTTGCGCCTGCCGGAAAGTCGAAATAGTGGACGCCAAAGCGCGACAATATCCGCGCAATCAGCGTTTCAGTTGCGGCGTAGAGCGGCCCCGAATGCACGATAACGTCATTCTGACTTACCAGTGCCAGCAGCAAGGTAGAAATCGCGGACATGCCGCTGGAGAAAACCAAAGCATCATCGGCGCCGTCCCATACGGCAAGCCGGTCCTCCAGTATTTCCTGATTGGGTCCGTTAAAGCGCCCGTATACCAGTCCCTCCGCTGGGCCTGTTCGCTTGCCGGTGATATGTTCGAAAAAGGTCTTGCCCGCCTGCGCACTTTCAAAGGCGAAAGTGGAGGTCAGAAAGATCGGCGGCTTCAACGCGCCCTCGGACAAAGTGGGGTCGTAACCATGCCCCATCATCAGCGTCGAAGGCTTTAACGCGCGTCCGCCGATGGTCTCGACATGCGGTTTCGGTTTGTAGCGAACGGGGGTGGGGGCGTCGGTCATGGGAATCTCCTATTGCCAACCAGCATAACATTATTCGTTACAATTGAAACTAAATTACGCAGTTCCCAGTTGGCCAACGAGCCAGATTACCCCGACAATTAGGGGTATTCCTGCCAAATCCAGCATGAAACCGGCCTTTACCATTTTCGGCAAAGCGATGTGGCCGCTCGCCCAGGCAATCGCGTTCGGGCCAGTGCCTGACGGCATCATGAAGCCCCAACTTGCCGCCATCGACGCTGCCATTGCCATCAGCCACGGGTCTGCGCCAGTTGCTGTCACCAATCCCGCAACTACCGGCAAGATGCCGCTTGCCGTCGCAACATTGCTGGCAAATTCGGTGATCAGAATAACAAGACCGGTTAGTGCAACGGCGATGATAAGCGGGTGCACCACTGCCAGTGGTTCGAGCACTTCCCCGAGCCAAGCGGCCAGCCCCGATTCGGTTATTCCTGCCGCCAGCGCGAGGCCCCCGCCGAACATCATAATGACACCCCAAGGCGCTCGGTCGGCCTCTTTCCAGACCAGTAAAGAACGCCCGGTGCCGTCCGGAACGAGGAATAGCAATAGAGACGCGGCAATGGCGATACTGCCATCGGTGATGCCGCCTTTGGGCAATAACGGTTCGATCAGCGGCTGTGCAATCCAAGCGGTAATCACCAACAATATGATTGGCACCAGCCGCCGTTCGGCGATGGACATCGGATGGGAATTGCCAATGGCGATGCGTGCGGCGTTCAGGTCGAAACTGCCCGCCGAAACCTTTTGCACGCGCATCAAGATAAAGGCGCAGAGCGGCACGCCGATGATGACGATGGGCATGCCATAAACCATCCAGGTAACAAAGCTGATGTGGATGCCCAACTGCTTCTCGACCAAGCCCACGGCAATGGCGTTGGTTGGCGAACCGACTATCGTTCCGAGGCCGCCAATGGTTGCGGCAAAGGCAACGCCCATGATGAGCGCACCGGGCAGGCCATCGGTTTCACCTTCCTTGACCCCGCCTGCCGCCAGCACTGCAACCGCAATCGGCACCATGATAAGCGCAATAGACGTGTTCGACATGATCGTACTGAGCAGCGCAGTCGACCCCATGAAGGCGATCATCAACCCTCGGACGCTATTGCCCGACCTGCTGAGTATCGCCAAAGCCACCCGGCGGTGCATGCCGGTACGCTCGATGGTCAGCGCAATAAATGCGCCACCCAGTATCAGGAAGAGAATGGGCGAATAATATTCCTTTGCCACATCCTGCGCGGTCATGATGTTCATCAGTGGCAGTGCGAGAAAGGGCATCAAAGCGGTAACGGTGAGCGGAAGGGCTTGAGTCATCCACCATGTCGCCATCAATATGGTTAGTGCCGCGACATGCCATGCGGAGTTCTCCATTCCGGCAGGTGCCGGCGAAATCAGCATTGCCGCGAAGACTGCTAGCCCGCCCCAGAAGCCTATACGCTCTGTGTTCATGCAGGCAGGCCGATCAGCGAAATCTGCCGTCCATATCCGGGTTCGCCCATATGACAGCTCCGCCGATAGCTGAAAAAGCGGTCGGGCTGGCTGTAAGTGTCCTCGCCGAGACATTCGACTTTGCCGATGCCAGCGGCCGCGAGCCTTGCCGCGACATAGCCTTCGATGTCGAACTGGTAATGCTCTGGCTTGCCATCTGAAAAGAAGCGCTCGTTAGCCGCATCGTCGTCGGCAAAGCGGCGGAAAAAGCCTTCATCTACTTCATAACTTTTCTGGGCAATACATGGGCCAATGGCGCAGGTGATGCGGGTTCGGTCAGCACCGAGTGCTTCCATCGCGCTGATCGTGTTGTCCGTGACCCCGCTGATTGCGCCTTTCCAACCGGCATGTGCTGCGCCAATCACGCTGGCTTGAGTGTCCGCAAACAAGACCGGCACGCAATCGGCGGTGACAATACCGAGCAGGGTGCCTGGATGATCGGTTACCATCGCGTCGCCTTTTGGAGGGTCCTCTGCATCACCCGGGGCGACAATGGTGACGACATCAGGGGAATGGAACTGATAAACACGCGCCAAGGCTGCTTGCGGTAGCACTGCATCGACTGCTCGGCGGCGGTTTTCGATGACTGCCTCGCGCTCGTCGTCCGATCCTAGCCCGACATTCAGCCCTGCATAAATTCCGGTCGATACACCGCCGATACGGCCCAGAAAGCCATGCGGGATGTCGCGCAGGGACTTAGCCTTGATAACTTCGACCGTCATTCGCTCGGCTCCTCCCATATCGCGCTTAATTGCAACTGCCGCGCTTGACGGCAAGCCATTACATTGCGAACCAGCCGAGATGACTGGTCATATGCTGATTTTCGGAATGGGGTATACCGCTTCACGGCTGGCAGAGACCTTGTGTGGCCAAGGATGGCAGGTCACCGGCACCCGCCGGATGAGCGGCGGCGATGCGGTTGCGTTCGATGACCGTCATGCGGTCCTCAATGCGCTCGATAGCGCCACGCACATATTGTCGAGCGTGCCGCCACTCGCCGAGGGCGGCGATCCCGTGTTGATGGCCTATGGTGACGCACTGGTCGCGAGCAAGGTGGCCTGGATGGGCTATCTGTCGTCAACGGGCGTATATGGCGATACCGGCGGCGCCTGGGTAGATGAGAGTGCGCCAGTCGGAGAAGGGCGACGCACTGCGCGCACAGAAGCGGACGTCGCTTGGCAGGAGCTAAGCAACGATGTCCGGGTTTTTCGGCTGCCGGGGATTTACGGACCGGGCCGCTCGGCTTTGGACCGGGTGCGAGACGGCAAGGCGCATCGGATCGATTTGCCTGATCAGGTGTTCAGCCGTATTAATGTCGACGACATTGTTTTAGCTGTTATCGCATCATTTGCCGGACCGGCCGGCGTTTATAACATCGCCGACGATGAACCCACTTCGCAGAATGCCGTAATCGAACATGCCTGCGACCTTTTGGGCCTCGATTGGCCGTCATTGCAATCAATCGACGAAGCAGGTCTTTCTCCGATGGCACGGGGCTTTTATGCCGAAAACCGGCGCATTTCTAACCGAAAAGCCAAGCGATTGCTTGGCTGGGAACCAACTTATTCCAACTACAAACAAGGACTTGCGGCCATTTCCGTAACGGAAAGCAAAAGTAGCGATTGACGGATTCGGAACATCGGGCCTAGCCTTCGGGTTAAATCGGCAACAGACCGACGTTTAGATGATTTCTGGAGAACTATTTTGGCATCAATAGCCGCCGACCATATCGGTCATATAAAATCGCCTTCATTGTTGCTCGCGCTGACAGAATTGCCGCGGGCATTGCTTGAAGCAGGATCGCTTCCGTGGGCGGCACCACTGCTGCTGCAGGCACCCAAAGGCGACGGGCATCCGGTAATGCTTCTGCCCGGTTTCATGGCGGGCGAAACTTCGATGAAACCGCTTTACCGTTATCTCGAAAAGCTTGGTTATGATCCGCATCATTGGGATCTCGGTCGCAATCTTGGCCAAAGGGCTATCGGTCCCGAGGGCGAAAAGATGATTGCTCGCCTCGATGAAATTCATGCCAAAACCGAGATGAAGGTCAGCCTTATCGGCTGGTCGCTAGGCGGAGCCTTTGCACGCATGTTGTCGCGCCGCCGCCCCGATCTCGTCCGCCAGGTCATTTCGCTCGGCTCACCGATTACCGGCAGCCCGAAATCGACCAACGCTTGGCGCGCCTATCAATATGTTAACGGGCAGAAGATCGACGATCCCAAGATCACCGAGCAGATGGCCGAGGCCCATAATGTGCCACCGGTTCCGTCGACCGCGATTTTTTCCAAGAACGATGGTATCGTCGCGTGGCAAAACTCACGCGAGCCCAAGGCAAAAACTACCGACAATATCGAGGTGCGCGGCAGCCATTGCGGGCTGGGCGCTAACCCCGCCGTTATGTGGGCGATTGCTGACCGGCTGGCGCTGCCGGAAAAGGGTTGGAAACCGTTCGATCGGTCCGGTGGCCGGTCGCTGGTCTACCCTTCATCGGGTCATTAATTACCCGGCCAATTCAATCGCCACATTGTCATTCCCGCTTTCGCGGAATTGACGACTTATGGTTTGGCGGCTTTTGTTGCGGCCTTAGTTGTAACTTTCTTTGGTTTTGCTTTTTTGGCCGGTGTTGTTTTCGCCTTGGCAGCAGGCTTGGGCGAAGCCGCTTTCTTCTCCGCTTTCGCCTTGGGCGCTGGCGCGCTCATATCGGCGATTAGCAACTCATCAAAGGCTTCCTGCAAGGCAGCGGCGTAAACAGCTGGGTCGGGCACCATGTCGCGGTCGGCGGTGAAGGCGATCGCGATGTCGCTGCCATAGCTATAGATCGCATTGATCATCCCCATGCCATCGAACACCGGCCCGGTACCCATCATCCGTACCATTTTGGCGCCCGCAAAATAGAGCGGTACCCGCGGCCCCGGGACGTTAGTTGCCACAACATTGAAAACGGGCGAATGCAGGTTGGAAACACCAAGCCTCGTATACAGTCGCGCTGCAAGCCCCGCGAGCGCAGCGGGCATGAACTGGCTATAATCGGTCAAGGTCCGTGCCCCGACCGCGTTAGTCATCGCCTTAGAATTCTTTGTTTCCTTGTGAATGAAGCGCAAACGCTCAGCCGGGTCATCAATGTGGGTACCGAGCGGCACAACCATTGCCGACACCAGATTGCCGAGCGCATCCTTCTCGCCTTCTGCACGTACCGAGATTGGCGCCATTGCCGACAATGTCTGCTTGGGCAAATCATCATGCTTCGCCAGATATTTGCGAAGCCCGCCCCCGATGATGGTCAGAATAACGTCGTTGACCGTTGCCCCTTCGAGCCGGTCTTTGATCTTGCGAATATCCGCAAGCTGGAACACCGCACCGTCCCATACGCGGTGCGATGACACTTTGCCATTGAGCTTGGTCTGCGGCGCCATTTTCGCGTTTTTCAGGGATATATCGCCGCCCGCAACCTGTTTGCCCAAACGCGCGACGCCGGGAATCGTGTTGGCCAGCGTCTTTGCGAACTGCACCGGCTGCTTTACCGAGTTGAGCCATGTGCGGAACAGCATTTCGCCGAGGGCCGGATCAGATTCTGGCTTCCAGTCCGATTTGACATTTTCCTCGACAGCTTTTGGTTCGATATCATGTACTGCCGCGCTCAGTTCGACGCCTGACATGCCGTCGATGGCGGCATGATGCACCTTGGCCATCAGCGCAAAGCTGCCTTTTGGAATGCCCGGAATATTATCTAGACCCTCGATTATGTTGAACTCCCACAAGGGCCTCGAAAGGTCCATTGGCCGTGCTTGGAGCCTTGCAACTTGAATACACAATTGCCGCCAGTCACCTGGTTGCGGCAATGCCAGATGGCGGATGTGATATTCGATGTCGAAACTTGCATCCTCGACCCAATATGGATGATCAAGGTCAAACGGCACGCGCACCAGTTTCTGGCGAAAGCTGCGCGCCTTGTCCAACCTGCTTTCGACGTGGCGCAATATGTCCTTGAAGCGGACGAACCCGCCCGGCGCAGTTGACGGGTCGTAAATGCCGACCGAACCAATATGCATCGGCGTTGTCGGCGTTTCCAGATAGACGAAACTCGCGTCCTGCCCGCTCAACTGCTCCATAAATCTCTCCCGTTATTTTGGGCGAGACTAACGCGACTCCAAGCCCTTGGCGAGTCCTAAGCTTTGCGTTGCCGCAACGCTACCAGAAGCCCAACCATCGCCAAAACCGCGCCGCCAAGCGCGAGTGCCGACCAACGATAGCCCTCGAATGCGGTAGACAGCATCATTGCGATAATCGGCGTCAGCACGCCGGTATAGGCGGCCTTGCCTGGGCCGATGGTTCGCACGAGATTGAAATAGAGAGGGAAAGTGAGCACCGATCCGATGATCGCGAGATACAGCACACCGCCCAGATAGTCCGGGCGCGGATCGATCACGGGCGGGCCCGCAACCACGAACGCCAGCGATGCGTTGAACACCGTGCCCCACAACATCGACCATGACAATATCGTCACCGTGGGGAAGCGCGCAACCTTTGGCGCCACTTGCAGGACATTGGAAATCGAAGCGCTCAGTACCCCGCACAAGGTCAGCGACAGCCCAAGCAATACTTCATCGCCGCCCACCGGAGCAGCGCGATATTCTTGCAACATCAGAAGCGCAACGCCGGACCCGGCAATCGCCGAGCCGATGATGAAGTTTATGCCAATGGACCTGCCAAGCCAATATTTTGCGAGTATTGCGTTGGGCACGATCAACAGTGCGAAAATCACTGCGACCAACCCCGAAGTGATATGGTGTTCTGCTGCGTAAACAAAGTTGAAGTTTAGCGAAAACTGTAAAAACCCAAGCAATATCGTCCAGCGCATCATCTGCGCGTCGATCTTTAGCGGTTGGCGCATGATCGCCGTCAGCGCAAACATGCAGATGCCGGCAACGGCAAAGCGGTAAACCACCGACCATACCGCCGGTACCGTTCCTAGCTGGTCGCGGATAACGAACCAGGTCGATCCCCAGACAATCGATACGATAAGAAACGGCACCAGCACACGCGGCGTCAGCAGCCCCGGCTCAGGGGCGGGTGAAAAGTCGGCGCGGCTCACAGTGCCGCGATCGCTTTGGCAAGCGGCACAACGTCAGCCTCGACATGGTGCCAGCTCGTGACAAGCCGCGCTGCGCCTTCCCCCCAATCGTAAAAATCAAAGCCTTGGGCCCGCAATGCCGCCGCTTCGGCCGCCGTCAGACGGATGAAGATCTCGTTTGCCTGCACCTCGTGCATCAGCCGTCCGGGCGCGGCTTTGGCGATAATCTGCGCCGCCGCATTGGCTGCGCGGGCATTTTCGAGCCACAGATCGCCTTCGAGCATAGCCAGCAACTGTGCCGCCAAGAATCGGCCCTTGGACTGCAAATGGCCAGCGCGTTTGCGGCGATAGCGGGCGGCGTCGGCATAAGCGGGGTCAAAATAGACCAAAGCCTCTGCGCCCATTCCGCCATTTTTGGCAAAACCGAAGCTCAATACATCGACACCGGCGCGCACCGTCACATCGGCTGGCTGGCAACCCAAAGAGGCAACCGCGTTACCGAACCGCGCGCCATCCATGTGCAGACCAAGCCTGTGTTGCTTGCAAAGCGCCCCCAACGCTGCGACCTCAGCCGGCGAGTAGGTCAGTCCATATTCGGTCGCATTGGTTATCGACAGCGCAGCGGCCTGCACCTGATGCACGTCGTTGCGGATACTGCCCAACAAACCGGCAGCGGCGTCTGGCGAAACTTTCGCCCCGTCACCCTCGACCAGCATCAATTTAGCACCACCGGTGTAAAAACCCGGTGCGCCGCATTCATCGACCTCGATATGCGCTTCGCGATGGCAGATAATACCCTGATGCGGCTGGCACAATGATGTCAGCGCAAGGCAATTGGCGGCGGTCCCGGTCGCGACCCACAAAACCGCGACTTCGCAGCCGAACAATTCGCCGAAGCGTGCGTCGAGCTGCGCACTCCAGTTATCGCCGTCATAAGCCGTGTCGATATGATTGGCATCGGCAATCGCCTGCATGACCTTGGGATGCACCGGAGCCGCATTGTCAGAGAAGAAACGCATCGACGCGGCATGAAGGGAAACTTCACACGCCGTCAAGCGTGCTTATACGGAAATTTGCGCTGCACATTTTCATATTGCTTGAACGCGGTTTACCAAGCGGGCAGAGCGAACAAACCGGACAGCCCGTCCCATTGGATTGAAACTAAAATCGTTCAACGGCGTTGAGGCGCGAGGGAGAATCATTTTTGGATCGATTGGCGGCTTTTTTGGCGGGAATTTCGGTATTTACCGCCCCTGCCTTTGCACAGAATAATATGTCCGCTTCCCCGCCTCCGTCCGTGGCCGGGGAAACGCAGTTTACTGCCGCCAAACTGCAACAGGGCGACCCGCGCGCGCCGATTATTCCGGACAGCGAGTTTGAGGCGGCGATTCCGAGCCTCGACGCGCCGCCGCTGGAAAGCGTAGAGGAGTGGCAGAAAGCGCAGGATGCCGAGCAGGAAAGCGCCGAAAGCCAGGCGCAGCAAACCGCTGCCGACCCGCCGATCCGCGCTGCACAGGATAATGATGCCATTGAGGTTTTGCCGGATGCGCCGGTCACCGACCCGCTGCTCGAAAATCCGCTGCCGCCAATTGACAGCTTCGATTCCGAGCCGCCGCCGAACCCGACCGAGGCCAATGACGAACAGACGAGCGCGGTGCAATATGTCTTTCGCGTCGACGGCCTGGACCCTGCGGCGAGCGCGGACATTGCGGCCAATGCCGATGGCGAGAGTATCACCGATGGCACCTCTGACGCCGATGCCTATCGCGCCGCGCGCAAACGCTTCAATGACCTGTCCGTGCTCGACGATGGCGGTGGGCGTGCGGACAATCGTGCGGAAATCAACCAGCGCGCACGCGCCGACCGGCAACTGATGGTCGATATATTGAACGGTCAGGGTTTTTTCGACGCCAATGTGCGCGTTGCGGTTGATCCGCCTGTCGCCGAAGGCGCGCCGCTCACCGTTGCGTTAAAGGTGGTGCCGGGCCGGCGTTATTATCTGGGGCAGATTGCATTCACCGCGCCAGTGGTCGAGCCTGCCGACCTTATCACCAGCAACTTCGTTCCGAAGACGGGCGATCCGATTATCGCCGACATCATATTGGCAGCAGAGGCGAATATCTCGGTCAAATTGCCAGAGAATGGCTATCCCTTCGCAAAGGTGGGGCAACGCGACATCTTGCTGGACGGCGATGTGGGGACGGGCGACTACACATTGCCCGTCGATACGGGCGCGCGCAGCTATTTCGGACAGATACGAAGCGAAGGCGCCGAAGCGTTCGGCGCGGACCATGTCGCGATTTTGCGGCGCTTCAAGACTGGCGATTTATACGATTCGCGGCTGGTCGATGACTTGCGCGCGGCTCTGGTCGCGACCGGGCTGCTTTCCACGGTTTTGGTTGAGCCGGTCGCGAGCGAAGGCGTGGTGCCCGACGGTACCGCCTATGCGGACTTGCTGGTGCGTCAGGAAGCAGGCCCGCCACGCACTTTGGCGGTAAACGGCGGCTACGGCGCCGGGCAGGGTTTCCGCGTCGAAGGTAGCTGGACGCACCGCAACCTGTTCCCTCCCGAAGGTTCGTTGACCGCCGCAGTCGTTCTCGGCACGCAAGAGCAAGCGGCGAGCGTGTCGTTCGCGCGCGCCAATGCCGGTAAACGCGACCGCACGTTCGAATTGTCATTATCAGGCCTGCACAGCACGTACGATGCGTTCGACGCCTATACCGGGCGCGCGGCAGCGGTGATGAGCTATGCCTCGACGCCGATCTGGCAGAAGAAATTTACCTGGTCGGCAGGCGTCGAACTACTGGCGACTTATGAAGGCGAGTATGACTTCACCCGTGCTCTGCGTGACCGGCGGATCTATTATGTTGCGGCGTTGCCGGGTCAGGTCGGTTTTGACCGGTCAGATGATTTGCTCAACCCGACCAAAGGCTATCGTCTGACTTTGCGGCTGTCGCCCGAGGCGTCGCTTGGCAGCGGCACACAATTTTATGCCCGCGCGATTCTCGACGGGTCTTATTATTACTCCGCCACCGACAGTCTGGTGCTTGCAGCGCGCGCACGAGTGGGGACGATTTCGGGCATCGAACGCGAAAACCTTGCTCCATCGCGGCGTTTCTATGGCGGTGGCGGCGGCTCGGTGCGCGGTTTTGGCTATCAGCAATTGGGACCGAAAGATCCCAATGGCGATCCGATCGGTGGCCGCAGCACCAATGAAGCCGCATTCGAGGCGCGCTATCGCTTCGGCAATTTCGGCGTTGCCGGTTTTGTCGATGCAGGGCAGGTATATGAAAGCAGCATCCCCAAATTCGACAACTGGCGGTATGGCGTTGGCATCGGCGGGCGTTTCTACACCAATTTCGGGCCGGTGCGGCTTGATGTCGCAACCCCGATTAACCGGCAGGCGGGCGAATCCAAAATAAGCGTCTATGTCTCAATCGGGCAGGCATTCTGATGATCTGGCGACGAATCGCGATAGGCGCAGCGGCGCTGGGCGCATTCCTGCTGCTGGTGTTGGTCGGCAGCTACATCTGGCTTGATACCCAATCGGGCCGGGCGTTTGTGGCGCGGCAGGTTGCTGCGTTCGAGCTGGAGAACGGCCTCAATATCCGAATCGGCAAGATCGAGGGATCGATTTACGGCGGAGCGATACTGAAGGATGTGCGTTTCCGCGACCCCAAGGGTGATTTCGCGCGCTCGCCGGAGATACGGCTCGACTGGAATCCCTTCGCCTATCTGCGCGGCGGTGTCGATGTGGACTCGCTAACCGCACGCGAACTGAACGTGGCGCGGATGCCCGCGTTCCGGATTGTGCCTGATCGCGGCGAACCGTTATTGCCTGATCTAGATATCAGCATCGATCGGCTGAAAATCGACCGCATCATATTCGCTAAGGCGATTACGGGCGAGGAACAGATCGCCTCGCTGGAGGGAAGTATGCGCATCGCCGATCGCCGCGCTGTGGTCGATGCGACCGGCGGGACACTGCAGGGCGACCGGCTGGTGCTGAAACTCGACGCTGTGCCCGACGACAACCGCTTCGATGTCGATTTGAAGGTCGATGCTCCGGCAAGTGGTTTGGTCGCAGGATTGATGGGCAAAAATGTACCCATCAAGGCGGCGCTCAACGGGCGAGGCAGCTGGCAGAAATGGGACGGCGCACTTACCGCGCAGATGGGGACGGAAGACGTCGCCGACCTCGCACTCACCGCGCGCGACGGAACCTTCTCGGCCAAGGGGACCGCCGCGCCTGCCAAGGTGATGGCAGACAGCCTGATAATGCGCGCCTTGTCGCCCGTAGCTAATATCGACGTCGCAGCGAAGTTCAACAACCGCGTCGCCGATATCAAGGGCACCGTGCGGTCCGCCGCCATCGTGGTCGGCGCCAGCGGAATTGTCGACATGGGCGAGGGCAATTTCAATGACCTCGCGCTCGACATCCAACTGCTCCGCCCGTCGATTATCGCTCGCAATGTCAGCGGTACCAACATACGCGGCAAGGCACTGCTCAACGGTGCCTTTGCCGGGCCTCTGGTCACCTATTCGGCCACCGCGACGCGGCTATCGTTCGATACCACGACCTTCGAAGGTGTGAGCCTTAGCGGCGAGGCGCGAGGGCAAACCGACCGCTTCCTCATCCCTGTCAACGCCCGCGCCCGGAGAGTAACAGGGATCAACCAGATCGCGGGAGGACTCCTCACCAACGTCAGGATGAACGGCGATCTCGCGATTGCGAACGGACGCTTGCTTTCGGACAATATTAAAATCCGGTCCGACCGCATCAACGCGACCGCGCTGGTCGTCGGTGATATCGGCAAGGGCTTCTACACCGGCGCCCTCAACGGCAAAGTCGACGGGTTTCAAGTGGACTCGGTCGGGCTGTTCAATGTCGTCGCCGATGTCGATCTCGAAACAACGCTGGGGCGAGGCTATGCGCTGGTCGGCACAGTCAAGGCGCGCTCCACCCGGCTGTTCAGCCCCGGCTTTCAGAAATTTCTCGGCGGGCAGATGTTCGTCAATGCAGGCATCCGCTATGGCACCGACGGCATATTGCGGATTACCCGCGCCAATGTCGTCGCACCGCGATTCCGGCTGAACAGCGGCAATGGTACTTATGTGACCGAAGGCGGACGCGTGGTGTTCAACGGCAAGGGCTATTCGAACCAGTACGGCCCGGTAAGCGTTGCAATGACCGGCACATTCGATCGGCCAGTTGTCCGGGTTATCGCATCGCGGCCGGGTTTTGGCGTCGGCCTGTCGAACGTCGTCGGACTGGTGACGCGCAGCAGGCAGGGCTATGCCATCAAGCTGACTGGCGCGACCGAATATGGCCCGATCAGCGGCGACATCGACGTTTTGTCGGGCAATGGCCCGCTGACCATCGACATACTGCGCGGCGACTTTGCGGGGATCGGTGTAGCGGGACGCATCAGGCAGGCGGCGTCTGGACCATTTGTCGGCACGTTGACCGGCGTCGGGTCGGGCTTTGACGGCACCATCGCGCTATCGGCGCAAGGGCAATATCAACATGCGGTGGTGGATGCCATTGCCACCAATGCCGAATTGGTAGGCGGTGAACAGAAATTCGCTATCGGGCGCGGCATCATTAACGCCGATATCGTCTTGTATGACAGCCCGCAAATACTTGCCGATGTGCAGGTTGAAAACGCTTTCATCAACGACATCTCGATCGCCGCAGCTCGCGCCAAAGTCGACTATCGCGGCGGGACCGGCACCGCGCAAATTCTCGCCGAGGGCCGCAGCCAGGTGCCGTTCCGCATCGCCGCCAACGCCGACCTGACCCCCCAGCTGTGGCGTATCGCGGCAAAGGGTCGCGCCAACAGCATTGATTTTGAAACTGTGGAGCCGGTCCGGATCATTCCCAAACGCAGCGAATATGAAATCCTGACCTCGACCATTAAGGTCGCCGATGGTTCAATCAAGCTGGCTGGCAGCTACGGGAGCGGGCTGGAACTGCAATCGCGGCTCAACAAGGTCAATATCGCAGTGCTCAATCCCTTTTTTCCCGGCCTCGGCCTTGGCGGCCGTGCCACGGGCAGCCTTGATTGGTCACAGGCCTCTTTCGCGGCTTTCCCCAGTGCCGACGCGCGGCTTGAAATCACGCGCTTCGTCCGCACCAATCTGGGGTCGAGATCGCAAGCCGTCGACATCAGTCTCGTTGGCAGGCTTTTGCCCGATGGAGGCAATGCCCGCGCGATTTTCCGCAGGCGCGGGGTGCCGGTCGGGCGGTTGCAGGTCGACCTGACGCCGCTGCCTCCCGGCGGTGCAAGCTGGACCGAGCGGTTGCTCGCCGCGCCATTATCGGGCGGCATCCGCTATAACGGTCCGGCGGATACATTGTTCTCGCTGGCAGCACTCGCCGACCAAAGCCTGACCGGTAATATCGGCGTAGCGGCGGATTTCTCGGGCCGGGTGCAAACACCGCGCCTTACCGGAGTCGTGCGCGCCAACGACCTGATTTACGAAAATGACGTTTACGGCACGCGGCTGACCAAGCTGCGCGTTCGCGGCATTTTCACCAACGACCAGTTGGAGGTAACTGAACTTACCGCCAATGCCGGCAGCGGCACAGTCAGCGGCAAGGGCGTCGTCAACCTCAGCTCGGCCAAGGGCTTCCCGCTTCAGCTCGATCTTGATCTCGACCGCGCGCGGGTGGCGCGCAGTGAGCTGATATCGACGACCGCAACGGGAAAAATCAGCGTTACCAATACACCAGATGGCGATGCGCTAATCAGCGGTACGTTGCGCCTGCCCGAAACGCGGTTCAAGATTATCCGGCAAGGCGCAGCCGCAGTGGCGACGCTCACTGGCATACGCCGCAAGGTTTCGGCGGGGCGCCCGCGTGTTTCAGGTGACGCAGATGCGATCACCAGCCTGCCGAGCAACTGGAAACTCGACATCAATCTGGTCGCACCGGACGAACTTTACGTCACCGGCATGGGTCTGGAGTCCGAATGGGGCGCAAACCTGCGGATTATCGGCACCAGTGATGCGCCGCGCATCTCAGGCGATATGCAACTTGTGCGCGGAACATTGGGTTTCGCCGGTCGCTCGTTCGAGCTGGAAAGCGGCCGGATATCGTTCAACGGCGGTCCAGCCAGCAACCCGTCGATCCGCGTTGTCGCTGCCAGCGAGGTCGATGGCACCACAGTACGCGTAAACATGCGCGGTACCGGCCAGAACCCCGACATCAGTTTCAGCTCGACGCCCGCGCTGCCTCAAGACGAAATCATGGCGCGCATTCTGTTCGGTAACTCTATCGGGGAACTCAGCGCCATTCAAGCAATCCAGCTTGCCGCATCGCTCAACAATCTGCGCGGCGGCGCGGGTGGGCTCAATCCATTGGGTGTGTTGCAATCGGCGACGGGCCTCGACCGGCTGCGCATATTGGGTGCCGATGAAAAGACCGGGCGCGATATCGCGGTTGCTTTCGGTCAATATATTACCAACGATGTCTATGTGGAAATTGTCACCGATGCCCGCGGTTATACCGCGACCCAGCTGGAAATCAGCCTAACCCCGGCGCTTTCGGTGCTGAGCCAAATCGGCACGGGCGGTCAATCGAACGTCAACGTCCGATACAAGAAGGATTATTGATGCGCTTTGGTCTGATATTCCTGTTCATGCTTTGCGGATGCCAGAAGGATTTCGACAGCCAATATGCCGAAACTGAGAAGAAGGTGAAGGCAGCGGAGGCAAAGTTCGATGCAGAGATGGCCAAGGAAGCCGCCAAAGAACCCGGAGAGAAATCAAAGGATTGATGACGGGCCTTTTCTTTAACCGGAATCAACCCTAACAGAGCCGATATGTGGCAACTCCATCAATATCCGCTTTGTCCGTTCTCGCGCAAAGTCCGCCTGCTCTTGGGCGAAAAGGGGATCGCCTACAGCCTGGTGCGTGAAAATCCTTGGGAGCAACGCGACGATTTTCTGCACATGAACCCAGCGGGGCGCACGCCGGTGATGCGCGATAGCGAGCGGAATATTACGCTTGCCGACTCCGTGGCGATTTCGGAGTATATCGACGAGACGGTATCGACCAATCCAATGATCAGTGGAACCGCGCAATATCGCGCGGAAATCCGTCGGCTGGTGTCGTGGTTCGACGAGCAATTTTATGGCGATGTGACTCAACCATTGTTGCACGAGCGCATGAAGAAACGTCTGGTCGATCGCCAGCCGCCTGATTCAAGAGTTCTCCGCGAGGCAATGAAACTCGCCAACGGGCATTTGGACTATGTCGATTACCTGATCGACCACCGCGCGTGGATGGCAGGCTCGGTGATGAGTATGTCCGACCTCGCTGCAGCCGCGCAGATTTCGGTTGCCGACTATCTAGGCGGAATCGACTGGACGGGGCATGAGCAGACCAAGGCGTGGTACGCAATGTTCAAATCGCGGCCCAGTTTCCGGCCTTTATTGTCCGAACGGATGGAGGTCATCGCTCCGCCCAAACATTACGAGCAGGTCGACTTCTAGGTTTCTGCAAGTGCTACCAACTGGTCCGCGCACGCGCCCCAGCCTTCTTCGAAACCCATTTCGGCATGCCGCTGGCAATCACCTTCGCTCCAGTGGCGCGCGACCGCAGTATAGCGCGTACCGCCGCCTTCCGGTGCGATCGACCATATCCCGATCATGAACGGGCCTGCTGGCATCAGGTCGCCGACAACCGCATCGGTAAAGGCAAAACGGCGCCCTTCGTCCCACGCCAGCACAGTGCCGGGGTGCGGATGAACCTCGCCGTCGGGGCCGTACATCGTGCAGTTGGACGCGCCACCTGCGCGGCGCTCAAGCTTTTTGAACTCGGCGCGCCAAGGTTTCGGGCACCACCATTCTTCAATCCGGTTGGCCATGATGTCCCAGACCTTTTCAGGTGAGGCATCGATGAGACGAGTTACGGAAAGTTCCCATCCGTTTTCTTGCATGGCGGTCATTTAATTCTCCTTGTTTCAGTCACGGTCCGTAGGGCCGAGCGCATTCGAGCGATACGCCTTAAGCCGTGTGAACTCTTCGGGGATAGGATGCACCCAGTCGGCATAGAATAGAAACGGCGCACCGGTGCAACCGGCCAGCGTGAAATCGGCGCCGCAGGCCCAGCCTGTTTCCTGATTTGCCGCGACAATTGCCACTGGATCACCGCCATCACGACAATGAACATCGGGAAGGCGCGCATGGCGATGTCGGTCTGTGCGCCTTGGGCGATGAGGAAGGAGTAGCTGAACTGGATCAGGATCGCGATCAGGCTAAATGCAAAGGCGAGCGGCGCCCACCACTTTCGCATGATGAAGCCGATAGCGCCAAGTGTCCCGACGCCGACGCCAATCGCATAGGCCGCCCATGCCCAGTCGGGCATTCCGACCCAAAGGTCACGCTGGCTTTGGGTCGCTACTTCTTCGGATGACGGCTCAGTCGAGTCGGATATAGGCCGCGATGTCGCGCGGTTTCAGGTACAGCACATCGTCATGGGCAACGCTGTTCGTCAGCGCATAAAAGGCCTTTGCCTTGTCGGCGCTCATTCCCATTTCACGATAGTAATCAACATATTCGCGGTTGACGGGATCGCTTGTCGCATAATCGTCGGGCTCGAATCCGTCTTCGTCGAGCCAGCTATGCACAGCGAATTCGGCGTCGGGTGCCGCGCTTCGCTTTGCGCCTGCGAGAAATAGCTCTACCCCGCCCGAGCGCACCGATCCGCCGTCGGGAACATAGGTCGCTATCCCCGCCAATCGGACCATGCGCGCGAGAGCAAGATTGGCTTCATCGTCGCCGGTTCCCGGGCAATCGATCATGTCGATCTGGTTGATTGCAGGATACGCACGGAGCATCGCCTTGAACTGTGCAGGCGTATCGCTTTCGATGCTACCTTTCAGTTCGACCCTATCGGGTGCAACGACGTGGAATGGTCCAAAGCGGGAAATTGACGGCGAGGTGGCTGCTGCGGAAGCCGCCTCCCCGACCCATTCATAGACCGAAGTCTCGACGCTGACGCTGGAAAAGGCATGCCCGCCCGTTGGCGCAAGGGTGAATGCGCCAAGGACGAGCATACGTAGTGCGACGGACTGCGTCATCCGACTGCTTTGGCGACAAGGCTGTTAGGAAGTCGTCACTGCGAGAGGTTAAGCCGCAATTAGCTATATTCGGCGATATGCGAGCGCATCGTATACGAAGCGCACGCGATTGCACCGCGCATCCGCGTCCTGCCACAAAAGCCTGGTCGGCGGGTGGTTCGCCGACGGGGCTTTCGTCGGCGGCCACCCTTACCTTAAACCGGCGAAAGCCCTTTTTCTTACCCGGTCGGTTGGAGGAAGGCGCTTCATGGTATCAACAGTGGCGACCGTCGCCTATCTGGGACTGGAGGCGCGCAGCGTCGAGGTGCAGTGCCAGATCGCTCCGGGCTTTGTCGGTTTTACGGTTGTCGGATTGCCCGACAAGGCAGTGGCCGAAAGCCGCGAGCGCGTACGCGCCGCAATATCGGCACTGGGGCTGGCGCTGCCGCCCAAGCGGATTACAATCAACTTGTCGCCTGCTGATTTGCCGAAGGAAGGATCGCATTACGACCTTCCGATTGCGCTGGCCTTGCTCGGTGCGATGGGCCTGGCCGATGCAGAGGCGTTGGCGCATTATGTTGTGGTGGGCGAACTGGGACTCGATGGTCGGGTTGCCGCTTCACCCGGTGTGCTGCTGGCTGCGCTGCATGCTTCTTCCCGCGAGATGGGGCTCATTTGCCCATCGGTGCAAGGGCCAGAAGCCGCGTGGGCAGGGCAGATCGAGGTGGTCGCCGCACCCGATTTGCTGGCATTGCTCAACCATCTGAAAGGGCAGGCACTGCTCCGCACGCCAGAGCCGGGAATAGCCGAGCCGCCGACTAGAGGTCCGGACCTAAAGCAGGTAAAGGGGCAGGAAACCGCGAAGCGCGCGTTGGAGATTGCTGCGGCTGGCGGGCATAATCTCGCGATGGTCGGGCCGCCAGGCGCTGGCAAGTCATTGCTCGCGTCGTGCATGCCGGGGATATTGCCTGAACTGACACCGGCAGAAGCGTTGGAAGTGTCGATGATCGCATCGGTGGCGGGAACGCTCGAAGGCGGGCGGCTGGTGCGGACAAGGCCGTTTCGCTCGCCGCACCACAGCGCCTCAATGCCTGCATTGGTAGGTGGCGGCTTACGCGTTCGTCCGGGAGAAGTCAGCCTGGCGCATCTAGGCGTACTGTTCCTCGACGAACTGCCCGAGTTTCAGCGCGGGGTTCTCGACAGCTTGCGTCAGCCGCTTGAAACCGGTGAGGTCAGCGTGGCACGGGCGAATAGCCATGTTACTTTTCCTGCCAATGTGCAGCTAGTGGCGGCGATGAACCCGTGTCGCTGCGGGCATTTGGGCGATGCGGCGCTAGCCTGCAGCCGTGCCCCTCGTTGTGCCGCGGATTATCAGGCGAAAATATCGGGCCCATTGCTCGACCGGATCGACCTGCATGTCGAAGTGCAGGCGGTCAGCGCAGCCGATCTCGTTCTGCCGCCGCCTGCCGAAGGTTCGGCTGAAGTCGCTACCAGAGTGAAAGCGGCCCGTGAAATCCAAAGCGCTCGCTTGCAGGGTACGGGGATGCGCACGAACGCCGAACTCGATGGCAATGTGCTGCGCGACTATGGAACGCCAGATGAACCTGGACAGAAGCTTCTTGCCCAAGCGGCCGAGGCGATGCGATTGTCGGCACGCGGCTACACGCGGATTTTGCGTGTATCGAGGACCATTGCCGATCTGGCGGGCATTGAAAATGTGGGGCGCATACATATCGCTGAAGCTCTCAGCTATCGGCGGCAAGCTCCGCGAAATTAGCTGGTGCGGATGGCGGGACTCGAACCCGCACGCCCAAAAGGACAACAGATTTTAAGTCTGTAGCGTCTACCATTCCGCCACATCCGCGCGGACTTTCGCAGACAGCATTATATCTGCACGGTCAAGAGGCTTTCGCGGCGGCGTTACTTGTTAAGGCGCTCGCGCACTTCCTTACCTGGTTTGAAATAAGGGACCCGCTTCGACGGGACATCGACCGAAGCCCCGGTGCGTGGATTGCGGCCTTTGCGTGGGGATCGGTCGCGCGTCGAAAATGCGCCAAAGCCGCGAAGTTCCACCCGGCCACCATCGGCTAGCCGTTGGATAATCTGGTTGAAGAAAAGATCGACAATCTTTTCGATCTCTTCGGTTTTCAACTCGGGATTTTCGCCTTCCAGCTTCTTGATCAACTCGGACCGGATCATGCACTCCATCCTTCTATTGTGTTTCGATAGAAGCCCGACGGCGGGGATGTCATGCGACCAAGCGGCATCCTCTTTTGGACTGTCCGTCAATTTGCCAGAAAATTTTTGATTTTACAATGCTCTTGCCGTTGCAGTCGTTTGCATTGGCGCAATAAAAACCCGCCCTTGTTGCCAAGGGCGGGTTTTGTGTCCCAAAAATAGAACTTTGGTTAGAAAGCCGTAGCTTACTTTTTGGCACCCTTCAGGGCTTCGCCAAGGATGTCGCCAAGCGATGCTCCCGAGTCGGACGAACCATATTGCTCGACAGCCTGCTTCTCTTCGGCGAGTTGAAGCGCCTTGATCGAGAAGTTCGGCTTCTTCGAACGGTCGAAGCCTGCGACCTGAACGTCGAACTTCTGGCCGACTTGAAAACGGTCAGGACGTTGTTCGTCACGGTCGCGGCCAAGGTCGGCGCGCTTGATGAAGCCGGTTGCGCCATCATCGCCAGCCTGCACTTCAAGGCCGCCATCGCGAACTTCAAGCACGGTGACGGTAACGGTTGCACCCTTTTTCAGGCCGCCAGCCGAAGCAGCGCCGGCTGCCGAAGGGGCACCCTTTTCAAGCTGCTTGATGCCAAGCGAAATCCGCTCTTTCTCGGCATCGATGTCGAGCACGATGGCTTTGACGGTTTCGCCCTTGCGGTGAAGATGCAATGCTTCCTCGCCGGTGATTCCCCATGCGATGTCGGACATGTGGACCATGCCGTCGACGTCGCCATCGAGGCCAATGAACAGACCGAATTCGGTCGCGTTCTTGACTTCGCCTTCGACGGTCGAACCGACCGGGAATTTCTCGGCGAACGAGGCCCATGGATTGTCGTGAGCCTGCTTGAGGCCGAGCGAAATGCGGCGCTTTTCCATGTCGATGTCGAGAACAACAACGTCGACTTCCTGAGACGTCGAAACGATTTTGCCCGGATGGACGTTCTTCTTGGTCCAGGACATTTCGGAAACGTGGACCAAGCCTTCGATACCCGCTTCGAGTTCGATGAACGCGCCGTACTCGGTGATGTTGGTGACTGCACCTTTAAGCTTTGTGCCAACCGGATATTTGGCAACCGCTGCATCCCAGGGATCGCTTTCCAGCTGCTTCATGCCTAGGCTGATGCGCTGTGTATCCTTGTTGATGCGTACGATCTGCACCTTGACGGTGTCACCGATGTTGATGACTTCGCTCGGGTGATTGATTCGCTTGTAGCTAATGTCGGTGACATGCAGCAGGCCGTCGATGCCGCCCAGATCAACGAACGCACCATAATCGGTGATGTTCTTGACGACGCCGTCGATGATCTGGCCTTCGGCGAGATTCTGGATGAGGCCGGTGCGCTGTTCTGCGCGGGTCTCTTCAAGGATGGCACGACGCGAAACAACGATATTGCCACGCTTGCGGTCCATTTTCAGGATGACGAAAGGCTGCGCGATGTCCATCAAAGGTGCAACGTCGCGCACGGGGCGGACATCAACTTGGCTGCCGGGCAAGAACGCCACTGCGCCACCCAGATCAACGGTGAAGCCGCCCTTGACGCGGCCAAAGATAACGCCATCGACGCGGTTACCAGCGTCAAATTCGCCTTCCAGCACATCCCACGCAGCTTCGCGGCGGGCACGGTCACGGCTGAGCATGGCTTCACCGTTCATATTTTCTACGCGGTCGACGAAAACTTCGACTTCGTCGCCAACCTTCAGGTCGGCTTTCTGACCGGGCATCGCGAATTCACGCAGAGCCACGCGGCCTTCCGATTTCAAACCGACGTCGATGACAGCATGGTCATTGTCGATTGCGGTTACGGTACCTTTTACTACGCGGCCTTCAAAGCCGCCATCTGCGCCGCCGAGTGATTCGTCGAGCATTGCCGCGAAATCGTCGCGGGTCGGGTTTGGCGAAGTTGCCATGTTTGAGTGATCCTAACTAACTATTTTATCCGGCCAATCGGTTGGTTCCGATGGTCTTTGACCAGAAATGCCCCATTGCCCGAATAGCAATAAGGCGTTCGTTTTATGAGGGTTGGTTGAGCAACGCCCCGCCGTTCAACGCGGGTGAAGCTTGGCTTCGACCAGCGCAATCGCGGCTTGAACGGCGCCGCCTATAGTCAAATCGCCCGTATCAAGCAAGATCGCATCGTCGGCGGGCTTTAACGGCGCGTCGGCACGCGTGCTGTCGCGAATATCGCGGGCCTCTATATCGGCCAATATGTCAGCGAAGTTCACATTCATGCCGTGCGACATCATTTCGCTATGACGTCGCCGCGCGCGGACTTCGGCTGGTGCGGTTACAAACAGCTTCACATCAGCGTTGGGGGCGATAACAGTGCCGATATCGCGGCCGTCGAGAAGCGCACCACTTGGCTGGTTGGCGAAATCGACCTGACGTCTATTTAACGCGGCACGGACAACCGGGTGGATTGACACGCGGCTGGCCAACCCGCCGATTTCTTCGGTGCGCAATCGGGCGTCGTCGAGCAGACTATCCAGAAAATCGCAGCCTGCCAGAGCATCAGTCGCATCATCGGGATCGCCTTTATTCAACTGTACTTGCCGCCCGACGGCGCGATAGAGCAGTCCGGTGTCCAAAAATGGCAGCCCGAAATGCGCTGCGAGCGCCTTGGCCAATGTACCTTTGCCAGAAGCGGTAGGCCCATCGACGGCGATGATCATTCAGCGATACCTGGATGCTTAACGGCCTCTTTTCGTGTTCGAAGCGCCTTGAAGATTCCGAAAAGTGCAATCGCCATCCAAACAACCTCCAGCACCATCGTCGGCAAATTGTAATTCACCGTCAGCGAAATGGTCAGCAAAGCCGCTCCAAGCAGGTTTGACACGTTGAACCACAGGGCGTTCATCTGAGTCGTAAGATTGCTATATGCAAAAGCGGCTACGATGAAGAAGCTGCCCGCAAAACCGATAAGGTCGGCGATAAAAGGCGAGAGAAAGTCGGTCAATTGGGGACTTTCAGACCGTCGATAATTGCTTCAAACGTCGGGAAGCTGGTGCCAATCGGCGTAACGTCATCGACGGTCACGCCATGATAGCTATGGTGTCCTGCAACAGCGAAACTCATTGCAATGCGGTGGTCAAGCGCGCTGTTGACAGTTGCGCGACCTTCGAGCGGTTCGCCGCCGCTGCCTTCGATGATTAGGCCATCTTCGCGTTCCTCGACCTGCGCGCCGATGGCTTTGAGGCCGGTTGCCATTAGCGTCAGCCGGTCCGATTCCTTGACGCGGAGTTCATCCAAGCCACTTGTTATGGTCCGACCTTGTGCAACGCTGGCGGCCACAAAAAACACGGGAAACTCGTCAATCATGCTCGGCGCGATGTCGGGTGGCACTTCTATACCCCGCAAAACCGAATGCCGCGCGGTGATGTCGGCCACCGGCTCGCCGCCGACTTCGCGTTCGTTGGAATAGGTCAGGTCCGCACCCATCGCTTCCAGCATCTTGTAAATGCCAGCGCGCGTCGGGTTCATGCCGACATGCGTTACAGTGATCTCGCTGCCCGGCGTGATGAGGGCTGCGACAATCGGAAAGGCAGCAGACGATGGGTCGCCCGGGACTTCGATGGTTTGTGGCTTGAGTTCGGCCTCGCCCACCATGCGGATATGTCGCACGCCATCGGCATCGACCTCCACGGTTAAATCCGCGCCGAATCCGCGCAACATCCGCTCGCTATGGTCGCGGGTAGGGACGGGTTCGATGACTTCGGTGATGCCCGGGGCGTTGAGGCCCGCTAAAAGCACTGCGCTTTTTACCTGAGCCGAGGCAACAGGCAGGCGGTAGCTAATAGGAATGGCCGGCACCAACCCGCGCACCATCAGCGGCAGGGTGCCGCCGGGGCTGGCGGTAAATTCCGCACCCATCAGGCTCAGCGGATCGATTGCGCGGCCCATCGGGCGTTTGGACAGGCTGGCATCGCCGATGAAGGTGGCGGTCAACCGGTGGCTGGCAACGAGCCCCATCAACAACCGCGTCGAAGTTCCGCTATTGCCCATATCGAGCGCGCCTGCGGGCTGCATCAATCCGCCGACGCCAACGCCGTAGACGGTCCAGCTTCCTTCGCCGGTGCGTTCGATAGTCGCCCCCATCGCGCGCATCGCGGCGGCGGTGGCAAGCACATCTTCGCCTTCAAGCAATCCCGTGATTCTGCTTTCGCCCACCGCAAGTGCGCTCAGCATCAGCGAACGGTGCGAGATCGACTTGTCCCCTGGAACGCGGACGGTGCCGCGCAAAGGGCCGTTGCTGCGGAAAGTGACGGGTCGGGGTTCGGCGTTATGCATGTCGCCCCGCGCTTTGCGGTTGATAGACGCCCAAGTCAACGGCACACAAATTTTTGACACCGCCGCTTTGCTGTGGCAATGGCCGCGCCAATCAATGGCGATTCCGCGAGCGGTATCGCCTTTCCAACTATTTCAAGAAGGATTTGAGCCTGCCATGATCAAGGCTGAATGGGGAACCAAGCGCACATGCCCGAAATGCGGCACGCGTTTTTACGATTTGACCAAGGATGCGCCCGTGGAGTGCATCGAATGCGGCAACCAGTGGACGCCTGAGCCCGTGCTGAAATCGAAACAGCCACTGCCGTTCGAGGAAATCGAGAAGAAAAAGGATGATGCCGATCTCGCCGCCGACGATCTCGACATTGATGTCGATGCTGTCGATGGCGACGTTTCGCCCGACAATGACGTCGATCTCGGCGGTGACGAAGATCTCGGCGTTGCCGGCACCGAGGGCGACGCCGACGAGATTTAATCTTCGCGCTTGATATCTCCGGGAGCGCCCGCTAGTGGCGCTCCTCACCAAATAGCCGACCAGATTTCGGCAGGATGGGGCCTTAGCTCAGCTGGTAGAGCGCTTCGCTGGCAGCGAAGAGGTCAGGGGTTCGACTCCCCTAGGCTCCACCAATTTTTAAATTTCACGCAAAATTCCGCGCTTCCTAGGATTTCTGCGGTTATTTTAACCTCTTTGCTACCCTAAGCTGTCACACAGTTAGAGATGTCAGAGATGTCGAAACCTACAGATTTGGTGCAACGCGGAAATCGTTGGTATTTCAAAAAACGATGGCCTGCTCGTTATCAGTTTCCGGGTTGCAAGCCCGTTATCATGAAAAGTCTGCAAACATCTGACTACAAGCTTGCTTTGGCCAAATTGGATGATGCGAGAGCACATGCAGCGGCGGAATTTCGGGCAGCGTTCTCAACTAAAGCGGGAACCATACAGCCAACATTTCCAACTATAACTTGTCCCATCGCGGGTGAAGGCGCTGAACTATCGTTGAGCGGCGCGCGGTCTCTCGCACAGCATTATTTTTCGTCAGCCAAACGCGAATTAGATGCCAGCCCTTGGTTAGCCAGCGACTTTGAGCCAGACCGACGTTACTTAATTCGAGAAGAGCTAGCCGCTCAACTAGCGGCATTGGACGGAACAGACGGACCGACAAATAGGGACTATGTAGCTTCAGTCGAAACATCAGTGTTGAGAGATGCAGGTGTTTTTGCCGAGCCGGGAAGCGATGCCGGACGGCTTCTCCGGGAATATCTTAGACGGGCGATGGTCCAGCTAGGAATTTTGAGATTAGCTCGTTTTGACGGCGATTTTTCAAAAGCCAATTCAGATGCGTTATTTGGTGAAATCATCGGTGATACATCAGGCCCCGCAACACACCGGGCAATATCTCTGAAAGATGCTGCGGACGAATTTTTGGCTCAAATTCTGATTGGGGGAACTACACAAAAAACTAAGGACAGATATCGCAGCGAGTTGAAGCATATTGTCAACTTTTTCGGCGGGAACTTAATGATGAGGCAGCTAAACGCTTCCGAGTGTGACCGGTTTAGAGAGGCATTTTCCAAGCTGCCCCCTAATTTTGAGGACCAACTTCGGAAGGGTGTCAGCTTTGTTGAAATCATCTCGAAATTCGACAAAACCGGGCCGGTGCTTGCATGGGGAACGCAAGAAAAGTATCTCGCCCAACTTTCGAGGTTCATAAAATGGGCCTCTGACCATGAATACGTTACAAAAAACTTTGCAGACAGGTTGAGACCCCTTGCAAAGAAGCCTGCTGGTTCGATGGCCAAGCTGCCGTTCAAAGCGGAAGAGTTACAACGGGTGTTCGCACGCCCAATTTACACCGGATGCGTCGATGATGAGCGAGGTTTTGCTAAACCCGGTGCTGCAATTATCAGGCGGTCACGTTATTGGGCACCATTACTCGGCCTATTCACCGGGCTGCGTTGCGGCGAAATTTTGCAATTAACGCCAAACCATTTTAAAGTTTCACCGGCGGGCAATCATTTTATAGTTTTGACCCCCGATATGCAGTTAAAGAATGACAGCGCGGAACGTGAAATTCCCGTTCATTCAACATTGCAAAAGATTGGCCTAATTGACTGGGTCGGGCGTCGCCGCAACCAGTCTGACGTTCGACTATTCTCTGACGTTCCACCCGACAAAAACTACAATCAGCCAAGTTCAACTTTTTCCAAGCGGTTCAAAAGCGACCTAAAGTATTTCGGCCTTGGTGAACGACGAAAAAAGCTGACCTTCCACAGCTTTAGGCATACCTTCAAAAGTGCGTTGGACCGTGCTGATGTTTCGGAACGGAAAATTGACGAACTTTGCGGTTGGTCGCGCGAAAGCAAAACAGGCCGACGATATGGCGACGGACTTGCAGCCGACGTTTTGAAAGCCAGTGTTGAAGCTGTGTTTTTTGATGTGGACCTTCGACACCTTATTTCTCATTCAACCTTGGTAGATTGACTTCGACCAGCCTCCCATTTCTTTTGGATTGCGCCTACGTCATGTAACTCGACATTCAAATTGTTGTTGTTAGTCTGGCAATCTGCAAGTTTATCGAACGCTACGGGGAGATTACATGGCCAACACGCCGCCTATCGGGAAGAAAAAGGTTAGTGCACAATACCGACGAGTGATTGCACCACATAGTCTCGAACACGGAGTAACGCTACAAAGCGCTTTAGAGCGGACTTTCACCGGTCACGTTAACAGCAAGAAAATTAGCGATAGTGTTGGATTGAGAAAGCTGGATGTAGATGAAAATCGCCAAATTCTTTTGAACTCCACCTTTTTCTGCAAAGATTACGCTTTTGGTCAAGTCGTCATGGCAATGCCCGGTGGGCTAGTGCCGCTATTGGCGCAAGCTGACGGCGATGTTCCGGAACTTGTCATTCGACAAGACGAGCCAGCGAAGGGCCATGATTACATGCCCGGTCTTTTGTATTTTTTAGCGGTCGGGGACCATCTCATTGTCTCGGAGGGCCATTCGGTGCGTTCGGGGCTTCTTGCAGGCTTCATGACTTGGTTCTTAGGCGCAGAACGGGGCGCGATTTTTACCGAGGGTGAATACAAATTTGACCCTAAAGTTTCTTTCATCCTGGACGACCAGAAGAATGACCTTCCAGTTACATCGGCCACATTCAAGCCCGACCATAACGCCCGCGCCGACCGACGCGCACGAGCGGTTCAAGCTGGAACCAATGAGGAAAGAACGCGAATTTTGGGCGAACAAAAGTTTTTAGACAGCACCGGTCGGTCTATATTGGAAGCAGTCGGTGCTACCGATGCCGCGCTGAAGAAACTGATGAACAGATTGGGTGACGATGCTAGTTTGGAAGTGCTGGTGCAAGTTCGAGCAAAAGTCCGCAATAAAAATGTCGCAGTAGACCCATCTCTGATAAATGACCTGTTTGCCAACACCGAAGATGACCAGATTGTTCTAAATGGCCCGCAGGGGCAGCGGATAGGCGAAGCGGCACGATTGAAGCACGACGTGCAGGTAAAGACGGTTGGAAGTCTTCTCGATAGGACGGATATGGAACGTGCGCTATGGGAAGCATATCGATGGTTTCAAAACGAAGGCCGCATTTAAAAGGATTGAAAATTGGGCCGCTCTATTATCATAGCTTGTCTCTGCGGTGTATGGGCAACTCTCGTTCTTCCGCCTAAACTGTTCGCTGGGACTGAAGGTAATTTACTGGCATTTAGCGGCATCGTGATTGCAGCCGTTATTCCAACGATGGCGCTCATGGCGACAGTTTTGCGAGCCGGAAAGAGGTCGATTTCTGAACTAAGGTTGCTTGGCAACGCTCTGATTGCGCAATTTGACTTTTGGGTTGGCGTGCTTGTCATCGCCATTGGTATAAGCATTGTTTTGGTATGTGGTTCGCTTCTCAAATGGCATACTGTTCCTTTTGTATCAGAATGGGTTGGTGGAGTGCGTTATGTTTTTGACCCAATTCAGATTTTGAACGGATTAATTGTGGCGGGCATGGTTTTGATGGCCTTCAAGGTCAGACCTTTTATTGAGGGGTTTCGCAGTCTTCTCGAATTGCACGTCGAACAAGTGGTTGATGAAGCTCAAGCTGCTTTCGACACGGAGACCGCTGGAACAACAGAAGCCATAAAATCCAAACCATCTGACCCAGCATTTGGCGCGATGGTTAAACACTAATCGTTTCATTGGGGCCTATTCCAGCGCTGAAGCCTCGCAAGCCTGCGATTTGCTACTCGTAGTCAGTTGCAGGATTAAGAGTTTTTATGCCGTCCGGTCGTTTGTTGTGCAAAATTTGGCGCAGCAATGCGATTGATGCAGAGCCTTCGGGCACACACCTAATGCGTGAGGGTAGGTCCACCCGGTTATTGCGAAGCCTTTTGCTTGTTTAATGTATGTCTGCAACGAAGTCCGACACCGGCTGCACGCCTGAAATGTGTAGTCTGTCTCTGGCACGGGTGCAGGCGACATAGAACAGGTGTCGTTCGGTCTCGAAGACCTCTTTCAATTCATCTTCGTCGGTTGCATCATCCACGCGGGATTGCAGGGGTAACGCTTCATCATCGCAAGCCATGACAACGACGGCCTTGAACTCCAAACCTTTTGCTAGGTGCATTGTGCCGATAGAAACGCAGTCACCGAAGTCTTCGGCGCGTTCGGTCAACTGGCGACCTTCAAGTCCTGCGGCTGCGACCGCTGCACGACATCGTGAGAGGTAATCGTTGGAACGCGCAAAGACGCCTATTTCGGCTGGGCTTATACCTGCCTCGACAGCAGCACGCAGATAGTCAGCGACCTTCTTCGTTTCATCGGTCTCATCGGCACATTCGACAATCGTCGGTGGCGGCCCTTCAAACACAGACTGTGCGCCTGTGCGGTCATCCTCAAGCCCATCTACGTCCCGGACCTTTTGCGGCAAAAGCTGGTCCGCCGCTTCCCTAATCTGCCGGGACGTGCGGTAGTTTATGCGCAGGCTTGATGACCGCCCCCGAACGTCAACACCGAGCGCAAGCCAAGAGAAAGGAAGTTGAAAAATTCGCTGTCCGAGGTCGCCCGCAAAGAACAGCGCATTTGGTCCGGATGCCAGCGCGCCAATCATGCCTAACTCGGCAACACCTAAGTCCTGTGCTTCATCGACAATCACATGCGTGAAAGGTTTCTCTTCACTGGCTTTGAACTTGGCTTCGACAGACGCGAATAGCTGTGCTCGTGTAACCAAACCCCTCGCCGCCAGTGCGGCCCGCGTCGCTTCAAAAACTGGCCATAGAGCTTCACGCTGTTTTGAACCAAGCCTATTGCGCCGTCCGATGCGGGGAACACCGGCATAGCTGGTTAGGTCAATGAGGTTCCAAGCATCAACAATCTGCCGCCACTCTGCCATCACGAAGCGCGGTGCGAGGTCTGTGTAGCTCAAATCGGCTATTGCGCGCTCCACAGCCGCTTGCAGGGCGTCATCCGGGGCAAAGGTGGGCCTGCGCCCCGTCATAAGCTGAAAAAGCTCGGACGCGGCGTCCTCAAACGATGCAATGGAGACCCGACCCAATTTTGCCGGGTCGTCTGCCAGCAGGATGGCTAGCTTGGCACGAAGCGCATTGGCGAGCGGACGTGAAAAGCTAGTGAGCAAGACACGTGCTTCTGCATCTTCCCGCACGGCGCGAGCCGCACGGTGAAGCGCCACAATCGTTTTCCCAGTCCCCGCCGTCCCGGTGACACGCGCCGGACCGGAAAAATCAGCATCCACCACTTCACGCTGTGACGGGTGCAGGAAGACGCTCCATTTGTCCCAAGGAAAATCGAGCGCCAGCCGCAATTCGTCTTCGCTGGTGACGGTCTGGACGCGACGTAGTGTATCCGGATGTTCGAGAGGGTTGGCAGGCACCAGTTCTGGGGAAGGCAACCGCCCGGTCACAGCATATTCTAATAACGCTTCGGCAACTTCTGCAGGCAGCCGGTCTGCCATCTGAAAATAACGCTCTTCCGACCATGTCAGAATATCGGCAATCCAGTCAAACGGCGTGCCAATGTCCAGCAAAGCATCTTCGGATAGGTCCGCAAAAATTGGCTGCGAGAGTTGCTGAATGGGCGCAACGTCGGGTTCGTGCTTCAGGTTCGCAAATAGCGGACCGGCATCCTCGATGCGTTCGTGCACTTCAACAATCTGAATTGCGCCTGTGCGCGGATGAGCCTCAATCCGGCGACGGTCTGCCCACGAGTAGGCTTTATCGTGATGGTCGACATAGGCCAGCATGAAGCTCGCTTCGGTCTTGTGCACGATGATACGGATATCCTGATTGACCCGCACTGACCAAAAATTTGGGTCTCGACTATTTGTCAGCCGGTGCATTTGCAGTCCGGGCTGTGCCGGGTTCAGTTGCAAGTCGAACGCAGCAGTTTTTGCCTGCTTTTGCTCCTGCCCGGTCAGGCGAGTGAGCGCGGACGTAAAGCTGTCGGCGATAAGGAAATTCATAACGGCTTCACAATCCGCTCGCTGATGAGCTTACCGTAGAGCCGCCGTTGTAACCGCCTTTGCCCATATTACACTCCAAACACCTTCATCACTTCATCGCCAAAATGGTTGATGACCTTTACCGCGATGCGACCGCTTTCCGGACGATTAAAGGGGCGGGAAGTGGCGCGGTTTAGCGTTGCCCATGCTTCCTCATCTATCTCTGCCTTCAACGTAGTCTTCAACTGTTTGTAGGGGTCGTTTGCGCCAAGGAAATACGCATGGCGGACGAAGAAGCTCTCTTCGTTATACGCCGTGTCGATGAACCATGCGGCGATACCCTTCACATCATTGGAGCGGACTTCGCCGGTATTGGGGTCATAAATATCCACGCCGTTGACGCGGACTGCGATACACCCGTCGGGTTGGTCCAAGATGTCGATGTCCGGTTCTCCGAACACAGTGAAGAGGTTGCCCTTACCGGTATTTTTGAGTTCACCCGCCATATGCAGGTCGGGGTTCATCTTGGCCTTTAGGATGGGCAGGGGGCCGAGCCGGGTAAGTTCGGAAGCATGGGCATCAAAAGCGAAACTGACGGCTATCAGAACGTCGAAACGGTTTTCAGATGCTTCGCGCGCAGCGGCAGTGAGTTCGACGCGTGACAAGGTGCCAAATTCCGGCCCAATAAAGATTGCAGCGCGCCGTTCGGTCTCCCCTTCCATGAAACGGCCCTCTGCACCGATATAGCCGCGTCCGGCGAAAGGTATCAGGTTGGTGAACTCGATGCGGTCGGCCTTGTCGGTTTGATGGACGCCTGCCGTTTTCAAATGCTCGATGACCATGGCGGCAAAGTCGGTTTCCGATAAAGGAAGTGGTGGGCGTTTTTTCTTGCCATCAGAAGCCTCCTTCTCGTTAATCAACTCCTCTGCATCAGCAGGGACGATGCGATGCGGCGAGAGACTTTCGACGGTAAATGGACCCGCTACCCGAACACGATTAGGGTCGGCATAAGGTTTGTCGTAGAGATATTCGATGTCGGCAGCGAGTGAGATAGACGCATCGATTTCCCGCTGCCGTGCAATTCGGGCTTCGCTCCAAGCCTTGTGCACATCAACGACGCCCGTTGCCCATTCCTGCAGAGGGTCACGAGGAATTTCCCATTCTTGCCAGTTGTTACCGCTGACCTGATTGAGTTTAGTGCGCAATGCCTCCATCTGCCCTTGCCAGTTATCCCAGATAAGGTCGATTTCGGTGTTATTGGCTATTGCTTTCAATGTAACGTGCGGCGCTCGTTCATAGACAAACCCCTGCCTTACATCTCCATAACTGGCCGTTTCCGTCGGGGGCTTGCCGTTTAATTCGGCTTCCTTGCGCTTGCCATCGGAACTGTCTGCGAGGAAATACCACGGATAACGCGCCGCCATTATGCGAGTGCGAGCCAACGCTAATGCGACGCGACTTGTGTCTATTGTTATCCATCGGCGGCCCCATTGCTCTGCTACAAAGGCGGTGGTGCCCGACCCACATGTCGGGTCTAGGACAAGGTCGCCGGGGTCAGATGCCATCAACAAGCACCGTTCTATAACTTTCGTATTCGTCTCTACAACATACTGCTTATCCGAAGAAAAGCCTGCAACGCCGGTATCAGCCCACAGGTTGTTGTATGGCATTGTGGGGTTATCCGAAAGATATTGCTTGAAGCGGAGTTTGCGTCCGACCAACTGCAATCTATCCGCTTTTGCAGCACGTCGCATACCTCGCTCTACGGTCCTCCACCCTCGTGGCAGTGGATTGTAAGTCTTGCCGTTCAACTCAAAGTCGAAAACCGTTGTAGGTTTTTGGGCAGTAAGGTCGGTCATTGCAAAGCGTCCGCCCTCATCGATGCGCGAATATGCTGCATCGAACGAAACGCCATCTTCCTTCGATTTTGTAAGTGCTCGATATTTTACTGCCGGGGCATTTTTGCCATACCAGATTATGAAGTCAGTGGTTGATGATAAGACTAACGTTTTACCTGAAGGGCTATTTGTGCTGCTGGATTTTGCGAAGGTAATTATACCAAGGGAGTTGTCGGCCCCAAACACCTCATCCATCAAAGCTCGAACTCGATGAACATTCTCATCGCTAATTTGCACGAAAATGGACCCGCTTTCGGTTAATAACTCGCGCATAACCGTCATTCGGTCGCGAAGATAAGTTAGGTAGGAATGGATACCATCTTTCCATGTGTCGCGAAATGCCTTCACCTGTTCCGGTTCACGGCTTAGGTCTTCGCGCTTGCCGTCTTTTACATCGCGGTTTTGCGTCGAAACCTGCCAGTTCGAGTTGAATTTAATTCCATAGGGCGGGTCAAAATATATTGCTTGGACCTTGCCCTTCAGCGCCTCGCGCTCCGCAAGACTAGCCATTACCTGAAGACTATCACCCAATATCATCCGGTTCGACCAATGCTGGTCATGCTGGTAAAATTCCGTTCGCGCCATCGGGTCGTTTAAGCCGTTGAAGTCAGCGAACAGGTCGGGCGCATCGCTGGCGTCTTCCCGTGCGGCCTTCGACTGGCAGACCAAATCGTCGATGATTGCCTTGGGATGCACCTTTTCCTGAATATAAAGAGGAGGCGCAGTCAATACCAGGTCAGACCAGTCCTGCCGGTCCTTGCCGCGCCAAACCAGTTGCGCATCTCCAATCTCGATTGTTCCAGTTTCGGCGAGTTGAGCCACCTGACCTTTTGTCAGTGTAATCCGCGCCCCATTCCAGACAATTTGCGGGTCAAGGTCTTCGTCGCGTTCACGAACGTCGCCTTCAACTAATGGTCGTGCTCGCTGATAGACCGCAGGCGCAAGCGGGCCGAGTTCCTCTTGCATTGCCGCCAAATCGGCCATTTCTGCGGTCGGTATATTCCGACGAACATCCGCTTCATGATTGAGCGTAGTGATTTGCTTCGGGCCTTTTGGCGCACGTGCCATTACTCAACACCCTCCACTTCGTTGCAAACCGATATTGGACCGAGATTGCCAGATACCTCGTCAACCCCGCAGTAATCCGAACGTGCAGCTTTGACCCACAATAATTTTGTCACGCTGACATTGCCCCCTTAACCAATTTTGCGAAGCCGCTTTCAATTTCAAAAACGTCGGTGAACTCGGCAAATGCCCAGCGGCCATGTGTGCCAAGATTGTTCACGCCCGGAACCCACAGGGTTTTCATGGTCTCCGCCTTCAACTGGGCATCGCCTTTGCGATAACCTTTCGTTTCCAGCACGAGGTTCAGCATATCATCTGGCCCATTGCCGTCATCGAGCCGCACCACCATGTCAGGGATATATTTGCGGGGCTTCGCGCCATCTCGATAGGGCACCTCCAAACCAAAGCCTTGATTTTTCACGAACGCGACAACACGCGGGTGCGTTTCTAACACGCGAGCGAGTTCGGCTTCCCATGTGCTGTCGCATACAACGTGGCTGATATGACTTTTGCGGGGGTCGGTCGCGTAAGTGTCCTTGCTGGTCGTGAAATTGACGTGCCGTGACGTTGACCGGGGATTGTAAGGGTCGAGAATGGCCTTAATGGACTTCGGGCCATGCTCGTAGCGTTGGCAAGCAAGGAAAATGCGCTCTGCGGCTTGGTCTTTGATTTCCAAATAGTCGAGCACGCCCATAGGCACGCCCTTGAGCACCAGATAGCCGCCGTCGAGCCATTCGCGCACAATGCGTCGGACTTGTCCGAACAGGTGAACGGGCAGGTCGCTGCTTTCATCGCCAAATCGCTTTAACAGGTGAGCCGAGAGCGCATAGGCAATCGCGCTAGGCCGCTGGTCACCTACGCCCTTAGCGGTGAGTTCTTCGGTCGCGCCGACAATACCTTGCATCGTTACACGCGAAGGACCAATCATTTCCGGGTCAACTATCAGGCGGCTGTCTTCGCTGAAATTCGCGCCAATTCGTTCTTCGGGCAAGTCGACACGATAACCCTCGACACGAGGGAAGCTGATTTCCAGTTCGGGGCGTTCAGCCACCCGCTCTTTCACCGCTTGAACGCGGATGACAAGCTTGGGGCGCGATGGCTTTACGATGACCGGCTTTGCGGTGAAGTCAAACGGGATGCCCAGCACATCGGCATATTCAACATCGAACAGTCCGTCATCGTTTAGTTCGTAGGATTGGCGGCGTAGACCACGTCCTACAACCTGTTCGCAAAGCAACTGCGTCCCGAACGCGCGCACGCCCAGAATGTGCGTAACGGTGTTTGCATCCCAGCCTTCGGTCAGCATGGAAACTGACACGACGCATCGGATGCTTTCGCCTAAACGGCCTACACGACCAACGGTATTCATGACCTCGCGCAGCAGTTCGGCATCGTCGATGTCCTCCGCAACCTCGACGCGCCCGGTGCGGTCTTGTCGTTCGCGACGAAACTGTTCGATTTCGGCTGCCGCCATTTTGCGGAAGTCGGTATCAAGTGCCTCGCCGCTTTCAAGCTGCGCGCTATCAATCAGAAGTGTGGGCGCACGGGCAATGCGGTTGCCGTGCTCATCGTAATTGCGAAAGAGTTCGAGATGGCCGCGATGGACGTTGACGAGTTCGCCGTCAGAGTTTGGCCGGTCCCAACCAGAGATGTATTCGTAAATCAGTTTTGAGGTGGACGTATTATTACAAACGACGATGAATACGGGTGGAACCGGGATACCAGCGCGCCGCCATTCCTCATGCACCAGCACATAATGATTATATAGCGCATCAAGCGCAGTCAGCAGTTGAGTTTGCAGTTCGAGCGGATTGAGGTCTTCAGACTTTTTCGCGCCTTTTTTTGGCATTTTTTTGCCAATGTGCTTCCACAGGTCGCGGTAAATCGGCATGTCATCTATCGGCAAATTGTCGGCCACAGGGACGCGAGGTAGCTTCACGATGCCGCACTCGATAGCGTCCATGAGCGAGAAATCGCTTACGACCCAAGGGAACAGCGTGCCTTCGACATATCCCGAACCTGCGAGAAAAAACGGCGTTGCCGAGAGGTCATACACCGCCCGGACGCCTACTTTTTTCTTTAGTGCCTTTATGCCGTTAATCCAAAGGCGAGCAGCTTCCTTGTTTTCTTTGGCTTCAGCCCTTGCATCGGGGTCGTCCAATTCTTCGACGCTGCCTTGCGGACGCTCTTCATAACAATGGTGAGCCTCGTCATTGATAACGACGACATTCTTCATCGACATCAGTTCCCCGCACGCACGTTGGAGCATCTGCCCTTCGCTCTCTATTGTCGTCAGTGCATCGCCTCGACCTTGAAGCAGCGCCTTACCTACTTTTGAGACATCCATTGTTTCGCGCCGTTTGAAAGAATGATAATTTGTTATGACTACCTTGGCTTTGGCGATTTCCGGAAGCATGTCAGAAGGCACGATGTCGCGGAAGCGGTAGTAATTGTCTGGGTCGTCAGGCAGCAGAACGCGGAGCCTGTCTTTAATTGTGATGCCGGGGGCGACGATGAGAAAGCCCCGGCTGAAATGACTGCTCGTGGGTGACCGCACAGCGTTGACCGTCTGCCATGCAATGAGCATTGCCATCACAGTTGTCTTCCCCGCACCCGTCGCCATTTTCATCGCGATGCGCATTAAGTCTGGGCTAGATTGCTGGTTTGCGCCTTCGATATGCTTCCAAATGTGAGAGTAACGCTTTTGCGCACGCGCGACTTCAGTAAGCCAGATAACGGTTTCGACAGCTTCGACCTGACAAAAGAAAGGCCGCAGCCCCTCTACCTCTGTGCGCCGCCAATAATGAAGCAGTCGGGCAGTCGCAGGCGTAACACCCCAATCGCGGTCGCTGGGCAATGCGCGCCAAGTTGCAACGTGAGTTCTAATTTCGTTTATGATGGGTTTCGGGTTATATTCCTGATTTTCATCAGATAGCCCCGCAATATCCTCAAACAACATCGACGCTTGGGCTGCCTTGTTTGAGCGTCGCTTCGGCTTGGGGACCGGAGTAATGAAATCGCAGGGACGGCGGCCCTCAATGGGAGGCTGTTCGAGAGGCTGACCATCATCATCCAGCGCATGAAACCGGGAAGGCGGTTCATACGGTGAATTAAGAATAGGATGGTCAAAAAACGACTGTGACACTCGGCTTCCCCTCGACCTGCTCTTTATTGATGAGCCGGGCTAGAAGCACAAGGTGTTCAATTACTGAATAAACTACATATCGTGTCTCACTTGGGCCTGCCCAAGTGCGACATGCAGTCTGCGGTGCAACCCGTTGCAATGAAGTGGGGTAGGCAATTTTGAGACACCGTTCTGGCAAGGTCTAAGAGCCATTTGCGACCGCGTGTCCGCAGCCCGTGCCTATCTCCATATCGCATGAATTGCACCGGCCAAAAGCAGAATGGTCAAACCAATGCCCGACACACCCAGCAGCCAGTTTTCAAACGGCTTGGGCTTTTCCGGTTCAGTTCCCCATTCCCTCATCGCTAAACGCGCTCACTCAACGCTTAATAACTGGCTAGGGAAGGGAGCCGCCAGTTTATCAGCAGGTTGGCCATTGAGCCAATCGGCATAGTTCTCTTGATGCAATATGACCGGCATCGCCTTAGGATGAATAGCACCCACAATATGCGTAGAAGGGTCACCCTCGTATCCGCATGTCAGGAACGCAAACACTGGGCCGGTGTCGGTCGGTCGCCATATTCCAGCAAAAGTGAAAATCGGCTGCGAAGGGACGGTGAACCAGTGAGGTCGTTTTTTGCCGGTGGCCGGGTCCGGCGCAAACGACCACTCCTGAAATCGGGTCACGGGCACGAGGCAGCGCCTTTCGGGGTTTGCAAGTGCCGAGCGCCAAAACGGGCTGGTAAAGTTGCGCAAGTTGACCACTGGACCTTTGACGTTTGGCGGTGGCGGAAATCCCCAGTTCATTACTGTCAGCCGTCGTGTGCCCTCATGCTCCGTCACAACCCAGCCTTCACGCCCCGGCGATGTGTAGTCCTTTTCCAAATCGCGCTGCCAATCGTCGATTGCTTCATAATAAGCAGCAAGCTCCCAACGAGTGACCTTGTGATTGTATAGATTGCACATCAGAGCATCCAATCACGACCGCTGGCGATTAACAATTCTTTTCCACTCATACTCGTCAGGGCCTTTAAGCAGGGCTTCAGTGGCGCGCTCATCGGTTTGTTCGATATGAGGCCGACGCACCTTGACCCCTTGGCCTCGCCAGCACTGGCCGCAAATTAGGCGGTTCGAGTAAGCGCGTATGGTGTCATCCCAGCCTTTCTTTTCGCATTGCCACCACCGCCCCGGCGCGTCGATTATCGCGGTATGCTTGCACCGTGAGCAAGTGACGCGGAGGTTGAGCCGATACAGGGCGCAGTCAAACAGCGTTCGTATCGGGCGGTAGTTCTCCTTCCCCGGCACCCAACCATAAGGCGATGCCACGACAGGCTAGTCCACGTAGTCTTGAAGTTCCAAACCAGTATCTTCCGCCCGGTTAAACTCAACGGCTTCAGCGTCGCCGGTCACATCCGACGATTTGACCAGTTGGATGTCGTAATGACGAAGCCGCCACGCGAGGTGGTCTGCTATCCACTCGACAGCGCGATTACGCTGCCCTGTGCTCGTATCGTTCAATGCTTTTAGGATATCAGTCGGGGCAACCATGAAGGTTGCGTCGAGATGCTCGTTCAGTTCGCGCTGCGATGTCGTTTTCATAGATTGAGGTTAGAACAAATATAGAACAAAATATCAAGTCCCGTTCTCAAAGTTCGTCCATTTTTGCCGTGACTTATGCCCCGTTTGATGCCAGCTTTCTCTTGATAAAACAGGGAAAACAATAGGTTATGCTTATAGGTTACGCCAGAACTTCCACAGCGGAACAGGTCGCTGGGCTGGAAGCTCAACACAACATGCTTGCTGCAACGGGTTGCAACAGGATTTTTAGCGAACAAGTCTCATCGGTGGCCCAGCGGGACCAGCTTGAGGCGGCCACTGGCTTCGTCCGAGAGGGCGATAGCCTCATTGTGACCCGGCTTGACCGGCTAGCGCGCAACACGTCAGACTTGCTCGACATAGTCGGTAAGCTAGAGCGCAAGGGCGTCGCGCTTCGCATCCTCGATTTTGGCGGGCAGGCAGTGGACACCAAATCGCCATCGGGCCGGTTGATTGTGACTATGTTCGCTGCGGTCGCACAATTCGAGCGGGAACTGCTCTTAGTCCGGCAACGTGAGGGCATTGCAAAAGCTCGCGCAGAGGGGCGCTACAAGGGGCGGGTGCCGACAGCGCGGCGTCAATCTTGCAAGGTCGTTGAAATGCGCACCAGTGGGCTTAAACCGGGCGAAATCGCACAACAGTGCAGGATGTCCCGGTCATCAGTATACCGTATCCTCGCGGCGACAGCAAAATGACCGATGTTACGCGCCTGTTTGCCTATATCACAGCCATACTCGAAGACATGCACGGGGTGGCCGTCGAAGGTCAGGCAAATGACCTGCCACCCGCAATGACCATCGGTCTTGCAAGTAGCCTGCGCACTGACACGATGCGCCTTGTCCAGACGCTTGCGTTGATTGACAACAAATCGGCGCTGCCGTGACTTCGCGATATTGGCAGGTGCCCTATAATCATTGGAGTTGGGCTGAACGCTGCGCCATTATTCCCATCCAGCAAGCTGCGATACGCCGTGGCGTTATCGAACGGCCAACCACCTGCTGCATCTGTGGCAGACATGAGCCAGTCCAGCGCGACGGTCGATGGCAAATCGTCCTTCATACTGAACGTTACAATATGCCTTTGGAAATCTATCCAAGTTGCCGAACATGTCACGGTGCATTGCACGGACGGTTCACTGACCCGGCACGCTGGCAACGGATTTTGCAGAGGCATGGGCAGCCGGGTTCGTGGATTTTGGCGCTCTCGCTAGACCCGGCTAGTCAGCATCAGCCGTTCGAGGTCACATACCCGCACGGCATACCGCCGTCACCTTGGGATGGCAGGCCACAACTTGACCTTCCTCTTTCTTCAATTTGAGAAATTAAGGCTCGTTTCCGGTTTGGCAAGGCTTCGCTTCTAAAGAGGGGACGTAACTTACTAAATGGAAAATGAGCCGCATCATGGCATTGGCACCGTCATCCCCAATTATTCGTGCGCGCCAGCGTAGTCGAACGAAATTGCCAGCATTTTCACCGGCTCTCATGCCACGATTTGAGCAGGTTGGTGTTGATAGACTTCAAATTAAAGCGGTGGGCAACTGGCACGCAGTCAGGGACCGTCCTGACAGCATGACCGCAGAGGAGTATCTGGATAATGCCCAAACAGCCCATACGGAGGTTAGTTGGTTTCGCCAGCCTCAACGGACCACCAACAAGGTATCCATTGCGTTAAGAGCAAGAGCAAATTGCACCATCGGCGAAATGGCTGTGAAAGTAACAAAGTCTTCTGTTATTGGCGGCCAAATTCACGTTGATATCACCGGTAATCCTACGCGCACATTGGCACATCTAATAGCTAGCTATGGCGAGCGACAGGACTTCATTTCCCACATACAACAAATCCCATATTCCGAATTTTTTGAACGCACGGCCAATGACTTTCAGAAAGCACTCGGCGCGAAAGACAACTGGTTGCCTGACAGCAACCTTGTTTTTGAAAGGCTCGGAACCGACGCCTACAGCGTCTTTCTCCCGATTTATGTGGAGCAGATAAGGGAAGTTATAGCTTCGGTCCTTGCGCCATCCTTTACCACAAGGCGCACATTCGACGGGACCGATGATGTGATGACCGAAGGAGGGTTAGCCGTGCGGTTGAATTGGGGGAGCGTTCGCGTTCCTCAAATCGAGTGCTTCATGGAGCGCCACCATTCTAGCGCGATAGCCGCCGTTCGCACCGGCGCGATAAACATGCTGAATTGCGTAGATAGTGCAAGAGCACGCACATATCTAAACGAAAGGAGCCATTGGGTTGAGCGTATTGACGATAGCGTGTCCATTACCACCGCCACGAACGACACCCATAATCTTTCAATTTACGCAAAGGCGCCAAGACGCATCCGGTTTGAACTGAAGCGGCATGGGAGAGGAGATTACTCTTCCTTGCCATTTCCGACTTCGCCCGGTGACCGGCTGATGGGCATCATGAATTTGGAGCGCGCTAACTTCATTGCTGGCGCGCAATGGGAGGTGATTGGCCCAATGTTTGAGGATGGACCAAGACCAACTCTTCCTGACCTCGTCGGTTTATGCGCAGCAGTGAGTGAGGTGTGCGTCGCACATGGACAAAATGTAAGGTTGGTGCTGGAGCGATTGCTCTCGGACGCTGGGTTGAGTGTTGCGGGACATGATGGCCTACCCGCCAGTTTTGTCAGAGCCTTGCAGACGGCAGGTTTGGTGCAACGAGTTTCAATTCGGCGACGTGACCATCGGCGGCCTACGAAGCGTTACTGCCTCACCCCTCATTATGCTGCTGTGGCTGACGCCGCCGCATTAGCGATGCAGTGATTTTGGCCGACATTAGTCGAGCAGCGACCCCGGCTTGACACCCAGCGCGTCGGCAATGCTTACTATTACTTTGAGAGTGGGGTTTTTGTTGCCGTCACGCTCCAGTGCCGAAAGGTAAGTCCGGTGAATATCGGCAGCGTCGGCCAAATCCTCTTGAGTGATGTCCTTGGCGCGCCTGATACGACGAACATTCGCACCAAAATTTTTGCAGATGTCCATGCGCGACTTTGGAGCATCCCCGCAGACTGCACACCACATTCCCAAACAGACTAAACGCTACTGTGGGTAACATTTCGTCCATTTTTCGTCTTTAATGTCGGAGGTCAGCCCAATCGCGCTGAAACGGAGGTCTCTATCTTGAACAGTATAAATATCCGCTGCCGACAGTTGCAACCCGTTGCATGTGCCGTCGCGGTGACAATAACAGCCCTTTCCATTGGCGCGGCAATACCTTCACGGCTTTCTGCACAGGAAACCCTCACCACAGCGCAGATAGAGCAGTCGCTGCAAGCGCAAGCTAGGGCGATGAACGCCGCACCGCCGCAAATGCCGAATGGCAAGTTTCTGTCAGCGAGCGCGTCAGGCCGAGTGTTTACAATGCGACTTCGGTCAAACCGGAATACTACGCGAGCCAGCGAATTGGAGCATACTCTCCTGAAGATGTGTCCTTCAATGCGCAATTACGTAGAAGGCTACGGCGTCACGATTAACATCGAAGTTGAACAGCCGCAGGGTGGCAATGCAATGACGGTCAAGCTCGACAGCGTTTCATGCGGTTACGGTGCACGTCCATCACTGGCGCTTGGAGCGGCTGGCACAACCGGACGCCCAACTGGCGAGTGTAACGCCTACGTCGGGCGACTTGTGAGGCCAATATCCATTGACGCCGCTATTTCGCGCTTTCAGGGCATTGCACCCAAATCGGAGTTTGAGACCACCGCGCAGTTTGAAGCTCGTAAAGCCGCTGCGGTTGGTGGCCCGGTCGGGTCGCTTGTTATTGAGAAGACGCCGGAAGGGCAGCAGTATTTTTCTTACGACGCCGATGCGCAGGTCTTAAACATCTCACCCTTCGGTTTTGACAACACCAACTTCCCTACTTGGGAAGCATTTTACAAGCTGGGGCTAGACAGTCGTTACAAGGTAAGCACCGGCTCCAATATCGACGTTGTCATATCAGACAGAGAAGCGGTCACCGGAACCTATAAGGCGAGCAACGCCTTTGGCGCGCAGGCAAATGTCGCAAAAGTCACTCGCACCGTTAAGGCAATCTTCGACCGAGCACCGAAACAGTATTCCGAACCCTTGTTTCCAACGCCGGACGGCCAGCCCTACTCAACAAAGCCAATAGGCCAGATTTCTCTTTCGCCAGACGAGGCCCGGGCATTGAAACCGTCATTACGAATTGCGTTCGTTGTCGCGCCTAACGACCCATACCTTCTGAAAGGAAGCACGCCGTGGGGCAAAACAACCGTTCAAAACCCACAGGACATTACCATCGATTTCACAATTCTGATGGCTGACATCCAATGTGGGCTGCTCATGGACACTACAGGCAAGGTTGTAGGTGCATACAAAACGAATTGATTGAACCGCTTTAAGGCACCAAAGCACCACAGAGAAATCTCGGTTTACCGACATTGTATCGTCGAAATTGCCAAACAAGACAGCCGACAAACTGACGTAAAAAGTCGGAACCCGCGTTGACGCTGTGACACACAGGTGTTACACGGAGTTAATTCAATTAGTTAGCAAAGCAGCAGAAATCCCGGAATTTAGCGATTGGGGTGTCCTCTCCCCTAGGCTCCACCATTTTTACTCCTGTTCTGGCCAAATGACGCGCATTCGCTTAAGGGCCACCCATGCATTTTTTAGACCAAGCCAAGATTTTTATCCGTTCGGGCGCGGGCGGGCCGGGTGCTGTCAGCTTTCGGCGCGAGAAATATGTCCAATATGGCGGTCCCGATGGCGGTAATGGCGGCAAGGGCGGCAACATAATTTTTGAAGCAGTTGCTGGTCTTAATACCCTTATCGATTTCCGCTATGCACAGCATTTCAAGGCACAGCGCGGTATTCAGGGCATGGGCCGTGACCGACACGGCGCGTATGGCGAAGACCTCGTCATCAAGCTGCCTGTAGGCACTCAAGTTCTGGCTGACGACGAAGAGCGCACGTTGCTGCTCGATCTGACAGAAGTCGGGCAACGAGTCGTGTTCCTCAAGGGCGGCGATGGCGGGCGCGGCAATGCGTCGTACAAGACCTCGACCAATCGCGCGCCGACACAGCATGGGCCGGGCTGGCCTTATGAAGAAATGTATGTCTGGCTCCGGCTGAAATTGCTGGCCGACGCCGGCTTGGTCGGGATGCCCAATGCTGGCAAATCGACGTTTATCAATCAGGTATCGAACACCAAAGCGAAGGTCGGCGCGTATCCGTTCACGACCATTCGCCCGCAATTGGGCGTGGTAAGCCACAAGTCGCGGGAGTTTGTGCTCGCCGACATTCCAGGCCTGATTGCCGGCGCTGCCGATGGTGTCGGCATTGGCGACCGCTTTTTGGGGCATATCGAACGCTGCCAGATCCTAATCCACCTGATCGACGCGACGCAGGATGATCCTGTTCTGGCATGGCAGACAGTGTGCGATGAACTTGCTGATTACGGCGCAGGTTTGGAAGACAAGCCGCAGATTGTAGCGCTTAACAAAGGTGATCTGCTTGATGCCGAATTGATGGCGGACATCGCCGCACAATTGCAGGCGGCGGGCGCGCAGGATGTGATCGCGATTTCAGGCGCAACCGGGCAGGGTGTACCCGAAGTGCTCGACCGCGTGCTTGCCGCACTTCCAGCCAAGAGCGGACTTGAATCTACGCAGAATACAGGAATATCGGAAGACGGGACATGGTCGCCAATCTGAACCCTTCTGCCTTTACGGCGGACACTTGCCCGTTGCTGGTGGTCAAAGTCGGTTCGTCATTGCTGGTACAGCCCGATGGCGGCGTGCGGCGCGAATGGCTCCAAACTCTGGTCGCAGACATTAGCGCGCGGCATCAGGCAGGGCAGCGGATTATCGTAGTCACCTCCGGAGCGATTGCGCTTGGTGCGCGTAGGATGGGTTTTGACAAGGGCGGCAGGGCCAGCTTGGCCGATGCGCAAGCGGCCGCTTCAGTCGGCCAGATTATCTTATCGGGCATTTGGGCCGATTTGCTTGGCGCGCAAAGCCTTGCGGCGGCGCAGATGTTGGTTACTTTGGATGATTTGGAGGACCGGCGGCGTTATCTGAACATCGCCGCAACTTTGGACAGATTGCTGGGCGCAGGCGCGGTGCCGGTCATCAACGAAAACGACAGCGTCGCGACCGAGGAAATCCGCTTTGGCGACAACGACCGGCTGGCCGCGCGCGTGGCGCAGGCTTCGGGCGCGGCGGGCGTTGTGCTGCTGTCCGACGTCGATGGCCTCTATGACCGCCCCCCGCATCATCCCGACGCCATATTGCTGCCCATCGTTGAAAAAATCGACGGACGGGTGCGAATCATGGTCGCCGAAGGCTCATCCTCGGGCATGGGTTCGGGCGGGATGGCTTCGAAACTTGACGCTGCCGATATTGCGACGCGAGCGGGGATCGGGCTGACAATTAGCTCCGGCCTGCGCGAACATCCGCTTGCTGCGCTCGAAACTGGTGGGCCATCGACATTTTTTGCGCCACGCGAAGGCGGTTCCGCACGCAAAAGCTGGCTTGGCGGGCGGCTAACGGTCAAGGGCCGCATTCGCGTTGATGATGGCGCAATTCGTGCGCTGAAAGCAGGAAGCAGCCTGCTGCCAGCCGGTGCATTGAGCGTCGAAGGTGAGTTCAAGCGCGGCGATGTCATCGATATCAGCGCGGATGATGGCATGTCGATCGCGCGCGGACTTTCCGAATATGACGCAATCGATGCGGCGCGTATTTGCGGGCATCGTTCGGGCGAGCTGGAAGCCATTCTCGGCACCGTGCCGCGCTCGGTTCTCGTGCATCGCGATCAGCTGGTGATGCTTTGAAGGCAGCGGCCCAAAAAACTGTAGCGATCACGGGGGCGACAGGGTTTGTCGGGCGGGTGACGCTCGACAGGCTCGTTGATGCGGGGTGGAAGGTTCGCGCTTTGACACGCCGCGACCAGCCCAAAAAGCAAGGCGTGACCTGGGTGCATGGCGCGCTGGACCGGCCGGATCGCCTGAGTGAATTATGCGAAGGCGCGGATGCCGTTTTGCATGTGGCTGGCGTGGTAAATGCCGCTGATGCGGCCGGATTCGATGCAGGTAATGTCACCGGCACCGCCAACATGCTCGCCGCCGCCAAGGAATCTGGTATCAAACGCTTCGTACATGTCTCTTCGCTTGCGGCGAAGCATCCGCAGCTCTCGATGTACGGTGCAAGTAAGGCGCGAGCCGAGAAACTGGTTGGCACCAGCCTGCTCGACTGGACCATCATTCGTCCGCCCGGCGTTTATGGCCCGGGCGATACCGAAATGTTCGATATGTTCCGGCTGGCCGAGAAAGGCTGGGCGCTGCTGCCACCGCGTGGGCGTGTATCGCTCATTCACGTCGACGATCTGGCGCGATTGCTCGTCGCCTTACTGCCTGCGCATGACGATGCCACCGCGCGAATATTCGAGGCCGATGACGGCACCGAAAAAGGATGGAGTCATGACGGTTTTGCGCGCGCAATGGGCTGGGCGATGGGGCGACGCGTGACCACGCTGCACGCCCCTCGTTTCCTGCTCAAACTGGCGGCACAGGCCGATACGCTGTTCCGTGGCCGCAAGGCGAAATTGACGCCAGACCGCGCAAGCTATCTGAGCCATCGTGACTGGACGATCGACCGCGCCGCTGCGCCACCACCCGCGCTCTGGACTCCGCAGATTGCAACGAGGCAGGGCCTTAAGGACACTGTACGGTGGTACAAAGCACAGGGCTGGATGTAGCCGAATTTTGCCCTTATGCCGCCTTATTCGCTTGCCATAGCGCAGCCAGACTTGAAGGAAAAAACATGACCGATCGCAGTGAAATGTTCGACCGCTTGAAAGGCTTGGTTGAGCCGTTTAACAAAAAGGGCGTCGAGGTAACCGAAACGACCACTTTTGCGGGCGATCTCGAATGGGACAGCCTGACGGTGATGGATTTCGTTGCCGAGGTCGAGGACTCGTTCGATATCATCATCAGCATGAACCTGCAGGCCGAGATCGAGAATGTCGGCCAGTTGGTCGACGCGGTTAAGAAACTCACGGATTGAACTACCGATGACCGATCTGTTCTCAAAATTCGACGCGCTTATTGCGCAACGTGAAGGCCTGCTCGCGACAGGCGTAAAGGACCCGTTTAGCCTCGTCATGGAAGAGGTGAAATCGCCTACGATCGCCGTCTGCAACGGCAAGGAAACGATCCTGCTCGGCACCTATAATTATATGGGTATGACATTTGATGACGATGTTATTGCGGCGGGCAAGAGGGCACTTGAAGAATTCGGAGCAGGAACCACCGGCAGCCGCGTACTCAACGGCACCTTTTTCCACCACCGCGATGTCGAACAGGCGCTAAAAGAGTTTTACGGCATGGACCATGCCATGGTCTTTTCGACGGGCTATCAGGCCAATCTCGGCATCATCAGCACGATCGCGGGCAAGGGCGATTATATCATCCTAGATATCGACAGCCATGCGTCGATCTATGACGGCTGCAAAATGGGCGATGCCGAAATCGTCGCCTTCCGCCACAATGATGTCGAGGCGCTGGAGAAGCGGCTGAAACGCTTGCCTGCCGATGCGGGCAAGCTAGTGGTGCTGGAGGGCGTCTATTCGATGATGGGAGATGTCGCGCCGCTGAAGGAAATGATCCGCGTTTCCAAGGAAGCGGGCGCGATGATCCTGGTCGATGAGGCGCACTCCATGGGCTTTATCGGCGAAAACGGGCGGGGCGTTGCCGAGGAGCAGGGCGTGCTCGACGATGTCGATTTCGTCATCGGCACCTTCTCGAAGTCGGTCGGAACCGTCGGCGGCTTCTGCGTGTCGAACCATCCCAAGTTTGAAATCATGCGGCTTGTTTGCCGCCCCTATGTATTCACCGCCGCCTTGCCGCCAAGCGTTATGGCATCGAGCGCCACCAGCATCCGCAAGCTGATGCACAATGGCAACAAACGCGCGCATTTGTGGGAAAATTCGAAGGCGCTGCACAAGGGCCTTTGCGATCTCGGCTTCCAGCTTGGCACCGAAAGCCCGCAAAGCGCAATCATCGCGGTTATCATGCCCGACCTCGAACGTGGCGCGGCGATGTGGGAGGCTTTGCTCGAAAACGGCCTATACGTGAACCTCGCGCGCCCACCGGCGACGCCAGCCGGCATGACTTTGTTGCGCTGCTCGCTTTGCGCGGAGCATACCAGCGAACAGGTCGCAGATATTCTCGACCGCTTCGAGCGGGCGGGCAAAGCTGTGGGGATTATTTGACCATCCTCGTTCGGAAATGACCAGGCTTGATCGCCGCGAACGGATCATGGCGACGGGGTTCGCCGCTATGGCGGGGATGGTCGATGCGATTGGTTTTTTGGCAAGCGGCGGGTTCTTCCTTTCGTTCATGAGCGGAAATTCGACCCGCCTGAGCATTGGTCTGGCCGAAGGCGCGCCTTATGTGTTCATGGTTGCGGCATTGATAATCAGTTTCGTCGGCGGTGTGATTTGGGGCTCGCTCATTGGAAACGGCCCCGACACAGCGGTAAACAAGCGGCCGGCGATGATATTGGCGGGCATTTCCATATTATTGTTTGTCGCGCCGGTGTTCGCGGATTTTGGATGGCTGCTTGCAGCCATTAGCCTCGCGGCATTTTGCATGGGCGCGGAAAATACCTTGTATGAGCGCGAAGGGTCGGTTTCGTTCGGCCTTACTTATATGACAGGCGCATTGGTGAAAATCGGGCAAGGACTGGCAACCATGGTGCGCGGTGGGTCGAAGACTGCATGGCTGCCTTATTTGTTTTTGTGGGCTGGGCTAATTGGGGGAGCGGTGATCGGCGCGATGCTGTTCGCGAAATACGCGGTCTACAGTCTATGGGTACCTGCTGTTCTGGCCGCCTTGTTTGCGGCGATTATGTTCAGCGTCAAACCGTTGCCGCGCGCCTAGCGTACCGCGCCCTTCGCCAACAATTTCGGTACTAGAAAAAGCGCAGCGATCAGCGGCCATTTGCGCTGCCAGGGTTTGATCTCGATTTGAGTCCCCGCGTGGCGGTTTATCTTCCATGCGAGATAATCGATGCCGCCTGCGTAGGTGAATGCCGCCTTGGCTAGCCGTGCGACGGTTAGCAGCTTGCCGTTGCGGCGCAGGGCGGGCCAGCGACTGCGTTCCTGCATGATGCGGTGTTGTGGGTCGGGTAAGATATGGACTTTATCCCCACGCAGTTGGTTTGCGATCGGCGTGTGCTGAAGCGCCGCTTCGCCGACGCGCTGGTAACGATCCGGATCGAATTCCACCACCGAGGCGGGCCGGTCGTTACGCTCGGCGCGCAGTTCGGCATCATAGGTCATACGGAAACCCGATTGCCACAGGTCGAGGACATCAACCTCGCGCTCGGTAAAGGCGAGCGCGGCGTTCAGCAATGTTGGCGCGGCGCCCGAAATAGCACGCGCCGCCATCACCCGCGCGGCATCATCCGCTGACCATACCAACCGCGACGGTTGGGAAAAACGTGCCCATACCGACACCGCCGAGGCGCCGGGGCGGTTGAGGCTATAGAAATCTGCCTCGCTTAGCACCGCGACTTTTGCCATCAGGCCTTCGTATTGGAATGGGAACACATTGGGTGGCAGGCGGCGGTTCCATTTTGCGAGCCACTTGGCGTCATAGGCCTCGTCATAATCCGACACGATCAGGTAGAAATCGAGCATCAACCCCTCAAGCTGCGCCGAGCGTAGGCACGAACCGTAGAAAAGGACTGCGCGGGCGGCGGACGGATATTGGCTCGCGATATCGGCTGCAAACGCCTCTACCTGCGGCAATGCAGGTATCGCCAATTCGTCGGCAACCAGTTGCTGTAATGAAAGCATCAGTTAGAGCTTAGCGACTTTTACGCGCCGTAGTTAGGCCGAATGTCAGGCCGCCAGTTTCAGAAACGGCACCGGTGGAGTCGATCGCAACACGATGGGCCGGTCTTTGATTGCGTGGAACACTTCGCCGTCCAGAACAACGCTGCTCTGGTCGCTATCAATCTGGATCGTGTCGCCCTGTTGCAGGTGCAGCCCGTCGACCTGGTGCCGACCCACCCGTCCGATGATCGAAGTGAAAATCGCATGCAACATTGCCCATGGCCGCTGTTCGATTGCCATGAATTTCATGTTGCCGCGCGCGGAGTTGCCTGTCTTGCTACCGAGCAGCAGTTTTTCGAGCGTCGTGACGATCAGTACAGAGAATATGCCCTGCAATTCGCCCTTGCGGACGAAGGAAATGCTCACCGGCTTTGCCCTTGGCGGTAAGAAATCGGCCTTGAGTCCAAAAATCGCCGAGAACATGACCGCCACAACAGCGAGGAAATGGCTCAGACCATTGGGCAAGCCCAAGGGATAGATTTTATGGCGGCAATACAGAATGGTTTCGGCTAGACCAGCGCCACCCAGAAACATTCCCAAGACCGGCCGGGCACCCTCGCTCCCGTCGGTCAGCGCAATCATTTCGCGCGCAACGATATGCGCCGACATGTCGCCTTTTGCGACCTCGATAATCCGCTCGAGCGCGACCAGCGGATCACCCTCTGCCCCCAGATCGAGCGCAATCAAATTCGTCTTGCCGTTAGGCAGCACCGCAACTGGCGGCGGGTCGCCTTCGAAATGCCCGCCGTGATAAAGCTCGGTCAGTGCCGACTGAACTGTGCCATCACCGCCATTGATGACCAGCACTTTCGGCTTCACCCGCGCGATCATTTCGAGCGCCTTTGGCACCTGCGCAATATCCTCGACCTCATAATGGAATATATCGGGATGCCGCGCGCAATAGCACCGAACCGCCGGCAACAGCGACCTGTTGCCGGTTGAATTGGGGTTCGAAAGAAGTGCTACTAGGGCCAATTGCTCTCCGTCACATATATTTGAGGTTGATGGCGATGCGGGTGACGCCGGGGCCTGCCACAAAAGCGACCTTGCTGACTGACGGCTTGCCGAGATTCAAAATGTTGATGCTTGGGTTGTTGGAAAACCCGCCGCCATCCTGACTGATATCGGTCTTGCCATTGGCGTTGCGGTCATGACGAACAGCAATGCCATATTTACCTTCGGCAGGTACCGGCACGCAAAAATTCATTACTCCTGCATTGGCTCGGCTTTCGATACGGTGAAGCCAGCGGCCCTTGGCGAGCCATGCGCCTCCGGTTGCGGGATAGGATTGCACGCGTATCCGGCCCGTCGATTCCTTCACGCCGCGCACGCTAACCAGCACCGCAGGGCCCTTGCCCGCAGCACAGCGCGAAAGATCATTGCTGACTTCCTGCCCAGCAACGACGGTGCTGGAACCAAACGCCAAACCAGCAGCGGCCAAAATCGCCAAAACTCTATTCATCTTAAAACTCCTAGGACTTTAATTCTGGCGCCTGCAAAATGCTGTTGCCATCGATATTGCCCCTGAACCTGATAGCGTCTATCGGGTGAGTTTGCGGCCAAATTAGGGTGACAGGGCGACCATAAGTTGAAATTTCTGACCGCCACCGACCGCTACATCTTCCGACTTGTGATGCTACCGCTGCTTTCGACGCTGGCGATTGCGGCTTCACTGCTCCTTATGGAAAAGATGCTCAGCCTGTTCGACTTCGTCGCGGCAGAAGGCGGACCGGTCAGTGTCGTTTGGCGTATGCTCGCCAACTTGCTGCCCGAATATCTTTCTCTAGGTATTCCGATCGGGCTATTGCTCGGAATATTATTGGCCTTCCGCCGCCTTGCAACCTCTTCAGAACTGGACATTTTTCGAGCGGTCGGGATGAGTTATTTTCGCCTGTTGCGCGTGCCGTTCCTGTTTGCCTTTGCGCTTGCCGCGGTGAATTTCGCGATCGTAGGTTTCCTCCAGCCCACCGCGCGTTATTATTATGAGGAGCTTCGCTTCGAGCTGCGTTCGGGGGCGTTCGGGGCTAAGGTGCGCGTTGGCGAATTTAACAATGTGGGCGAAAATTTGACCGTCCGCATCGAAGAAAGCCGCGATAATGGCAATCAACTAACCGGTATGTTCGTCTACGCCGAAAGCAAGGGTGGGCAATCGCTGGCGGTCACCGCGGAGGAAGGCCAGTTTCTGCGCACCGATGATCCTGATACCATCCTACTCCGCCTCGAAAAGGGGACGCTGGTGCACGATGCGCCGGGGTTCAAAACCCCGCGTGTGCTGAGTTTCACGAGCCATGATGTGCCAATACCCCTGCCGCAAATCGAAGACTTTCGCGCGCGAGGCGGCAAGGATCGCGAGTATATCCTCACTGAGCTACTCCGCATCGGCGGCGATTCTGCGAAGCCCGCGATCGAACGCAACAAGGCATGGGCGAATTTCCATTTCCGCATGGTCGAGGTCGCGATGATGCTGCTGTTGCCGTTTCTCGCGGTAGCCCTGGCTGTCCCACCGAAGCGGTCGACTTCGGCGCTGGGCGTGTTCCTCGCCATCGTGATGGTCGTGACCTATCACAAGATCAACGAATATGCCGAAGGCGTGGGCGGCATGGGCATCGTCGACCCTTTCATAGCATTATGGGTACCGTTTTTGCTATTTGCGGCTTTGATCCTGTGGATGTACCATATCATCGCCCACGTGCCGGGCGGTCAGCCGATCGGGGCGTTGGAGGTCTTTGCTGCCAAGGTCGGGAAGGCGATTCGCAAGACATTCCGCTTTGGTCGTAAATCTCGGTTGGCAACGATTGGTAAGCCACTCGACGAGGATGAGGAATAGGACATGCACTTTTTCCCCTCGCGCAACATCACGCTTTATATGGCAAAGCTCTTCGTAACCCGAAGCTTTGCCGTGCTGGCAATGCTCGTTCTCATCCTGATGACGCTCGATCTTCTGGGTGAGAGCGGCAAAATCCTCTCGGTGGCGGGCAATGATCAGGGTGATGTGCTCAGCTATGTCGGAATGCGCGCGCCGCAGATTATTGCGCGTTTTTTGCCATTCTCGGTGCTGCTTGGCGTTATCATCTCATTTGCGACATTAAGCCAGCATAGCGAAGTTGTGGCTATGAAGGCAGCGGGTCTGTCTGCACACCAGATACTGGCTCCCATGTTCGTCGCCAGCCTAGCCGTCGCTGTAATCCTATTCGCATTTTCGGAAACGGTCGTCGCGCCGAATACGGCGAAACTGAAAGTCTGGCAGGCGGAGGATTATGGCCCGGTTCCCGCCGATAACGGGGTCAGGACTAATGTCTGGGTTCGCGAAGGGCAGGACCTTATCAATGCCAAGACGGTTAGCGGCAACGGTAACGCGACCCGGCTTGGCAATGTAAGCCTGTATTTGCGTGCCAACGGCGGTTTGCGTCAGGTCGTTAAGGCAGGCGAAGCGCGCTATACCGGCGGCGGCTGGGAACTGAAAAATGTCAGTTCGTTCGATGTTGCGACTACCGAAGAGAAGAAGTTCGAAGGACTGGTTGTAGGCAAGGGAATCACCCCGGACCGTTTCAACTATGTGAAGGTCGATGGCGATAGTCTGGGGTTCTTCCCGCTGATGAACGCAATCAGCGACCTAAAAGCTGCGGGCAGGCGAACCGACAATCTCGAAGGCATATTGTGGCACAAATTGTCGGGACCGTTATCGACCTTGCTGATGCCCCTGCTCGCGGCTGTCGCCGCATTCGGGCTGGCGCGTTCGGGCGCGCTGTTCTTGCGCGCCGTTGTCGGCATGGCACTGGGTTTCGCTTATTTCGTTGCCGATAACTTTGCGCTCGCGATGGGCAATCTGGGGGCGTATCCGCCGTGGATTGCGGCCTGGGGGCCGTTCTTCCTCTTCCTGCTTATCGGTGAAACGGTGTTGGTGCGCACCGAAGAATGAGCGGACCCATCGAAGACGCTCTTGTGCCACCAGCACCTGCCGTGAGTAATCAGGAGGTTGCGAAAGGCGCGGGTCTAGCGGCGTTGTCCCGATTGGGCGCGTTGATCGAGGTGATCGCACAGCCTGCTTATACATGGATGTTCGGTCTCGCGGGCTATGGCGTTTACGTCGTGCTGTGGGCGGCGATCAACATCTTGGCTAATATACTCGACCTCGCCATGGGGCAGGCGTTGCAGCGCATTGTGCCAGCCGAAGACGACAAAGAACGGCAGCACGGTGCGGTCAAATTCGCGCTGCTGACAGGAACGGGGCTTGGCGTGGCGGCGGCGTTGGCGATGACCTTATCGGCGAACTTGCTGGCAAGTTACGTGGCCGCTGCACCAGCGGAGGCAGCCCGATTGCCGCAAGCGATTGCGCTGTTCGCGTGGAGCTTGCCGCTGTGGATATTCATCGAAATTGCCACCGCTGCGGCGCGGGCCAAACGCGCGTTCGGGCCGGAAATCCGGTTGCGCATTTTCTGGGAACAGGTCGCGCGCCTGGTCTTCGCAGCTGGCTTTTTTGCTATCGGCTTCGACCTTACCGGCTTGCTTTTGGGCCATATGCTGTCGCTTGCGCTTACCGCGATCCTGTCGGCGCAGCTGCTCGGGCGATATTATGATCTCGGCCTTCTATGGCGCGCGCCGATGCCGCCGATGCTTCGCCGTTCGGTATTGCATAGCGGTGCGGCGATGATGCCGCCTGCAATTGCTCGGCGGGCTTATAACGATCTACCGCCCATCCTGCTGAATCTGATGGTGCCCGGCGCAGCTGGGGCAACGGCAGCGGGGATTTACGGAATTGCGCGCAAGATTGCATCGATTCCGCTGATCGTGCGGCAATCGTTCCTCTACGTGCTTTCGCCGCTGGCTTCGGCCCAGGCGGCGGTTGACCGAAGCGCGATGCTGCCGATGTATCGGTTCTCGACGCACATGTCGTTGCTCCTCGCAGTGCCGCTTACCGGCTTCATGATTCTTATCGCGTCAGACATGTTGAGCGGTTTTGCACCGGGTACCGAAGCGGCATTGCCGGTGCTGATCGTTCTACTCGCCGCGCGAGCGGGCGAGGCGGTGATTGGCCCGGCGACACCGATTGTCGAGATGGTGGGCCACCGTGCACTGCCCTTGGTTAACAGTCTTATTGGCTTTGCGCTTTGGCTGGGGCTCGCTCTATGGCTGGTGCCGACCTACGGTGCTTTGGGGATGGCGCTCGCGGTTTCGGCCGCAGTTTTAGCCACTGCGTGGGCTGCGGTTGCGGAGTTGCGTTTCAGCGACGGGTTGTCGCCGTTTGGCGTGGGGTTCTGGCGCGCGCTTTTGGCTGGTGGAGCCATTATCGGCGTGCTCTGGTTTTCTGGTGAGTTGCTGGCTCCTCTCGGTGCGCCAGTGCGCGCCATCGGGCTGTTAATCCTGTTCTGGCCATTATTGTGGCTCGGACTTCGCTATGGCCTCGACGCTGTCGACAAGGCTGCATTGGGCAAGTTCGGCCAGAAGCTTCGACTGTAAATCATTGACAGCGCGGGGCTGCAGAATCAGGAAGCAAATATGACAGACATTATCATCCGCCCAGTGCTGACCAAGGCCGACAAAAAAGCATTCATCGACCTCCCCTTCCGGCTGTACGTGAATGACCCGAACTGGGTGCCGCCGTTGAAGAATGAGGTGTACGGACTAATCACGCCCGGCAAAAACCCTTGGTTCGAACATGGCGAGGCCGAATTGTTCATTGCCGAGCGGGGTGGCAAGATTGTGGGCCGCATTTCCGCACATATCGACCATCTGGCGCTCAAACAGCCGCCAGAGCAGGGGATGGGTCCGGGCTGCGGCAATTGGGGGTTGTTCGAGGCCGAGGATGCAGCGGTCGCAGCGGCTCTGATTGCGCGTGCCGAAGAAGCATTGCGCGCCAAGGGCATGACCCGGTCAATGGGTCCGATTAGCCTTGCCATGTGGGATGAGCCAGGTTTGCTGGTCGAAGGGTTTCAACAACCGCCGGTCGTCATGATGGGTTTCAACAGCGCGACCTATGCTCCATGGATCGAGGCAGCGGGCTATGTCGGAGCGCAGGATTTGCTTACCCTTGACTTGCCAATCGACAAAGGCCTGCCCGAACTCAGCAACCGCATAGTGGCGATGGGCGAAAAGTCGGATAGGATACATATTCGCAAGGTTGATAAGAGCCGGTTTGATGAGGAAGCCGCATTATTGCTTAACATTTTGAACGACGCGTGGAGCGATAATTGGGGATTCGTGCCATTTACCGACGCGGAGATCGCCTATGCAGGCAAAAAGCTGAAACCGATCGTCTACGAAGACCTGATCCGTGTCGCCGAAGTCGATGGCGAGCCCGTCGCATTCACGATGACCATCCCGGATCTCAATGAAAAGTTGAAGGAATTCGGCGGAACGCTTTGGCCGTTCAATTGGGCAAAGCTGCTTTGGTGGTTGCGTAAGCCAAAGGTTACTACGATGCGGGTGCCGTTGATGGGCGTGGTCAAAAAACTACAGTCGACCCGAATGGCAAGCCAGTTGGCTATGATGATGGTCGAATATATTCGCCGAGATTCGGTTAGCAAATATGGCGCAATTCGGGGAGATTTCGGCTGGGTACTGGCAAGCAATGGGCCGATGCGATCGGTCGGTGAAGCAGTCGGTGGCACCGTCAATAAGGTATATCGCATTTACGAAAAGGCCCTCTGATTCCGCCTTTTGGTGATTGCGACATTTTTATACATTTTTGGGCGTAGGGTTTCCGAGGGTCGGACGTATAATGGTTATGAGCTCAAAAACGGAGAGAGCATGACCGTCGATACCGCCATCGCAATGAACCGCTTTGGTCTTGGTGCGCTGCCTGATGGGGCAAGGCCTACCAATGCCAAAGATTGGCTAAAGGGCCAGATCGCCCAATATGACCCGGTACCAACTACTCTTTCGGACCAGCCTTCGCGCGCCGAACTCGCTGCAGAGTTTCGCGAATATCAGCTCGACCGCCGCGATTTCCGGCAGGAGAAAAAGGAAGCAGCCGATCCGGAAGTGGCACAGATCGATCCGGCCAAGATCGAGAAAGTCGTCAACACGCTGCGCGCCAGATATGTCGCAGCAGCCGATGCACGGGTGAACGCGGCACTTTCCTCCGATACACCTTTTGCCGAACGGCTCGTGCATTTCTGGTCGAACCATTTTGCAGTTTCTATCGACAAGCTGCAGGTGCTGGGGCTGGCGGGCGATTTCGAATTTACTGCCATTCGCCCGAACATCATGGGCAGCTTTGCCGACTTGTTGCTCGCTGCGACTACCCACCCCGCGATGTTGCTTTATCTCGACCAGGCGCAATCGATCGGTCCGGGCAGTCCGCTCGCCGAACGCGTGGCGGCGCGGCGAAACAAGGAGCTCGGGCTCAACGAAAATCTGGCGCGCGAAATATTGGAACTGCACACGCTGGGCGTCCGAACCGTTTACACGCAGAATGACGTGACCGAATTCGCCCGCGCGCTGACCGGATATACGGTTGGCGGAATGGCGAAGGGGCCGATTCAACGATTCATGGCGCAGAATGGCAAGGACGGCGACGGCCAGTTTTTTGCGGCCATTCATGAACCCGGCGACCGGCAGGTTGTCGGTCGGACCTATCGCCAGCAAGGCGCGGCGCAGGCAAAGGCCATATTGTCCGATCTCGCGGTGCATCCAGCGACCGCCAAACATATCGCAACAAAACTGGCGCAGCATTTCGTTGCCGATACCCCGCCCGCGATTTTGGTGGCGCGGCTCGAGCAGGCGTTTTTGAAAAGTAGCGGCGATTTGCCGACTGTCTATCGCGCGCTGATTGATGCGCCGGAGGCTTGGACGCCACAGCAGGCCAAGTTCAAATCGCCCTGGGATTGGGTGCTGTCGTCCCTACGCGCGCTCAATATCAACGTTCTGCCGGGCAAGGACCGGCAGGCTGTGGGGATGTTTGCGCAATTGGGCCAGCCGATTTGGCGGCCAGGATCACCTGCTGGCTATGCCGATACGACCGAGAACTGGGCAGGCGGTGCAGCGCTAATGCGCCGAGTGGAAATCGCGAACCGGCTAGCCGACCGCAGTGCCAACCGCGTCGATGCGCGTGCGCTAGCGCCTTTGATATTGCAGGAACAATTAGGTCGGACCACGCAGGAAAGCATCGCCCGCGCCGAAAGCCCTTCGCAAGGGCTGGCGTTGATGCTGCTGTCACCCGAATTTTTGAGGAGATGAGTGCCATGTTGAACCGCCGCTTCTTCATCGCCTCAGGCATGGCTGGCATAGGCGTGACTGTTGTTCCGAGCCTAACATGGGCCGCATCCGGCACAACCAAGAAATTCATTTTTGTTATCCAGCGTGGTGCAGCCGACGGATTGGCGACGCTCGCGCCGATCGGCGACCCCGATTTCATAAGAGCGCGCGGCGATCTTGCCGAAGAGTCACTTTCCGGCACAAAACTGGACGGTATGTTTGCGTTGCATCCGGCCATGGCGGAAAGCGCCAAGTTGTTTGCGGCCAAACAGGCACGTTTTGTGCATGCGCTGGCTTCGGGCTATCGCGAACGCTCGCATTTCGATGCGCAGAACATGCTCGAATCGGGGGCTTCGCGCCCTTATGGTCGCGATGACGGCTGGATGGGTCGGCTGCTGACGATTTTGCCCAAGGCCGAAGTCAATGCGCTTGCAGTCGCGCCTGCCGTGCCGCTCGCATTGCGCGGGCCGATTGCGTCAAATAGCTATGCGCCATCGCGCTTGCCAGACGCCAATGCGGATCTGATGCAGCGATTGACGACGCTGTATGCCGAAGATGCACAACTGTCGAAACTGTGGGAAGGTGCGCGCGCAACTGAAGCAATGGCAGGAGTGCCCGCGAACGAGGTGCTGAAGGGCGGGGCTGCGCTTGGCAAACTGACCGCTGACTTGATGAGCGGCCCCAATGGCGCGCGCGTCGTGATGCTCGAAACCAATGGCTGGGACACGCATTTCCAACAGAAAGGGCGCTTGACTGCCGGGCTAAAGCAGGTCGATGCGCTGATTGCCGGATTGCGCGACAATCTGGGGGCAGAATGGGATAATACACTTGTGATGGTGGCGACTGAATTCGGGCGCACCGTCGCGTTCAACGGCACCGGCGGCACCGACCACGGCACAGGCAGTGCGGCAATGTTGTTCGGCGGCAATCTGGCTGGCGGCGGCAAGGTACAATCGGATTGGCCAGGGCTTTCGCAGGCCAAATTGATTGAAGGCCGCGACCTGCGCCCGACCCATCGCTTCGAGGATTTTGCCAGCGCCGCGCTCGCCTCGCATTACGGTCTTGATCCCGTCAAGACCCGCAGGACATTATTTCCTGATTTCACCTAGCGATTGCCAAGTCCGTCCGGCGCGGGCATCGATTGTTGGTGACCCACGCTTACCGTCTCGACACCCCATCACAAGATATCGCCGCCTCTCTTTTGGCGCATCAGGGTCCCGACCCTTGGGGCGGAGGCGATCTTGCACCGGGCAAATTCGCGCCCGTCGTGGTCCGTTCGCAAAAGACCGGCCAGCGCGTAATCCGTCCGATGGTCTGGGGCTATCCGGCACCGGGCGGCATTGGCCTAGACGGCAAGGTAAATTGGGTGCCAAATGTACGCAATTTGGAAAGCCCGTTCTGGATCGGCAATTTGCGGCACAGCGAGCTTCGTTGCCTTGTCCCTGCAACATCTTTAATGCTGCGCGCCAAGGGCAAGTCGTACTGGTTCGGAACAGCCGACGCGCCGATATTTGCGATGGCCGGGATCTGGCGCGATCTGACCGATATGCCGGTGTTTGCAATACTCGTTACGGCAAGCAGCGGGCTTCCAAGGCAAGCGGGTGCTTTTGCCATGCCGTTGATATTGGAAACCGAACAGCAAGATAAATGGCTGACCGCCGACTGGAAAGACGCGCAATCATTGGTGGTGCCATTCGCCGGCGCGCTGACGGAGGCGAACTGAATGTGCGTCGTGGCAATCGCAATTGACGCCCATCCCCGCTGGCGGCTGGTCGTGGCAGGCAATCGCGATGAATATCACGAACGCGCCTCGGCTCCATTGGCGCGATGGGGCGAGGGATCGGGCATCATCGCCGGGCGTGATCTGGTTTCGGGCGGAAGCTGGATGGGGGTTTCTGAAAGCGGGCGATTTGCAGTCGTTACCAATATCCGTAATACCGACGGTCCCGATCCGGACAAATTGTCCAGAGGTGCCTTGGTAGCCGACTGGTTGGCCGACGGGAGATCGCCGGATGACGTTGGCCGTTTCAACCCGTTCAACCTGATTGTGACCGACGGCGATATCGTCCAATATCTGTCCAATCGGCCTACAGCCTCCAACCAGTCACTGGTTAGCGGCATTCACGGCATGTCGAACGCGATCCCTGACGAGCACTGGCCACGCAAAGACCGGTTGATAAACCGAATGGCTGCATGGATCGAAACTTCAGATCATCCCGAACGATTGCTCGACACGCTTTCGGAAGAAGCTGTTCCCGACCGCGACGCCTATCCGCTATTTATCCGCAGCCCGATTTACGGGACACGCTGCAGTACCGTTGTTGCGGTCAATCATGAAGGGCACGGACAGATTATCGAACGTCGCTTCGGGACAGATGGGACTCAAAACGGCGAAACATCGCTGAAATTCCTCTGGTCGCCGCAAAAGGTGTGATAATAAAGTAACAATAGTTTGTTATTTTATATTCATGAAACCTGGCATGGAACCGGCCGTTTCTATTGCGGCCCTGCAAAAGATTGCAGGGTAAGTTTAGCAATAAATGGAATCCAAAAATGCGTAAGATTTTGATTGGTGCGGCTCTCCTCTCCACGGCACTTGCCACCCCTGCTTTCGCGCAGGAAGAAGCCCCGTTCACCGGCCCACATATCGAAGGTATCGTCGGTTATGACGATGTCAGCGAAGGCGACGGCGACCTGATGTACGGTATTGCTGGCGGTTATGACTTTCAGCTTGGCGGCGTGATCGCCGGTATTGAGGGTGAATTCGCCGATTCTGACGTCAAGGGCCGCGCAAGCGACGTGCTTGCAACAGGTGACAGCTTTGCGCTGAACACAGACCGCGATCTATATGTCGGCGCGCGTCTTGGCTTTGCTGTCACGCCTTCAACAATGATTTACGCTAAGGGTGGTTACACCAATGCGAAGTTCGAAAGCCGTTTCGACGACGGTGTCGGCACGATCTATAACAATGGCGTGACGGCCGACGGCTATCGTATCGGCGCAGGTATCGAGCAGAAGTTCAAACTGTTCGGACCAAGCGGCTTCATCAAGGCCGAATATCGCTATTCGAACTATAGAAATATCGACATCGGCGAGGATGATTTCGATCTCGACACCGACTTCGACCGCCATCAGGCAGTCGTGGGCGTCGGCGTCCGCTTCTAGTCATTCAAGAAGGCCGCCGGTTTCACCCCCGGCGGCTTTTTTGTACCTACAGCTCTACCGTAGCGCTGGCGGTGCCCGGACAGGAAGCAGGCACGCCGCCGACCTCCAATGTCGCAGTGACGGATTGACCGGCCGAACCCGTAACGTTGATCTGCAAAGTTCCTTGCCCGGAATCTATGGTGCCGCTCGACACGCTCCAATTATACGAAAGATTGTCGATCAAGCTTGTGATATTGGCGCTGAACAAAGCATTCGGCCCTTCGCCAGCAACGCCCGTAACCGTTATACTCGGACATTTGTCAGCGCCGTCTGCTGCGCTCGGCAGGAACTGCAAACCAAAGATAATCGCCGCCAGCATGACCAGCGACACCGCAACCCGTTGGAGCATTTTGCCCTCCCTCTTGACCCTCGTCTGCAAAGTTACGCAATTTTACCGATGTCGCAAGCGGCAAATTTGGGAACCTGAAGCGAACTAGGACGTTGTTCCATTTCCCAACCTCAAGGAGAGGATGACGAAATGGCAAGCAACGACAACAGCCGCCCCATTGGCAACACCCCCATTACCGATGCGGCGGCGGCAACCGCCCCCGATGACACCCAGAAATATGGTAGCAATGCGGACCTGCGTGTCGCTGAAGACGAGCATTTGCGCGATGCTGCTATCAGCGCGACAGGTGCAGATATCGATAACGACCATGCCGACGAGCGGCCGATCGACCGGTCCGACGATGCGCCCCAGACGGATAACTCGGAACAAGATGATGAGCAGGCCCAAGCGCAGACTGTTGCCGAACAGGCGATGGCCGGCAATCCGGGCTATCAGGACAGCGAGGATAGCGTTCACGGTGGACAGCCTAATCCAGCCGCCATCAATCCGGACGACACGCAGGATGTTGTCGATCACATGAACCAGATGCAGCAAAGCGGTAACATCGACATGGATGCCTATCGCGGCGAGCGCAACGATGACGACGTCACCGAGGCGCTGGGATCGCAGGGTCTCGACCCCGACGATATCGACGAACATGGCAACAAGGCGCGCAACGGCGGGCAGTTCACGCCACAGGAATAGCTTCCCCAAGGCTTCTTCCTTCCGATGCCGTAAGGCGCGGAAGGGTCCATCCTCCTTAACAGGAGGACAGGCCTATTTTGTGGCTTTGGCCTTCGCCTTATGAGCAGCGATATCGGCGTCGAGCGCGGCGATCCTTAGCCGCTCGGGCGAATCCTTGGGAAGGCCCTTCAGGCGCGCGGTTGCCCATAGACTGCGGCGTTCGGATTCAAGAGCTTTGAGATAGAGATCGGCCATCGCTTGGCTCTAGTCGGATAAGTCGCCGGCGTAAATCACGCTGTGCTTATAACCGCTGCCATCGGCAGAGGCCCATAAATGTGCGGGAACAGCGCGCCGCCGCGCGACACTTCCCATTTGATGCTGTTGCCCAGAGCGGCCAGATCGACTTCAACAATCACCAGACCAGACTGCCCGACAAAATGCTTGTCGAGAGTGCCTTGAAGCTGGTCGGCGGCTGACAGGTGGATGTAACCATCGGCGAGGTCCACCGGCGCGCCGTGGAAGATGCCATCTTCCTGAAACTGCAACCATTGCTCGGCGGTCAGGATTTTGAAGGCGGTTGCGGAATTTCGAGCATCAGACATTCACTTCGCTTCCAATCATTTTTGTTAAATTTGCAAGGCAATTCGTCCCGAACCGATTTTTCTCAGTCGGGGGCGGCCGACGGTCATGGTGTTGACCGCACAGGCGGCTTGGCGCATCATCGAGCCGATGAACCGCCCAGCGCAATTTGCTATCTGTTTACTCCTCGCCTTCACGGCAACCGCAGCTACGGCGCAGGTTAGCCCCAGATTGCCCAAGCCCGTCGTTGTCCCGCCCGCGCCGATGCCCACGCTGCCAACTGCAATCATCGACGATACATTGACAATCGGCGGAGAGAAGATCGATGCGCGCAAGGTGAACAGCAGAATGACAATTGCGGTCACAGTTAACGGTGCCGGCCCCTATCGCTTCGTCGTCGATAGCGGCGCCGACAGCTCGGTTATCGGAAACCGGATTGCGGCGGCGCTTCGCTTGCCGCAAGGCAGACCGGTCACGCTTAACGGCATGACCGGGAGCAGTGTCGTACCGCGTGTGTTGGTTGGCGAGTTGGGCTTGGGACCGGTTACGGTGGAGAATCTCGAACTTCCCGTGCTGGCGGAGGCAGACATGGGCGGGGACGGCATGCTGGGCATCGATGCGTTGGCCGAAGAACGGTTGATGATGGACTTTGAAAAGCGACTGATCACCGTCGAGGATGCGAAAAAGCCGTCGCCACGCATGGATGGCGAAATCGTCGTAACCGCACGACGCCGGCGTGGGCAACTTATTCTCACCCAAGCGAAGGCCAATGGCCGGGCGATCGAGGCGGTGATCGATACCGGCACCGAAATCACAATCGGCAATAGCGCGCTTCGTAACGAGATCATCCGTCGGCGCAGCGGCAAATTCGAAAAAATCTTGGTCACCGGCGTGACGGGCGTGACGGTCGAACTCGATATCGCGCGGGTGAACGAAATCCGTCTGGGTTCGGTCATCCTGCGCGATGTACCGATCGCCTTTGCCGATGTTCCGCCGTTCGAAGTGTTCGGCATGACCGAAAAGCCGTCGCTGCTGCTCGGCACCGACCTGATGGAGACCTTTCGCCGCATTTCGCTCGACTTCAAGGCACGCAAGGTGCGGTTTCAGCTTCGTCGGTGCAAATCGACCGGCGTACAATTGCGCACGAGCGGGACATTATCGCGTATTTTGACCGACACTGAAAATAGCGCAGCCTGTCGTTAGGCGACTAAGCAGCATCGGAAATGAGTTGACCTCAGTCTTGGCGGGCTTCCCAAATCGTACCGAAGATCATGGTGGCGCCAAACGCCAAAACCATAGCAGTGAACAGCGCGACGACCGGAATTTGAAATACATCCATGATGGGCTCCTTTTTTACGAGATAGAGTCTGAATACTCGCGATCGAACGGCGCTTCCTTGATCTGAGTCAAATGTCGCCAATTGGAAAGCGCGGGCGAAGATATTCCAGCTGTTGAATCGCGTGGCAGTGATGGAACTGCTTTATGGGTCAATATTTCTGCGCTACGTTACAATCGGGTCGCTCCAGAGGAGAGCGAATTATGAATCCGAACAAGGCCCTATGGGAAAAGGGTGACTTCACCCGGTTGGCGGCGTGTATGCGTGATAGCGGGGCGGCATTGGTCGCGGGGCTTGGCGTCGGGCCGGGTCTGCGCGTACTCGACCTTGGCTGCGGCGACGGCACGACCGCCATTCCGTCAGCCCAAGCTGGCGCGGATGTTCTGGGCGTCGATATCGCCAGCAATCTGGTCGCTGCGGGCAATGCGCGTGCTGCCGGATTGGGCCTTGCCAATATCCGCTTTCAGGAAGGCGACGCCTCGGCGCTCACTGACCTTGCCGATGACGACTTCGACTTGGTCGTCAGCATATTCGGTGCGATGTTTGCGCCGCGCCCCTTTGATGTCGCCGCCGAAATGGTGCGCGTGACAAAGCCCGGTGGGCGGATCGTCATGGGCAACTGGATCCCCGGCGACCCCACCCTGATTGCACAAGTGCTGAAGGTCAGCGCATCCTACACGACCCCCCCGCCCGAAGGCTTTGTCAGCCCGGTGCTGTGGGGCAAGGAAGAAGAGGTCCGCGCCCGCTTTGCCGCCGCCGGTGTACCCAACGCAAACATCAACGCATCGCGCGAACTCTACACCTTCCGCTTCGACGGCGCGCCCAAGGATTTCGTCGACCTGTTCCGCACGTATTACGGCCCGACAATGAACGCGTTTGAAGCAGCCGAAAAAGACGGCCGCGCCGACGCGCTCTATGGCGAACTGGTCGCCTTGTTCGAAAAGGAAAATGTCAGCGGCGATCCGGCGCGGACCGAAATCCCGGCGGCGTTTCTGAAGGTGGTGGTTGGCGTTACCTAACACGTTATGTGTAACCATTATGCGAACAACCCCGATGCGCAGGCGTTGCTGCAGACATGGCGCGAATATATCGCGTGGAGCTTGCCGCCGAAAATAGCGCCGTCCTCAACGCATCTGGACGAGGAAATCTGGCCACGACGCGAGGCGGCGGTGGTGCGGCAGAGCGAAGCGGCCGGCGGCGCATTAGTCGATTATATGGTCTGGGGCGTGCCCTTGTCGCTGCCCGGAAAGCGGCCCGGTACGACGGTGACCAAGCATGTCACCAACGTCCGCAATCTTGCCAGCCCGTTTTGGCGGTCGATGCTGGCAAAGCCAGAGCAACGCTGCCTCGTGCCCTTCACCCGCTTTGCCGAGCCGAAGTTGGGGGCAGGCCGTGAAGAGCATTGGTTTACGATACAGGACCGCCCGGTGTCGGCGTTTGCGGGCGTGTGGCGCTGGGCCGAACTGCCGAAGCAACCGGCGCTGGCCTTGGGCGGGGAAAACGCCGCGCCAAACGCCTTCAAGGTCTTCGCCTTCCTGACCTGCG
>JANNQI010000011.1:0-4337 GCA_031400695.1 Sphingomonadales bacterium | reverse complement strand
GCCGCCGCCTGAGTTGAACGACCAGCCTTTGGTCCAAAGGCTTTCGGCGCCAGCTTTATCGAATAACTTTGTCTTGGTTTCGGCGTCGAAGGCAAAACATTCGGGAAGCCGCGAGGCCTTGTCTGCTGGGACGCTGAAGAAGGTATCGTCCATTCCCAACGGCGCAAAGATATGTTCACGGAAATAATCGGGTAGCGATTGGCCGCTGATGCGTTCGACAACTATGCCCAGCACGTCGGTCGAAACCGAATAATTCCATTGCGTGCCAGGGTCGAATTCCAGCGGGATAGTCGCGAGCGTGTCGATGAAGCTTTGCGAACTGTTCTTGGTCCAGCTTTCGACATCGGTTTTCCGGTACGCCGCATCGACATTGCTGCGTTCCTGAAAGCTGTAGGTGAAGCCGCTGGTGTGGCGTAATAAATCGACAATCCGCATTGGCGATGCTGGCGGACGCGAAACAAACGGGACATTGCCGCCGCCCGCGACGAACACGCCGAGCTTGGCAAATTCGGGGATATATTTAGCGACCGGATCGGTGAGCGCGACTTTACCTTTTTCGACCAGTTGCATGAACGCGACCGAAGTGATTGGTTTGGTCATCGACGCAATGCGGAAGATCGCGTCGTTTGCAACACCCGATGACCAGCTAAGCGCGATGTCGTCGCCGCGACCGACGAGCAACGACGCAAAAGGAAGCTTCCCGTTGTCGAGATAATTCGCCTGAATGAAATCCGCGATCCGTGTCAGCCGGTCAGGAAGAAAACCTAGTTCTTCGGCGCTCATACTGCGGTTTGTCCTGTCAATTGGCGGGGTACGGGGTGCGAGCTTGAAAGGCCGCCGTCGACTGCAATGGCTTGGCCGTTGACATAGCTGGCTTGGTCGCTGGCAAGGAACAAGGCGACGTTAGCGAGTTCTTCGGGCTGCGCGCCGCGGCGCAGCGGGTTTAGACGGCCGATTTTCTCGGTCACGCCTTTTTCCTTGGCATAATCGAATGTCGGCTTGGTCATGCCGGTTTCGGTGAGGCCGGGGCAGATCGCATTGCAGCGCACATTGGTGCCCGACAGTTGTTGCGCGCTGACCTTGGCAAGGTTGATGACGCCCGCTTTCGATGCCGAATATGGCGGGCCGCCTGCGCCCGAACGGATGCCCGCTACACTGGCGGTCAGGATGATCGAGCCGCCGTTTCCTGCATCGGCCATGACTTTGCCTGCATGTTTGACCATCAGCCAAGGGCCGATCAGGTTGACGCGCAGGACGCTCGTAAAATTCTCGACCGTGTTGTCGAAGATGCCTTCCATGCCGCCCGAGATACCGGCGTTGGCAAAGGCAATGTCGAGATGGCCGTGGAGTTCGAGTGCCTTGGCAACCAGCGCCACCACATCAGCTTCATCGCCAGCGTCCATTTGTACAGCAGTCGCCGCGTCGCCGATTAGCGCGGCGGTCTCGTGCACTGATGCCGCCATATCGCCCAAGACCACCTTCGCGCCCTCGGCGGCAAAACGGATCGCAGATGCGCGGCCAATTCCTGAGCCAGCGCCGGTGATGATGGCTACCTTGCCGTCCAATGCTCCGGTCATACGACTACGCCTCCGTCTACCACGATTGTCTGCCCGGTCATAAAGCTCGAAGCGTCCGATGCCAAGAAAACAGCAGCCCCAGCAATTTCGCGCGGTTCGCCGATCCGGCCCAGAGCTGCACCCGATGTGGAAGCCTTCAAATTCTCGGGATTTTCCCACAAGGCTTTGGCAAAATCGGTCTTAACGAGGCCCGGCGCAATCGAATTGATCCGCACATTATCCGGGCCATATTCGCGCGCCAGATTCTTCGTCATCTGGATGTCTGCGGCCTTGGTGATTGCATAGGCTCCTAGGATCGACGATCCTCGTAAGCCGCCAATGGAGGAGACAATCACGATCGAGCCCGATTTGCGGGCGATCATCTCCGGCGCGACCATCTGTATGAGCCAGTGCTGCGATACGATGTTATGATCGAGGGTCTTGCGCAGTTGCTCGTCTGTAATGGTCGCCATCGGGCCGTAATGCGGGTTCGATGCTGCATTGCAAACGAGGACGTCGACCTTGCCAAAGGCTTTGCGCGTTTCATCGACCAGATTCTGCAAGCTCTCCTTCGACGACAGGCTGGATGCAACTGCAATTGCCGCACCTGGATGCTTGGCGTTGATGCCAGCAGCGACCTCTTCGCAAGGCCCGATATTTCGGCTTGAAATCGCGACCTTCGCGCCGTGGTCGGCCATCTCCTCGGCAATCGCTTGCCCGATGCCGCGTGACGACCCGGTGATAATGGCGACCTTGCCGGTCAAATCGAATAGCGACATTTCTGCTCTCCAAAAATTGTTGCGGGCTTTAAGCGCCTGCTTTTTCTGCGAACTTCCAAGCGGACTCAGCCAGCGGAAAAACGCGTTCCGCCATTGCCTGTGCGTGCGACGAGCTGGCGGTGCCGTCGATGACGCGCTTTTTAATGCCTTGTATGATCCCTGCGAGCCGAAAGAAATTGTAAGCGAAGTACCAGTTCATGTCGGGCACTCCGTCGCGTTTCGTGGCGGCGCAATAGCGTTCGACCATCTCGCCGAGTTCGGGAATACCAAGCGCGGCACGGTCGAGGTCCGTAACCCCCGACCGGCCCTCATTCTGCGTTACCCATGCCATCGCGACATATGTGAAATCGGCAAGCGGATCGCCAAGGGTGGATAGTTCCCAGTCGAGCACTGCGCGTACAACAGGCTCTTTGGCATCGAAAATCATATTGTCGATCCGGTAATCGCCATGGACGACGCTGGTGCGGGTCTGCTCGGGCAAAGTTTTGGGTAGCCATTCGATCAGACGCTCCATTTCGGGCATCACTTCGGTTTCGGACGCGCGATATTGCTTGGTCCAACGGTCTACCTGACGCCCGAAATAATTGCCGGGCTTGCCAAAGTCGGACAGCCCCGCCGCTTCGACATCAATGTTGTGCAGCGCAGCCAGCGTGTCGATCATCGCTTCATAGGTGGCGCGGCGTTCGGCGGGGTTCGAGGCGGGCATCGCGCCGTCCCAAATCGTCCGGCCTTCGACCATGTCCATGATGTAAAACCAACTGCCGATGACGCTATCGTCGGTGCATAGTCCGTAAGGTTTGGCGACCGGGAAGCCAGTCGGATGCAGCCCTGCGATGACCTTATATTCACGGTCCACCGCGTGCGCGCTAGGGAGTAACACGCCCAAAGGCTTGCGGCGCAGCACATAGGAACCGCTTTTGGCGTTCAACCGGTAGGTCGGGTTCGACTGCCCGCCCGCAAATTTCAGTGCTTCGACCGGACCTTCGAAACCCTCAACATTCGCCGTCATCCATTCGGCCAGTTTGGCCTCGTCCAATATGTCGGCACCCGTCGGCGCAACCGTGCCGGTGAACGCGGTTTGCGCATCAATCGGAGTGGGCGTGCTCATTGATCGAACACGATCACCGAGCGCGCCGCATCGCCGCGTTTCATCTGGTCAAAGCCTTCGTTGATGCGCTCCAAAGGAATCGTTTCGGAAATGATGCTGTCGAGATCGAGCAGCCCGCGCATGTAGAAATCGACGAGTCGCGGGATATCGACCGGGAAGCGGTTGCCGCCCATAATCGCGCCTTGGAGTTTCTTGCCCGACAGCAGGTCCATTGCCGACAGGCCAACCGAATGCTGGAGTGGCATCATACCAAGGATCGTCGCTGTCCCGCCGCGTTTCAGCGACTTCACCGCAAGCTCGCCCGAGGCTGGACGGCCAACCGCTTCAATCGCATGATCGACGCCACCTTTGGTGAGTTCCTGAATTTGCTTGGCCGCATCGTCGGCCATTGCGTCGACCACGTCGGTCGCACCCAGCTTCAACGCCAGCGCGCGTTTTTCGGGGATCGGGTCGGCGGCAATGATCCGGCCAGCGCCTGCAATCTTTGCGGCGTTTATCGTCGCGAGGCCAACCCCGCCGCAGCCGATAACCGCGACGGTTTCGCCCGGCGTCACCTTACACGCGTTGAATATCGTGCCGGCGCCCGTGGTTACTGCACAACCGATGACCGAAGCCTTGTCGAGCGGCATTTCGGGATTGATCGCAACGCACGCATGTTCGTGAACGAGCATCATTTCGGCAAAAGCCGACAGGTTAAGCATCTGATTGACCATGCTGCCATCTGGCCGCGTCAGGCGCGGTGACTCGCCGGGTTTGCGTCTTGTGTCACCGCCTAGACAGAGCGACATCCGCCCCGTGACACAATATTCGCAATGACCGCAGAATGCCGAAAGGCAAGTGACGACGGCGTCGCCGACCTTCACTGTGCGGACTTCGCTCCCGACCGCCTCGACT
>JANNQI010000010.1:0-18144 GCA_031400695.1 Sphingomonadales bacterium | reverse complement strand
CGATCGCCAAAGCCAGGCGCCTTGACCGCTGCAATCTTCAGGCCGCCACGCAGCTTGTTGACCACGAGCGTGGCGAGAGCCTCGCCTTCGACGTCTTCGGCGATGATGAGCAAGGGGCGACCCGACTGAACCACGGCTTCCAGGATCGGCAACATAGCTTGCAGGTTACCGAGCTTCTTTTCGTGGATCAGGATGTACGGATTTTCCAACTCGACCGACATCTTTTCAGTGTTGGTGATGAAGTATGGCGACAGGTAACCGCGGTCGAACTGCATACCTTCGACGACTTCGAGCTCGCTTTCGCGGCCCTTGGCTTCCTCGACGGTAATCACGCCTTCCTTGCCGACCTTTTCCATGGCCTGAGCAATCATCTCGCCGATTTCGTTCTCGCCATTGGCAGAGATCGTACCGACTTGAGCGATTTCCGACGAGCCAGCAACTGGCTTCGAACGCTTCACGAGGTCAGCGACAACGGCAGTAACTGCCAGATCGATACCGCGCTTCAGATCCATCGGGTTCATGCCAGCGGCAACCGACTTCATGCCTTCGCGAACGATGGCTTGAGCCAGAACGGTTGCGGTGGTGGTGCCGTCACCGGCAATGTCGTTGGTCTTCGAAGCAACTTCGCGGACCATCTGCGCGCCCATATTTTCGAACTTGTCTTTCAGTTCGATTTCCTTGGCGACGGTAACGCCGTCCTTGGTGATGCGCGGTGCGCCGTAGCTTTTGTCGATGACAACATTGCGGCCCTTTGGACCCAAGGTTACCTTCACCGCGTCGGCGAGGATGTCTACGCCGCGCAGGATGCGTTCACGCGCATCGCGGCCGAATTTCACGTCTTTAGCAGCCATGATATTTTTCCTTTATCTATCTAGTTTTGCGTCACCCCAGCGAAAGCTGGGGTCTCAGGCCATAATGTTCCGCCCTTGCCGCCCTAGATTCCAGCTTTCGCTGGAATGACGAACGGAAGGGCAGATATTCAATCTCAGCTAACGATTCCAAGAATGTCCGATTCCTTCATGATCAGCAGGTCTTCACCGTCGATCTTGACTTCGGTGCCCGACCATTTGCCGAACAGGATCTTGTCGCCAGCCTTGACGTCGAGCGGGGTCACGGTGCCATCTTCGGCGCGCGAACCGGTGCCAACGGAGACGACTTCACCTTCCTGCGGTTTTTCCTGGGCTGTATCGGGGATAATGATCCCGCCAGCGGTTTTTGCTTCTGCCTCTACCCGGCGAACGAGTACGCGGTCATGCAACGGACGAAATGCCATGTTTGATGCCTTCCTTTTATTGTTTCGCCATCCCGCCACGCCCGCATGCAAGCGGAGGACGGCAATGAATGTGTGTTGGCACTCATTTAGGGTGAGTGCTAACGGAGCCCAGATAGGGAGTTTTTGTGACGGGTCAAGGACAGCGGAGGAGAATTTTTTGGCAATATGTAACCACCCGGGCGCAATTCGCGAACAAAGGAGCGATATGATTATCGCGCCGCATCCTTTTCCTCTGCATACTGCCCGTCCATGATCGCACGCGAGGAAACGCTGCGTGACCTGATGACGCGCTCGCAAGGTGGCGACAAGCAGGCTTATGCGGTGTTGCTCGAACAGACCGGCCGCTGGCTGACGCGGTTTTTTGCCCAGAAGATTTCGCCCGATGCGGTCGATGATCTCGTGCAGGACACGTTGATCTCGCTCCACCGCAAACGCGCGAGCTACGACCCTGCCCGGCCTTTCCTGCCGTGGCTGGCCGCGATCGCGCGCTATCGCTGGGTTGACCGGCTGCGCAAGACCTATCGCCACGCCGCCGATGAGCTGCAGGACCAGCATAGCGAGGGCAGTCATGAAGATGTCGTCGGCGCAAAGATCAGCATCGACCGGCTGCTCCACCAATTGCCCGAGGGTCAGGCGCTTGCCATCCGGCTCGTCAAAATCGACGGCCTCAGCATCGCCGAGGCCTGCGCCAAATGCGGCCAGTCCGAACCACTAGTTAAAGTAAATATACATCGCGGTCTCAAACGCTTAGCCGCGCTTATTGAGAGTGAATGACATGAGTAATAGTTTTAGCATCGCTGATTTGGTCGATGATCTGGAGCCGGTCACGGCGCTGACCCCGCGCCGTCCGTTGTTGATCGCGGCAGCGATTACCGTCGCGATGATCGCGGTGATCGTCTGGGCACAGGGCATGCGCCCAGACGTCATGGCGGGGCATCCGGACGAGATGTTCCTGATCCGCGCCGGCATATTGCTGCTACTCGGCGGCGCGACGGCTCATGCCGTCACCTCGATGGCCAGCCCTTCTGTCGGTAAGACCAATAATGGCTGGCAAATCGCACTGGCAGCGGCGGTGGTGTTTCCTTTGTCCGCGCTGATTGTTGCAACCACGGGTGATATCGGGCCTGCGATGTCGGCGATGCAATCTGGAATGCGGTGCATGATGTATAGCGCAATCGGCGGGCTGGCGACGGCGGTACCGATGGTCCTCGCGCTGCGTCGCGGCGCGCCAACCTCGCCCGCCCGCGCAGGTTGGTTGACCGGGATTGCAGCAGGCGGATTGGGAGCGTTTGCCTATAACCTCCACTGCCCGTTCAACAATGTCGTCTATATCGGGTTTTGGTATACGCTGGCCGTGGCCGGCTGCGCGGTGATTGGCCGGTTGGTGGTTCCAAGGTTGATTAGGTGGTGACGCACAAAGCATAAACTCTTTGTCACCCCCGACTTGATCGGGGGTCCATGGTCTAAGCTGTCGGTTTAAATTTCCCTGTCAGACCATGGATCCCCGCATTCGCGAGGATGACAAAAAAACTAACTGCGCGCAGGCAACCCCGCCGCCCTCAACGCGGCATGCGCCTCCGCAATACTGTGTTCCCCGAAATGGAAAATTGATGCCGCCAGCACCGCGCTGGCATGGCCTTCGGTCACACCCTCGACCAGATGATCGAGATTGCCGACGCCGCCGCTTGCCACCACCGGCACATTGACCGCATCGGCAATCGCGCGGGTGAGCGCGAGGTCATAGCCATCGCGCGTGCCGTCACGGTCCATACTGGTCACCAGCAATTCGCCCGCGCCCAATTCCGCCAACTTAACCGCATGTTCCAGCGCGTCGATTCCGGTCGGATTGCGTCCGCCGTGGGTGAAGATTTCCCAATGGTCGCCGCTCCAGCGCGCATCGACCGAGGCAACAACGCATTGGCTGCCAAAGCGCTCGGCAATATCCGCCACCACCTCGGGCCGAGCGACCGCCGCGCTGTTGACCGCGACCTTGTCCGCGCCCGCCAGCAACAAAGCCCGTGCATCCTCCGCACTACGCACCCCGCCGCCGACGGTCAGCGGCATGAAGCAGACCTCCGCTGTGCGCCGCACGACGTCGATGATTGTCCCGCGTCCCTCATGGCTCGCGCCGATGTCGAGAAAACAAAGCTCGTCCGCGCCCGCCGCATCATAAGCCTGCGCCTGCTCGACCGGATCACCCGCGTCGCGTAAGTCGACGAAGTTGACGCCCTTGACCACGCGGCCATTGGACACGTCGAGGCAGGGGATGACGCGGATGCGGACGGTCATGCGCGGTTGGCCATCGCAATCGCCGTCGCCAGATCAAGCCGCCCGTCATAAATCGCCCGGCCCGTAATCACGCCCTCAATTCCGTCCTTAGCGTGCAGCGACAGCATGTGAATGTCATCAATGCCCTTCACCCCGCCGCTGGCGATGACCGGAATGTTAACCCGCCGCGCCAGATCGACCGTCGCCTCGATATTGCATCCGGTCAGCATCCCGTCGCGGCCGACATCGGTGAACAGGATCGAGGCAACGCCCGCATCCTCGAACCGGCGCGCCAGATCGATCACCGGCATATCGGATTTCTCCGCCCAACCTTCGGTCGCGACGAACCCGTCGCGCGCATCGACCGCGACGACAATGCCATTCTCGAACTCGCGCGCCATGTCTTTGACGAATTGCGGGTCTTTCAGCGCCGCCGTGCCAATCACCAGCCGCGCCACGCCCATATCGAACCAGCGCTCAACCGTCTGCGCGTTGCGGATGCCCCCGCCAAGCTGGATGTAGCCGGGAAAATTCTCGATTATCCCCTCGACTGCCTCGGCATTTTCGGGGCGTCCCGCAAACGCTCCGTCCAAATCCACGACGTGCAGAAACTCCGCACCCTGCTCCGAAAAAAGCAAAGCCTGCGCCGCCGGATCGTCGGCATAAACCGTCGCACGATCCATATCGCCCTCAGCCAGCCGAACCACTTCACCGCCTTTGAGGTCAATCGCTGGAAAAACAATCACGGCTTCCACTCCAGAAAGCGTTTGAGGAAATTGATGCCATAGGCCTGGCTTTTTTCGGGGTGGAATTGCACGCCGATGATGTTGTCCTTGCCTATCGCAGCGACAAGTGAGCCGCCATGGTCGGTGGTGGCTAATATATCGGAATCGCTCGCAGCATCGAAATGATAGCCATGCAAGAAATAAGCCTCGCCGCTCTCAATCAACGACGCGTCGGTCGACGGCTTGACGTCATTCCAGCCCATATGCGGAATTTTGATGTCCGGAGATGGCGTAATCGCACGGACGGTACCGCCTATCCAGCCCAGCCCTTTGGTGGTGCCGTGCTCGACCCCGGCATCGGCCAAAAGCTGCAAGCCGACGCATATTCCCAAGAACGGAACGCCCTCGCTGCGCACCCGGCGCTCCATTGAGTCAATCATGCCGTTGATGGCCGACAGCGCCTCAAAACAATGCGCAAACGCACCAACCCCCGGCAACACAATCCGGTCGGCTTTAGCAACTACATCAGGATCAGCGGTAACGACAACATCCGCTGCCCCCGCCGCTTTCAACGCATTGTGCACCGAATGCAGATTGCCCGCGCCATAATCAATCAGCGCCAATGACACGGCCTAGAGCGTCCCCTTGGTTGAGGGTATTGCATCTGCCTTACGCGGGTCAATTTCGACCGCCTGCCGCAACGCACGCGCCAAAGCCTTGTAGCAACTCTCGACGATATGATGGTTGTTCGACCCGTACAGATTTTCGACGTGCAGCGTGACACCGGCGCTGGTCGCAAAGCTGTGGAACCAATGCTCGATCAGCTCGGTGTCCCATTCACCCAGACGCGGCATGCCAAGCGACACTTTCCAAACGAAATAGGGCCGCCCCGAAATATCGAGCGCGCAACGGGTCAAAGTCTCGTCCATCGGCGCGTAAGCCGAGCCATAGCGCGTAATCCCGCGCTTATCGCCAAGCGCCTGCAACACTGCCTCGCCAACCGCGATGCCCGTGTCTTCGGTGGTATGATGCTGGTCGATATGCAGATCGCCGACCGCCTTGACCTTCAGGTCGATCAGCGAATGGCGCGACAGCTGCTCAAGCATATGGTCGAGAAAGCCGATGCCGGTCGACACCTCATAGATTCCGGTCCCGTCGAGATTGACCTCGACATCAATCGACGTTTCGTTTGTCTTGCGGCTGATAGTCCCTGTGCGCATGGCCGCCGCTATACGCATTCTTGCGCGCATGGCAATAACAAGCATCTTGATTTCAGCGGCTTCACAGTCCACCAAGCGGCAATGAGTGAAGAGCAAGCCAATAGTCTGATTCCCTATGACGATGTGGTGCAAGAGGCACTGCGCGCAGTTGTCGGCCGCGTGCTCGGCGATGTGGCTATGAACGGCCTGCCCGGCGACCATCATTTCTACATCACCTTCAAAACCCAGGCCCCAGGCGTTGTTATCCCGACGCATCTGCACGAGCGCTTTCCCGACGAGATGACCATCGTGCTGCAGCACAAATATTGGGACTTGAAGGTCGAGGCACACCATTTCGAGATTGGTTTGTCGTTCAGCCAAATCCCGTCGCATTTGGTTATTCCTTATGCGGCCATCACTGCATTCGTCGATCCGTCCGTCGACTTCGCGCTGCAATTCCATGTTGATGCGGGCGATAGCGGGCCCGAACCGCATGAAGCGGCGGGTAATGACGAACCATCGGTTGTGGTTGAAGACGGCTCCAACGTCGTGAGCGTGGACTTCGGGCGGAAAAAGTGAGCGGCGAAACCCGCATCGAATCCGATAGTTTTGGCCCCATAGACGTTCCCGCCGCCGCCTATTGGGGGGCGCAGACTCAGCGGAGCATCGCAAACTTCCCCTTCCCGCCGCACGAGCGGATGCCGATTGGGATTATCCACGCGCTGGCATTGGTAAAGCAAGCCGCGTCGCGGGTGAATCGCAAGCACGGGCTGGACGCCAAGCTGGCCGATGCCATCGAGGCCGCTGCGGCGGAAGTGGTTGCTGGCCAGCATGACGACCAGTTCCCGCTAACCATCTGGCAAACCGGCAGCGGCACGCAGTCGAACATGAACGTCAATGAGGTGATCGCGGGTCGCGCCAATGAAATGCTGACGGGTGCGCGCGGCGGCAAATCGCCGGTGCATCCCAACGATCATGTGAACATGAGCCAGTCATCGAACGACAGCTTTCCGACGGCGATGCACGTCGCAGTTAGTTTGGCGATAGGCCCGATGTCGGCGGCACTCGAACGGCTGCTGCGTGCGTTGCAGTCAAAGGCACAACAATGGGCGGATGTCGTCAAGATCGGACGCACCCATCTACAAGACGCCACTCCAATCACTCTGGGACAAGAATTTTCAGGTTACGCTCAACAACTCATTAATGCGATGGGCCGTGTATTACACGGAACGTGGGACATACAGCGGTTAGCGCAGGGCGGAACGGCGGTCGGCACGGGACTTAACGCCCCGCCCGATTTTGCAGTCGAATTTGCGCGAGAATTGAACCATATTGTCGGCAATGATAGCGATTTTGAACCAGCCAAGAATGCGTTTGAGGCGCTCGCATCGAACGACGCGCTGGTGGAAATGTCTGGCAGCCTAAACACCCTCGCCGTCTCCCTCACCAAAATCGCCAACGACATTCGCCTCCTCGGCTCCGGTCCCCGCTCCGGCCTTGGCGAACTGCTGCTTCCTGAAAACGAGCCGGGCAGCTCGATCATGCCGGGCAAGGTCAATCCGACTCAATGCGAAATGCTGACGATGGTCGCCGCGCAAGTCATCGGCAACCATCAGGCGGTGACCGTCGGTGGAATGCAGGGGCATCTCGAACTCAACGTGTTCAAACCGCTGATTGGCGCCAATGTGCTACGCTCGATCGAGTTGCTCAGCATCGGCATGGAAACCTTTGCCAAAAACTGCGTCGAAGGCCTCGAACCCGACCGTAAACGCATCGCCGAGCTGCTCGACCGCTCGCTAATGCTCGTCACCGCGCTTGCGCCCGTCATCGGCTATGACAATGCCGCCAAAATCGCCAAGCAGGCACACACAAATGGAACCACATTGCGCGAAGCCGCATTAGCATCCGGACTGGTTGACGAAGCCACCTTCGATACCCATGTCAGACCGGAGAATATGGTTTAGGAGTTTCGAAATGCTAAGGTCTATCGCAGGTGCCGTTGTCGGCGAAGTCATCGGACGCAAGCGCGGTAACGGATTGCTTGGCGCGGGCATTGGCCTTGTCGCAACGCGAATTGCGACGCGGTCGGTTCCGGGGCTTTTACTCGTCGGCGGCGCGATTGCCGCCAAGACGATTTACGACATGCGCAAGGAACGCAAGTCTATTTCCCCGTCAGCCAATAGCCCGTCCCTGCCGCCCGCCACTCTTTCACGCTCTCGATTGGCGCGACCAGCATCAAAACGTTGAGCGCCAGATTGTCGCGGATCATATAGGCAGTAAATGCCTCGAACAGCAGTGCCAGCGCCAGCGTTACCTTCCACGGTAAACGCGATGCAAGGAAGAAGCCAAGGATCATCCAGACGAGGTCGAACACGCTGTTGATGATGCTGTCGCCCGCATAGCCATAGGAAATCGTCACCTCACGGTAGCGATCGATAATCACCTGCGAGTTTTCGAGAATTTCCCACGCGCCTTCGACCAAAATCGCCGCGCAAAGCGCCAGCCCCAGCGGCCATTTTTTCAGCAATAACCGCCCCAGCCCGAAAAAGATAAACCCGTGGATGATGTGACTGGGCGTATACCAGTCGGCGATATGCTGGCTGTTTTCCGAACTTTGGACAATGCCGTGCCAAAGCTTGATGTTTCCGCAGGCGCAAATTGGCGGGCGGTCCATGTAAAAAAGGATCGCGATAAACGCCAAGGACAATAGCAACGCGATAAGGGCGCTAAACTTGCTGACGCGCAATGGCCAATCCATAAATTGCTTCCCCCAAAGGTCTTGACGGCAACGTCCCCTTTCGCGCAGTAGCGGCTATGGCCGATACCGACAACCACAAGCCGCATGAACTGGAACGCCGGGGACTGCTTTTCGTGCTTTCTTCGCCGTCCGGTGCTGGCAAATCGACACTGTCTCGCATGTTGCTTGAGGCTGATGACAAGATTGCGCTGTCGATATCCTACACCACCCGCCCGCCACGCCCGGGCGAAGTTGACGGCGAACATTATCATTTCACCAATGTTGCAACGTTCAAGCAAATGGCCGCCGATGGCGAATTTCTCGAATGGGCGCATGTTTTCGGCCATCGCTATGGTACCCCCAAGGCACCCGTTGAAGAAAAGCTCGCCACCGGATGCGACGTGCTGTTCGACATCGACTGGCAAGGCGCGCAGCAGCTTTATCAAGAGGCTGGACCCGACGTCGTCCGCGTGTTTATCCTGCCGCCGTCAATAGAAGAACTCGAACGCCGCCTCCACACCCGCGCGCAGGACAGCGACGAGGTCATCGTCGACCGTATGAGCCGCGCCAAGGCCGAAATTGGCCATTGGGACGGCTATGACTATGTCCTGATTAACGACGATGTGCAGGGCTGCTTTGAGAAGGTTCGCCAGATACTGTCCGCGGAACGCATGAAACGGCGCCGGCAAAAAGGTTTAATTGGTTTTGTACGGGATTTGGCAGCGACCTGACGGTCAGGCCATCGCCGCCAGCAGAAACGTCAATCCGCCAAGGCCTAGCGACAGATGCCAGCGCAGCTTCATCCAGCCCTCGGGCAGGGTGCACTGCCGCGATAGCCATCGGTCGGCGAGCGGTGAGAGCATCAGGAACAGGCCGATCCACGCCATTGACGGCCCCGGCCAATCCCAACCCCAAATCCACGGCAAATAGCTGATAAAGGCAATCAAGCTCGGCGCGACAGCCAGCGCAATAATTGGACCAGCATCAACTCCAGCTTTGCGGGTGCTTACGCCAACGCCCCACCACATGCCGCCCAGAAAACTGAAGATGAATGCGGCATAGCCATAGGCCGCCGCCAGTCCGGTCCAACGATATTCGCTACCCGAAAACACCAAAGCTGCCGCGATCAGTTGTGGTAAGAGACCGGCATAACCGGCAAGGAATGCTGCTTTGGGGAGTGGGGGTGTTGCGTGTATGGCCATTCGCAACCTCTAGCCCTGCCGTAGTTCGCGAGCGACCTAGGCTTTCACCTATGTCGAGGTGCGTAGCAATTCCAGGAACCGCACTGCTGCGATAAACTCGCCCTCACGGTCATTGCGGTTCTTCTGCGCCCAGTGGTCGGCACCCCACAATTCTTCCTGCCAAAGCTCGTCAATACAGGCGGCGTTCCAGATATCTTGTGCCTGCCCTGCCCGTTCCACAACCGCCAGCGTTGCGATCAGCGAGCCCGACAAATGCGCCAGCTTTGCCATCGCTGCCAGCTCGAACGTCCCGCGCGCCGCCACCGCTGCGCGCAGTTTTTCGAGGCTAGCTTCGGGCTGCGGCTGATGCATGATGCCTTCGACAATACCAAAGCTCACATCATAACGTGCGCTCGCCCATTGCAGCCAGGGGTCCCAAATCTCTGCCTGCCGCTCTGCCAATGGCTCACCCGCAGCAGCGCGATAGCAGAACAGATCGGTTTCGCCATAAGCCGCAATAGCCGCAGCAAAACCCGCACGATCGGGCGCGATCCGGTCGATTGCCGCATTGGCAAAGCCCGTCATCGGCATTTGCAGCGGGTCGATAGTCTTCTCGACCGCCTCCCATTCGGCAACCACCGCATCGGCCAGCCGCTTGGTCGGCAGCGCCAGTTCATTGCGCGTCGGCGTTTTCACCGGACGCCCGTCAAGCCGCACAGCATAACCAAAGGTGCTTTGCTCTAACGTGACTTCTTTCCAGAACCGCCTCATATATTTGGTTTGCTTTTCCATCTCTTGGCGAGAAAAACAGGCACCACGAGAAAATCAATGAAGCCGACAACGAACAGCACATAGCCTGCGACCTTTGGCAAGCCGAACGCTTCACGCGCAATCACTGCTAAGCCGATAACGAGCATGACCGCGCCGGTTATGCGAACAAGATTGAGTACGAGAAAACGATATTGCGCCTTGGTCTCTTCTTCGGGTGTCATTTGAAATCTCCCAGAATCGCCTCAAGTTCGTCCATGCTTTCGGCGATCGCGTCTGCGCCAGCTCCGCGCAGCTCGTCGACCGGATGATAGCCCCAGTTCACCCCGATAGTCCGCGTCCCCGCCGCCTTACCCATGTGAATGTCATACACGGTGTCGCCGATGACGACTGCATTCGCCGCCTCTGCGCCTGCATCCGCCAGCGCTTGGATGACCATCGCCGGATGCGGTTTGGACGGGTGGCGGTCTGCGGTCTGCAAGGTCACAAACAGCCCTTTGATGCCATGATGATTAAGGCACCGTTCCAGCCCGCGGTCCGACTTTCCTGTGGCAACGCCAAGCAACCAGCCGCTTTCGTCCATCGACGACAGCAAGGCTGCAATGCCGTCATAGAGTGGTTCATGTTCCAAACCATTGTTGCGCAGAACAAGATACGATGCCTTATAGTGCTCGGCCATATCGGTGTGCACTTGCGCCTTCGCACCCGGCAACAACACCCGCATCGCCTCAACCAGCGACAGGCCGACAATCCGCCGCGTCGCATGGCGTGACGGAGGCGTCATTCCGGCTTCGTCAAAGGCATGCTCCATCGCCAGGCAGATATTCGCCTGACTATCGACCAAAGTGCCGTCGCAATCGAAAATGGCGAGCCGTTTCATTCAGGCAGATTCCGCATCAAATGGGCCAATGCACGATTGCCCGCCGCTTCAGCGCCATCCGCCGCCGCCGCGCGTACTTCGGCGCTTTTGTTCTGGCCGAGCTTCACGGTGCTTCGCCACGCCGTGACGTGCATTTCGAACCCGGTAATTCCGCGCAGCATCTTGTCGAACAAGCCGTCGGCCATTTTATCGCGAGTCCAAACGGGCTTGGATGCCAGGCGCTCCTCCTGATTTTGCGAAAGCGCGTCTGCCTGTGCGATCAGCGCCGCCTCATCCATCTTGCGTGCCGTTCCCTGCAGCTCAAGCGCGACATAATTCCATGTCGGCACCTGATCGTCGATGCCATACCAATCGGGGCTAATATAGCCGTCGGGGCCATTGATGACGAACAAGGCCTCCGCCCCATCGAGATATTTGGTGATCGCATTGCCGCGTGCCAGATGAAAAGCGATCTGGTCCTCATCGAGAAACACAAAGGGCACATGCGCCACGCGCGGACCGTCGGGCGTCGTCAGGAACAGCATCCCGAAACCGATTTCCGCCGCAAATGCGCGCATCGTGTCACGATCTTCCCAGCGAAATGCAGCGTTCGGGTGCACTATGGCTTCCTTTTGGGAGCGGCCTTTTTAATGACCGGCTTTTTCGCAGCAATCTTTTTGCCTGCCGCCATTTGGCCAGCTTTTGCCGGCGCGCGTTTCTTGTCTTTGGGTTTATCGGTCACTGCCCCGCGCGAACGGCGCTCGCCCTTGCGCTCTTTACGTGCCGATTTGGCGATGTTTGCCGCAACGCGCTTTTTGCCTTCGGGCGTCTCGGCAAATTTTGGCGCATCGAGCACCAACGCATCACCCAGCTCTATCTCGAACCCAAGATCGGCAAAGCTGTCTTTCATATGCGGCGGCAGGTCGGCGCGCACGTCGATCTGCTCGCCTTTGGGATGATCGATGCGGATGCGGCGTGCGTGCAAATGCATCTTGCGGCTGATTGTGCCGGTCAGGAACGCTTCCTTGCCGCCATATTTGCCATCGCCGACGATTGGGTGGCCGATGGCGGCCATGTGCACACGCAGCTGGTGCGTGCGGCCTGTATAGGGCTGCAACTCGACCCAGGCGCAAGTGTTGCCCGCACGTTCGACGATGCGATAGCGCGTGCGTGCTGATTGGCCGTCCTTTTCATCAACGTGCATTTTCTCGCCACCACTGCCCGGCTGTTTGCCAATGGGAAGGTCGATAAAACCATCTTCGATGGCAGGCACGCCAACCACCAAAGCCCAGTAAACCTTGCGAGCCGTCCGTGACGAAAAGGCTTTGGCAAAATGCCCCGCCGCGCGCGAGGTGCGCGCGATGAGTAACGCACCCGACGTATCCTTGTCGAGCCGGTGGACCAGCTTCGGCCGGTTATCGAGGCCAAAGGTCAACGCATCGAGCAAGCCGTCAACATGGTTTTCGGTCTTTGTCCCGCCCTGCGTCGCCAGCCCCGCCGGTTTGTTAAGGACGATGGCGGCATCATCGCGGTGAATGACCATGCTCAGGGCAAATTCCATCTCGTCGTCGGTCAGCTCGCGGCGTTTGCGCGCCGGACGCGCCGATGCGGCTGCGGCCACATCCGCTGGCGGCACGCGCAATATCTGCCCAGCCTCAAGCCGGTCCCCGGGCGTCGCCCGCTTGCCATCGACGCGCAGCTGCCCCGTCCGCGCCCAGCGCGAGACGATGTTAAACGATGCATCGGGTAGATGCCGCTTGAACCAACGGTCGAGCCGAATGCCGTCATCGTCAGCCTCCACCGTGAACTGGCGAATGCCTTTTTCGTCACCCTTGGTCATACTAAAATCCCGGAAGAAATTGGTTCACGCAGAGGCGCAGAGGCGCAGAGTTCAGAAATCATTACCTCCGCGCTCTCTGCGCCTCTGCGTGAAAAACTTAATATCATGATGGTCACGCCCAAAGCGCCTTTGCCGCAATCATCCCGACAAACAGCGCACCTAGCGCCAGCAATACGGATACTAGCGCATATCCTGCCGCCAGCCCTACTTGCCCGCGCTCGACCATGTGCGCCATTTCCAAACTGAATGCGCTAAAAGTGGTAAATCCGCCCAATACACCGACGCCGACAAACAGCCGAAGCGGTTCCGCCGAGTTATCGCCGCGCAATACCCATGTAGCGAGCACGCCCATCGCCAGCCCGCCCAGCACATTTGCGGTAAATGTTGCCCACGGCCAGCCATCGCCGGCAAAAGGCAAAGCGCGCGAAAGCCCATAACGCAGCCCTGCGCCAATAGCGCCGCCGGACATGACAAGGATGATGGGGTTCATAAGGCCCGCCTTAGCGGCGGATGTCCGATAAGGGAAGGATGCTCGGTGGGCGTCAGCTAACGCGCTTCACCCGCACATAGCCGCCACTGCCGATCTGCATCAGGAATCCGCCAACCGCGCCGCGTTTAATCTTGACCTTTTGCCCCTCACGCAGATTTCCCTTTGCCGGTTCGGTCGTTTCCCACGTTCCGCCGTCGGGAATCTGGAATTGGTATTTGCCATAGCCGAGCGGCGTGACCGATGAGAACGTCGTTTCGATATTGGTGAATTCTTCTTCCTTGTCGTCATCGAAAAAGGGCAGTTTCGGCAGCAGAAATCCGAACAGCGATCGTTTGGTTTTGCGCACTTCGGCGCGGTCGAGGATCACAATGTCCTTCGCCTCTGCCGCCTGCTCCATCCTGGCGCTCGCTGCGTCGAAACAGGCGAGCCGGGCTGCGCTGTCGGCTATTGCCTTGCATTGCACCAGCTCGAGATACACCTGCGGCTTGGCGACATCGTCATTATCTTTGGCGACGGCAGGTGTAGCGGCAATAAACGCCAAAAGCAGGATATGGGTTGCCCGTAACTTCATCTGTTCCTCCTCGGATTATCCGATTCTTAGCGCCAACCGCGACGCGGCGCCAGCGGAACCGAAGCGACGACAAATAAGGGAGTTTGTTGTAGCCCCCTCTCTCGTTCAGGGGAGGGCGTGCAGCGATATTGCCGAAATGGTCCGGATGATGACCATAGTTGGTTGTATTGATAATTTCCCTGAACGAATGTCCTATTCTAGTGACCCTGAAAGCCGTCTTGAACGGCAGGAATTGGGTGGAAAGCGGAATGGCGGATTTCTTCAAGAGGCGGTGCCGGCAGGCATGTGTGGGCGCCACCGCGCACCGGCTGCCCCTGTCCCGCTACCGTGTGAAGACCGCGCCGTGCGGCATGGCCGAACCTGTGAAGCCGTGCGGCCAAGCCCGGGAGTCGAAGCTGAAGCCAACCTTGCCGTCCACGTCCCGGAATGCCTCGTCGATCGAAAGCTTGCCCGTGGCCTCGTCTAGCTTGAGCAGGTAAGTGCGATCGCCTTCGCGGCCCGACGTGACTACCAGCCGCTTCGCTTTGGGGTCCCAGCCGGTCCAATGCGATGCATACTTGTCGTCGATGACGAGCTGGGCCACCTCCCGCACCTTCTCGCCATCGCTGATGTCGAGCACTACGAAGCCGTGGATCGCCGGCACAGATTGGATAAGGTAATTTCCGACAATCGTCGGCACGCCGCACCAACTGCCGGTGAATTGGTGCACCAGCCGTGCGACTGGCTGCTGCGTGTCGATGCCGGTTACCCGCTGCACTCCGCAAGACAGCGTCTGGATATAGACCGATCCGTCGGCCGCAACGCGCGCCTCCTCCGGGGAGACATGTCCGCTGAGGCTCGGTCCCGGATCGAGCCGGTGGGTGCCAAGCAGCTTCAGGTCGGATAAGCGGAAGATCTGATAGGTGTTGCTGGTCAGCAGATAATCATCGCCCATCGGCGAGTTGGTAACCAGCACCCGGTCGATCCCGGGGGCCACGGCAAGGCTATAGGGCAAGAGGCCCTCGTTGCCGAACGCCGGGTCGGCATTGCTCGCGGCGCGCACCGCAGTCCCAGCCTCAGTGATCTCCACGATCCCTCCGCTCGTGCCACTCATCGCCATGACATCATGCCCCGCATGATCGCCGTGCGCCGCATATTGGAAGCTCGCCAACACGTTGCCATTGGGGAGGCGCAAGAAGCTATGCGGCATGGCGTAGCCTGCCAGATTGCCGAAGACCGCGATCTCCTTCGGGCGAAGCGGTTCGGTGAGATCCATCACGACTGTGCGACCAGCGTCATGATCGTTGGCGAACAGCTTGCCGCTTGCAGGCATGACGTATTCGGTATGATGCGGGTTGTTGCTGGTCTGATTGGTTGCCGCAGTGGTGAGCAGTTGGCCGTAGGTGGGCGAGGCGGGGTCGGCATCGATCACCGCGATGAAATTCTTGTCCGCCTTGGCACGGTCGCCCGCCCAGACGAACAGATGATGTCCCTTCGCGCCGACTTCCTGGGCGGACGCTGAAACAGTAGTCACGGCACAAAAGGCTGCGATGACCGCTACCAAATTTCTCATCTGCATATCCCCCCGAAACGCGCCGCAATTGGTGAGCAAATAGCTTAGTATGAAGGTCAAGGCCAGCGAGATAACCGTTAATCATTGGCGATCCATGCCGCTCGGGTCAGCTACCCACGGCGGTCAAGCCCTGACGCGCGTCCCACTAGAGAACCCCGATTTTTCCTACTCCTGTTCGAGTGGCGGCTTTGTTGTCGTGTCGTGACAGTCTGCTTTAGGTGGAGATTTTGGGTTAGCTGACCTTTGTTCAGCGTTTGAACTGAGGGCAGAAATTGAACTGCTTAACTTGTTGCTTCTTTGTCAGGAAGCCCCCCGCTCCCAAGGCAAGGAGTAAGAAACAATTGCAAAAAAAAAGGGCGGCACCTCTGCCGCCCTAGTCGCTTCGGTTCGTGAAACTCGTGTTACCGCCCATTGTTTGCGACAATGTCCACTGACGTGCCGCCGCCGGGGCTTGCGTTAAAGGTGATGAAATAGGCGCCGCCATCATTGTCGCGGGTGCCGCCCAACACATGCTCGCCTGCGCGGATCTGGTGTTCGGCGTTGTAGCCCGACTTGCGCGCGCGGGTGTAATAATAGTCGATAACGCTCTGCATCGCCGCCGCCGTGGTAAAGCTTGCCACGCGAATATCGCAGATGCCGCCATCGACGCCGCCTGCCTCTTTCACGCGGCCCTTGGGATAGACCGGGAATTCTGGCGGCATCCGATTCGCCCAGCCCGCGCCATATTGCAGCTTGGCATCGCAGGTGCCCTTGCCGCGTGTGACGCCCTGGTCGGCGGCGAGTCCGCCCAACGTCGCCGCGCGTTTCTCGCCGCAATTGGTGCAATCTTCGGCAGCCATGACAGTCGGCTTGGGCGCGCGCATCAGCTTCGCGCCGTCGAGCGTTTCGATCGAAGCATCACCATCATAGCCGCTGTCCGCCGGAACCGCGCCCGACAAGGGCTTGTCCGCGACCTTGACGGTGTTGACATTGGCGCTGTCGGTCAGGTCGGGATCGACTAGGATGCGATCGTTAAGCGCAGCGTTCATTTCGGGATCGCTGCCCTTGCCGACCAGCTTGTTGTCGAGGTCGGCAACAGCGGCTTCGTCGCTCGTCTCGCTTCCGCATGCCGCCAGCGGCAACGCGAGCGCCACGCCCAGCAACAGCGGCAAGGTTAGGCGCGGAAAACGGCGCATCAGATGGACTCCCGTGAACTTCATGGACCGACGCTGCGTCCGCGCGGCACCAATAGCCACCCCTAAAGGTGGTTAATCACACCCCCGAGTCGTATTTACCTTAGCCAACGCGCGGCTTTGTGCCAGCGCGGGACAGCTCAATGGTTATTTGATAACGCCGCGGTAGCTGATCTTGCGGGTGCCGCCCGGCGCAATCGCGTCGGGGAATATCCAGCGGACATGAGTCACGTCGGCAATATCGGCCGCACGCTCGACCGCGGCGGTGCCATCGGCAGGCGCGGTCTTGACCTTCAATGCCGCCAATTTGCCCCAGATTTTGCCGCCATCGACCGATACCTCGGCCCAGTCTTCGGCGACCGAAACAAACTGCACCGGCCCCGGCATCGGGTTGGTCGCGCGAAAGCCCGCGGCTGGCTGCGCGCCGGTATTCTTCACCTCAAGCGTGAACAACACCTTGTCACCCGGTACCACCACGACCGATTTGGGTGCGTGGAGCGTTAATTTCTCCTTGCCCGCGGCATCGACCTCGACCCGCTCGATCTTCACATCGCTGGTCAATGTTACCGGCGAAGGGGCCGCGGCCGGCGCAGGCGCAGCAGCGGTTTGCGCGTGCGCAGTGCCCGCAAGCATCATGGCAGCAGCAGCAAAAGCGGAAATCATCTTCATAATATCGGTCCCTAAACCCAGTCTGTGGGTCGCAGCCATATTATCGCGCAAGGATGGTAAACGAAAGGTAAACAGCGCGCCGGAACGGAGCGATTTTACGCCCGTTCAATCCTCGTCCATCGCGATGCCGTCGAAATGGTCCTTGATATCGACCACGCCCAGCAACGTCATCGCCATCAGCGATTGCTGCGGCCAGTCGGGCGGCAGTTTCTGTTCGCAACACGGACACGCCTCCTCGCGCTTCGCCCGCGCGCGCATTCCGTTCATCAGCTTGCGGCAACGCTCCTCCACCAGCCGCTCGGTCGCGACCGGATCGGGCGCCTCATATTTGTCACCCCAACGGTTGAAGCGCACATGGCGGTCGCGCCATTCGGGCCAGCTGATAATCTCGTCGCGCGACAGGTTCGCCAGATCGCGCAGCGCCGCCGGCAATGCCCCGCCTCCCACCATATCGCCGCGCTTGACCATCAGCGCCAGCATCGCATCGGACGGCGCAATCCGCCGCTCATATTCCTCGCCCTTGCGGATAATCACGGTCTCGCGCCCCTCGACCGCGCGCTTATAGGCAATCGCGATCAGCCCCTGCTGCCCGCGCTCCAGCGCATCGTTCCACGCCGCATCGAACAAAGGAAAGCGCCGCCGCATCCGCCGCGCACCCACCGCCGACATCCCCGCCACCCGCGCCGCATCCTTGACGCATCCGGTATAGGCCAACGTATCGAGAAACCGCTGCGTGCGCGCCTGCGTCCACCCGTCATGCCGCGGCCGCAGCCCGGGGAACAGCACCGCGATGTCCACCCGCGAGCCGACCGGAATATCCTGCGGCGGATTGGCCGAAGC
>JANNQI010000009.1:0-36453 GCA_031400695.1 Sphingomonadales bacterium | reverse complement strand
TTTACAAAAGCGCCGAAATCGACCATGTTGACGACCTTGCCGTCATAGATTTTGCCGACTTCTGCTTCTTCGACGATGCCCGAAATCCACTTACGAGCGGCTTCGATCTGCGCGATGTCGGACGACGAAATCTTGATGAGGCCTTCGTCATCGATATCGACCTTCGCACCAGTGGTGGCGACGATTTCGCGGATGACCTTGCCGCCGGTGCCGATGATGTCGCGGATCTTCGCTTTGTCGATCTGCATCGTTTCGATACGCGGTGCGTGGGCGCTGAGTTCGCCGCGAGCTTCGCCAAGTGCTTTCGCCATTTCACCAAGGATATGCGCGCGGCCTTCCTTGGCTTGGTTGAGCGCCGCTTCAAAGATTTCGCGGGTGATGCCGGCAATCTTGATGTCCATCTGCATCGTGGTGATGCCTTCGGACGTGCCTGCTACCTTGAAATCCATGTCGCCGAGATGGTCTTCGTCACCCAATATGTCGGATAGGATTGCGTAATCCTTGCCTTCGAGGATGAGGCCCATGGCGATGCCCGAAACGGGACGCTTGATGGGGACGCCGGCGTCCATCATCGCGAGGCTGCCGCCGCACACGCTTGCCATTGACGACGAGCCGTTCGACTCGGTGATGTCGCTGGTGATGCGGATTGTGTAGGGGAACTCGTCCTTGGTCGGCAGCACGGCGTGGAGCGCGCGCCAGGCGAGCTTGCCATGGCCGATGTCGCGGCGGCTTGGAGCGCCGAAACGTCCAACTTCACCAACGCTGTACGGCGGGAAGTTGTAATGCAGCATGAAGTTTTCATAATGCAGGCCGCCGAGGCCGTCGATCATCTGCTCTGCGTCCTTGGTGCCCAAGGTGCAGGTTGCGATGGTCTGGGTTTCGCCGCGAGTGAACAATGCCGAACCGTGCGAGCGTGGCAGGAAGTGGGTTTCTGCCAAAATCGGGCGGATTTGCGTGGTCTTGCGACCGTCGATGCGAGTGCCGTCTTTCAGGATGGCGCCGCGGACGATTTCAGCTTCGAGCTTCTTCATCAGCTTGCCAGCAGCCATCTGGTCCTGCGGGCTCGCGTCGGTGAAGGCAGCCTTTGCCGCAGCGCGGGCTTCGTTGAGCGCGTTTGACCGAGCCGACTTGTCGGTGATCTTGTACGCCGCAGCGATGTCCTTGCCGATGAGCTTTTTGAGCTTGTCCTTGGCAGCCGAGAGGTCAGCCTGTTCGGCCATCGCCCAAGGTTCCTTCGCGGCTTGTTCGGCGAGCTTGATAATCGCCTTGACGATTTCCTTGCACGCGTCATGCGCGAAGAGGACGGCACCGAGCATGATTTCTTCCGAAAGCTCATTGGCTTCGGATTCGACCATCATCACCGCGTCGTAGGTCGCTGCAACCACGAGGTCGAGATCGCCTTCAGCAACCTGCTCGTCGGTCGGGTTCAGGATATATTCGCCGTTAACATAACCAACGCGCGCTGCGCCGATTGGGCCCATGAACGGAACACCGCTGATGGTCATTGCAGCCGAAGCGGCAACCAGAGCAAGGATATCGGGTTCGTTATGGCCATCATAGCTCAGAACCTGAGCGATACAGTTGATTTCGTTATAAAATCCCTCTGGAAACAGAGGACGGAGTGGACGGTCGATCAAACGCGAAACCAACGTTTCCTTTTCGGTCGCGCCGCGTTCGCGCTTGAAAAAGCCGCCGGGAATACGGCCGGCTGCGGAATATTTTTCCTGATAGTGAACGGTCAGCGGAAAGAAATCCTGGCCATCCTTCACCGACTTTGCCGCGGTAACCGCGCAAAGCACAACAGTTTCGCCCAGCGACGCCATGACAGCACCGTCGGCTTGACGGGCAACCTTGCCCGTTTCGAGAGTGAGGGTCTGTCCGCCCAACTCGATTGATACAGTTTTCGTGTTAAACATTTTATTTCCTTTGACCCGCATGCCCTATGCGATGCGGGGCCTCTGATGAGCGGATGATCCGATCCGCAAACGGTTGGGGCATTTCGAGCCCCTATGGCAGTCCAGCCTCATTGCCGGACGACCCCATGCAAAAAGCGGCCCCGATTGAGGCCGCTTTATGAATCTTATTTACGAAGACCAAGCTTCGCGATGAGGGCAGCATAACGCTCGCCGTCGATTTTCTTGAGATAATCCAGAAGCGAACGACGCTTGTTCACCATCATCAAAAGTCCACGACGCGAATGATTATCCTTGTGGTTGGCTTTGAAATGGTCAGTCAAAGCGTTGATACGTTCGGTCAGAATTGCAACTTGCACTTCGGGCGATCCGGTATCGTTGGCTTCGCGAGCATGTTCTTTAATAACTTCGGCTTTGCGTGTCGCAGTAATCGTCATGTTTTTCCTTCGAACATCGTGATTTAGAGGTTAAAGCCACGGACGGTTCTCAATTCCCCGTCGATGTTCTCCACTAACGCCAAAGGCCGCAAATCCGCACCCCTCGCCCAATGTAGCCCATCTTTCATGGCAATCCCGGTCAAGACGCGGCCCGCTTGGACTGCCCTTGCCTGTTCCGGGGAGAGATCTAGAGCCGGGATGTCGACCAGCCCTGCCTCGATCGGCAAGATAATGTCTTCTTGGCCCGCGCCTTGACCGAAAGCATTGAGTTTGTCCAGCGAAATCGCAGCTTCGAGAGTGAAAGGCCCGGCACGGGTGCGGCGGAGCATTGTGACATGGCCGACGGTGCAAAGGGCGTGGGCAATATCTCGCGCCAGCGACCTAATATATGTGCCTTTGGATACATCGGCAGTGAGCGTAATTTCGTTAACGATCTCCTCCGCGTCTCCGCGTCTCCGCGTGAGTATTTTTTGTTCGCGCGGAGACGCGGAGACGCAGAGAGAGTAAATCGTCACCGACCGCGCCATCATCTGAACTTCTTCGCCCGCACGAGCGCGGTCGTATGCGCGTTTGCCGTCGATTTTGATTGCCGAGTAAGCAGGGGGAATTTGCTCGATTGGCCCAATGAACTGCGGTAACACCGCCTCGATTTCGGCAAGCGTCGGACGATGTTGAGATGTGGCAACTACTTCGCCTTCGGCGTCCAATCCGCTGGTTTCGGTGCCGAAGGATATGGTGCAGTCGTATGTCTTTGACGCATCCAGCATCCGCCCGCAAAGCTTCGTCGCTTCGCCTATTGCGATCGGTAGCACTCCTGTCGCCAGTGGATCTAACGTCCCGCCATGTCCGACCTTGACCTTGCCAAAGCCAGCTTCACGCAAATTGCGCTTTACCGCCGCGACCGCCTGCGTCGATCCTAGCCCTATGGGTTTATCGAGAATAATCCAACCATGCATGCGACGCCTTTAGGGCAGCAGGGTACGGAGTCAATTTGAAGGCGCAACCGCCTGCTTGCCTGCCATGATTGCGGATTTGCGTAATTTCTCGCGTTCTTTGCGTGGCAAAGGTTTTTCGGCTGTGACGAGGCTGGTGAGCTGGCACTTGTCGCCACGCACAATTATCGAACTGAATTTGTCGAAATTTGGGGCGCCACGGGTATCGAAACCGATGGATTGCGAGAAGTTTAAATCCGGGCAGCTGCCTGCGATCTCGCCATAATACCAGCGTCTCTGACGATCTTCGATCCAGATGCCGTCATTACCGTCTGCTTCGAAATTGCGGATAGCCCCATAATTGGGAAATACGATCCGGGCTTCGACACCAAGTTCGGGCCAGACATGCGGCGTCGGCTTTTTGGCTCGAACAGGAACAGCTAGCGTGGCTGCAATTAAAATAAGGGCGGTAGTATTTCTCATTAGCGCAAACTAAGCCTACCAAAATGAACCGGCAATTAAAATTAGGTCCCTGCCCGGGCTTCCATAAAATGTTTGCGGCACATTGCCACATAGCGGTCATCACCGCCGATTTCGGTCTGCGCGCCGTCGAAGACAGCTTTGCCGAATTCGTCGACACGAAGGTTCATCGTTGCCTTGCGACCGCAATCGCAAACGCCTTTCAACTCGACTAGGCTGTCTGCAATACCGAGCAGCGCCGCAGAGCCAGGGAACAGTTCGCCCTGAAAATCGGTGCGCAAACCGTAGCAGACGACCGGAATAGCAGCCTTGTCAGCCAGTCTAGCGCATTGCCAAACTTGATCTTTCGAGAGAAATTGCGCCTCGTCAATCAAAACGCAGGCCAGAGGAGTTTCCTGATGCCTTTCGAGCACCGCGACCTCAATATCAGTCGAAGCCTCAAACCGGCTTGCGTCCCCCGCCAACCCGATCCGCGAGCTGATCGCGCCAAAACCGGGACGGTCATCCAATGCCGCGGTCCAAAGCATGACTTTCATGCCCCGCTCACCATAGTTGAACGCAGCCTGTAACAAGGTCGATGATTTGCCTGCGTTCATTGAGGCATAATAGAAATAGATCTTCGCCATCAATCTTCGCTGTCGGTCAGATCCTGTTGAACCTTTGGCTGTGCCAGCAGTCCCTCGATTTGCGCAGCTTGGTCGAAGCTGTCATCGGCCAGAAACTTCAGTTTCGCCGCATATTTCATGCTTACCCGCGATGCGACTTCCTTCTGAAAAAACGCGGTGTTGGTCCTCAGTGCTTTCAGCACCGCTTCCTCATTCGCGCCGAGCAGCGGCTTGATAAATGCGGTCGCATGTCGCAAGTCGGGCGACATGCGAACTTCGGTCACACTGACGCTATGGCTAGTCAGCACATCGTCATGCACTTCGTCGCGTGCGAGCAGTTCGGACAGGATATGCCGAAACTGTTCGCCGACCCGAAGCAAGCGGACCGAACGGCCTTCCGGCCCAGTGTCGTTATGTTTGGCCATAAAGCTCCCCTTTCAGGTCTGAGCTAAACTCACAACGTCCGTTCACGCTCCTCAACCTCGAAGACTTCGAGCATGTCCCCAGTCTTGACGTCGTTGGTGTCCGCCAGAACGACACCACATTCCATACCGGCACGGACTTCATCGACATTGTCTTTGAAGCGGCGCAGCGATGCGATTGTGGTTTTCGATACGATGACGTCCTCGCGGGTAAGGCGCGCGAACAGGCCTTTCTTGATGACCCCTTCGCTGACCAGCAAACCAGCAGCCTTGTCGCGCTTGCCAGATTTGAACACGTCCTTGACTTCGGCACGACCGACAACGGTTTCGATGATTTCTGGACCCAGTTCGCCCGCCATTTCCTTGGCGATGTCGGCGGTTAGGTGATAGATCACATCGAAATATTTCAGGCGAACACGGTCACGCTTGGCGAGCGCCGCCGCCTTGCTATTCGGCCGCACGTTGAACCCGATGAGCGGTGCATTGGATGCCGCCGCGAGCAGCATGTCAGATTCGGTAATCCCACCAACGCCTGCCAGCAAAACCCGAACCTTGATGTCGTCGGTCGAGATATTGTTAAGCGCGGTGACGATTGCCTCGACCGAACCCTGCACATCGCCCTTGATAACCACGGGATATTCCATCGCGCGCGTGGCCGACAGATTATCGAAGAGATTTTCAAGGTTCGGCGTGACCTGCGCGGTGCGGACCTTGGTCGACTGTTCCTTTCGGTACAATGCAACCTCACGCGCACGGGCTTCATTTTCGACCACCGTCAGAACATCGCCTGCCGATGGCACACCGGTAAGACCGAGCACCTCGACCGGAGTCGCTGGACCAGCTTCAGAAACCTGCTGCCCCTTGTCATTAATTAGCGCCCGGACCTTGCCACTTTCGGCGCCGACAACGAAGATGTCGCCGCGTTTCAGCGTGCCGCGCTTGACCAGCACAGTTGCGACCGCACCACGGCCCTTGTCGAGCTGTGCTTCGACAACCACGGCTTCTGCCGGGCGGTCAGGGTTGGCTCTCAGCTCCATGAGTTCGGCTTGCAGCGCCAATTTCTCGAGCAAATCGTCGAGGCCGGTTTTCTTGAGTGCCGAAACTTCAACATCAAGCACATCACCGCCCATTTTTTCGACGATGACTTCATGCTCCAGCAACCGTTCACGAACCTTCTGTGGGTTCGCACCTTCCTTGTCGATCTTGTTGATCGCAACAATCATCGGCACGCCAGCAGCCTTAGAATGCTTTATCGCTTCGATTGTTTGCGGCATGAGGCCATCGTCTGCAGCAACCACGAGGATGACGATATCGGTTACCGATGCGCCACGCTGGCGCATCTGGGTAAAGGCTTCGTGACCCGGAGTATCGAGGAAAGTTATCAGCGAACCGTCTTTTGCCTTCACCTGATAAGCGCCAATGTGCTGAGTAATTCCGCCAGCTTCGCCTGACACGACATTGGCCCCACGCAAGGCATCGAGCAACGATGTTTTGCCGTGGTCGACATGACCCATCACGGTCACAACCGGAGGACGCGATTTCAGCGTTTCCGGCGCATCGACATCTTCGTCATGGACGATATCGACATCCGAATCGGAAACACGCGTGATGTTATGGCCAAACTCTTCGACGAGCAATTCTGCGGTGTCCTGGTCGATGGTTTCGTTGATCGTGACCGGCATGCCCATCTTGAAGAGCGCCTTGACCAGATCGCTGCCCTTTTCGGCCATACGGTTGGCGAGTTCCTGGACCGTAATGGTTTCTGGCACAACAACGTCGCGCGCTTGCTTGGGTTGCGTCTGACGGTTGCCACCGCCATGCAAGCGCTTTTCTTTTTCACGCGCGCGTTTCAACGCGGCGAGCGAACGCGCACGTGCGCCGTCATCGCCTTCAAGCGCCCGCGTAACAGTTAGCTTCCCTGATTGACGGCGGTCATCGGCTGCGCCACGGGTCGGACGATGCGGTGCCTTCTTGGCTTCCTCACGCTCGCGTTCGGGGCGCTTGGGTGCTTCTACCGGTGTAAAACGGCGCGGTGCAGGCGTTGCACCGTCCTTATTGGTTTCTTCGGCAACGGGTTCAAAGCTTTCAGGCTCGACGGAAGCGGCGGCGGCAGGCGGTGGTGGTGGTGGTGCAGCCGCTTCCTCACGATTTGCCTGAGCCCGCTGCTTTTCTTCTTCGGTTTTTTGCGCGCGCTGTTCGGCTTCGCGACGGCTGCTTTCCTCAAGCATGGCCAGACGCGCTTCTTCGGCTTCACGCAAAAGTTTCGCCTGACGCTCCTGACGGCTGAGCATGTCGTTGGCCGCGGGCCGTGGTGCAGGCGCAGAAGGAGCCGCCGCAACAGGCGCTGCTAAAGGCGGCGGTGGGGGGGGTGGGGCCGCGACTTCAGGTTCAGCAACAAAGCCGGGCTTGCCGACAAGCTTCTTGCGCTTGACCTCGACCACCACCTTGTTGGTGCGGCCGTGGCTGAAGGTCTGTTTGACTTCGCCGGATTCGAGCGAGCGGCTCAGGGTAAGCGGCTTGCGCGTCAATGTCGGCTTATTGTTGGTATCATCACTCATCGAAACAGAACCGTCCTTACTCAATCAATAGCGGAGATGTCAGTGTCAGCGCCCCGCTGCTCCGGAGCGATGCTACCGGAATCGAGGGGCGCATTACTGCATCCTTTGAAATTTAGCCAGCGTCCAAGATGATGCATCACTCGGTCGGCTGCTTTTTGGTCGATCAGAGCAACATGGACGGCATTTTGCCGTCCAAGCGCCGCCGAAATTGCGTCGCGATCGACGGGCAGCTTGATACCGCCCTTACCCGAACCTTCCTGGTCTTCCCCAACGCGCCAGGCTTGATCGCGTTTACCGCTGCCATCGGCGCTCGCGTCCGCCGCATGGAGCAACAGCTTAACTTGGCCGCTCCGCGAGGCGCCGTCGATCTTCTCGGCACCCAAGATAAGATGCCCTGCCCGTGCTTCCAAGCCCAGGCGGTCGAGAAAGGCCTTCTCTAGCCCGCGTTCGATACGCCCGGAAAGGTCGTCGATCAGTTCGATCTTTTCGGTTTTGAATGCACGACGAAGCAATCCGGCAAGTTTACCCTTGGCCTGCGCCTTGGACAGTTCTTCGGAATTTACACCGATCCACGCGCCACGACCCGGGGCCTTGGCGAAGATATCGGGTGCTACGATGCCGTCGGGACCGAGGGCAAGCCGGATCAGCGTGGCGCGGTCGCCATGCTCACCCGATAATATGCACTTCCTTACTGGGGAGTGTCGGTTCTCATTGGGAGGTGTCCGCGGCAATGGCGTCCTCCTCTTCAAACCAATGCGCGCGAGCAGCCATGATGATCTCGTTGCCCTGCTCTTCAGAAAGCCCATAGACCGCCAATATGCCAGCCTTGTCTTCGGTGCGATTGCGACGGACTTCACGGTCGCTGCGTTCATTGCGGCGCGGCTCGCGGGCCTTCTGGATTAGCTCGTCGGTCGCGAGGTCGGCCAAATCGTCGAGCGTCTTGATGCCTGCCTTACCAAGCGTGACCAGCATTGCTTCGGTCAGCACGGGTAGTTCGGCTAGTGCGTCCTCGACACCCAGTTCGCGACGTTCGGCGCGGTTCGATTCCTCGCGGCGTTCCAATGCTTCCTGCGCACGGCTTTGCAGTTCGGCGGCAAGGTCTTCGTCGAAACCTTCGATCGTAGCGATTTCGGCGGGATCGACATAGGCGACTTCTTCAAGCTCGCTAAACCCTTCAGCGACAAGCAACTGCGCGAGCGTTTCGTCAACGTCGAGTTCCTGTTGGAACATTTCGGAGCGTTCAACAAATTCCTTTTGCCGCTTCTCGCTCGATTCCTGCTCGGTCATGATATCGATACCGCGTCCGGTAAGCTGCGACGCCAGACGGACATTCTGGCCGCGACGGCCAATGGCAAGGCTCAGCTGATCGTCCGGAACGACGACTTCAATGCGACCTTCTTCTTCGTCGATAACCACGCGGCTGACCGTTGCGGGCTGAAGCGCGTTGACGATGAAGGTCGCTGTATCTTCCGACCATGGAATGATGTCGATTTTCTCGCCCTGCATTTCCTGAACGACGGCCTGAACGCGGCTGCCCTTCATGCCGACGCAGGCGCCAACGGGGTCAATCGAGCTATCATAGCTGATGACGCCGATCTTGGCGCGGCTGCCCGGGTCACGTGCAGCGGCCTTGATTTCGATGACGCCATCGTAAATTTCGGGGACTTCTTGTGCGAATAGCTTCTTCATGAAGTCGGGATGCGCACGGCTAAGCAATATCTGCGGCCCGCGATTTTCGCGCTGCACCTTCATGATCAGCGCACGGACGCGGTCGCCGTTGCGAACGACTTCGCGCGGAATTTGCTGGTCGCGGCGAATAACGCCTTCTGCGCGGCCAAGGTCAACCACAACATGGCCAAACTCAACCGACTTGACGACGCCGGTGATGATTTCGCCGGTACGGTCCTTGAACTCTTCAAACTGGCGCTCGCGCTCTGCGTCACGAACCTTTTGGAAAATCACCTGCTTTGCCGACTGAGCATCGATGCGGCCAAGATCAACGGCCGGTAGCGGATCGACGATAAAGTCACCAACCACAGCGCCCTTTTGCAGCTTTTCAGCCTGCTTCAGGTCTACCTGCTTAAAATAATCTTCGACTTCTTCGACGACTTCAACAACGCGCCACAAACGAAGGTCGCCGGTCTGCGTGTCGAGCTTTGCACGGATGTCATTTTCGGCACCATAACGTGCACGAGCGGCGCGCTGGATGGCTTCTTCAAGCGCCTCGATGACAATCGCCTTGTCGATCATCTTTTCCGATGCAACCGCGTTGGCGATTGCAAGCAATTCGGCCTTGTTGGCGGCAATACTACTGGCCATGGTCTTCGTCTTCCTGTGCTTCGTCGTTAATGGGATCAGCCTCTACTTCGTCGGCCCCATCGCTGTTGATGGGCGCAGTCGACGCAATCAGGCGGTCTGTCAAGAGCAGCTTGGCGCTGCCCATATTGGAAAATGCGAATGTCAGGCGGCCCGACTTGCGGTCATCTACGAGGATATTCTCGCCATCAATGCCAACAATGTTGCCACGGATATTCTTGCGTCCATCCATTGGCTCGGCAAGTTCAACCTTGACCTCATGCCCCGCCCAATCGGTAAAGTCCGATAGCCGTGTAAGCGGCCGGTCAATACCGGGAGAGCTGACTTCCAAGCGATAGGCTTCTTCAATCGGGTCGAGTTCATCGAACTTGTCTGAAATCCGGTGTGATAGCGCGGCACAATCATCAATGCCAAGTTGTCGTGTGTCGGGGCGCTCGGCCATCACCTGCAAAGTCGGCTCGTCGCTTCCCTGCCCGCCAGTCTCGAACCACGCGACGCGCACGAGCGCAAAGCCGAGCGCTTCGGCTTCGGGTGCGATCAATGCGGTTAGTTTATCGAGGTCTGGCAACGTCAGTCTTTCTGATGCAATGCAAAAGCTTCTTGGTGCCGGCCCCAAGAGGCGCCAGCCCTTCCAAAGTCTCTCAATGTAAGGATGAGTGCCGTATATGCTTTGGCGCACGGATATGCAAGCCTCTTGCACTTGGAACAAGCATACACCAATTTGCGTTGCAGAAGCAGAGGAGCATCACCCATGAAGAAACTGTCATTCCTGATTAGCGCATCGTTGATCGCCGCCGCCTGCCAGCCCGTTGCGAGCGACGCAGCGCCTGCCAGCAGCAGCGACAAGCCATTCGAAACAACGGTGATTGCCGATTTCGAAGAGCCTTGGGCCATGGCTTTCCTCCCCGAATTCAATCAGGCACTGATTACCGAGAAAAAAGGCAAGCTGCTGCTTTGGGAATCCGAAGGCGAAGTGGTTGAAGTCGGCGGCGTTCCGTCGGTGGCCTATGGTGGCCAAGGCGGCTTGGGCGATGTGATCATCCATCCCGATTTCGCGAACAACAAATATGTTTATCTGAGCTTCGCAGAAGCCGGCGAAGGAGGATATGGCGCGGCTGTGGCTCGTGGAAAGCTCGGCAGCGAAGCCGGAAAACCGATGCTGACCGATGTCCAAGTCATATGGCGGCAGGAACCGAAGGTCTCCGGGCAGGGCCATTACGGCCACCGTCTCGCCTTCGGACCGGACGGGATGCTCTACATCAGCAGCGGCGAGCGGCAGAAATTTACCCCGGCGCAAGATTTGAACCAGAATTTGGGCAAAATCGTGCGTCTGACCGATGGCGGGATGATCCCTTCTGATAACCCCTTTTACGACCAGGGTCGGGTAAAAGCGCAAATCTGGTCATATGGCCACCGTAATCCGCTTGGCATTGCGTTCGATGCGCAAGGACGCCTTTGGAATCAGGAAATGGGTCCCGAGGGTGGTGACGAACTTAACCTAGTCAAGAAAGCCGCCAATTACGGCTATCCCAAAGTGTCTAACGGGCGCAACTATGGTGCCGCAACCGATGACATTCCTGATCACGCTCCGGGCGACGGTTTCGAGGCGCCAAAAGTCTTCTGGAACCCGGCGATTTCGCCGGGTGGTTTGATGATTTATTCAGGGGACATGTTCAGCGACTGGAAAGGCAGTGCCTTCATCGGCGGCCTCGGTGCGAAGGCCCTAGTCCGAGTCAAACTAGACGGAGAAACCGCGACCAAGGCCGACCAATGGAACATGGGCGCGCGCATTCGCGAGGTTGAACAGGGCCCGGATGGCGCTATCTGGTTGCTCGAGGATCAGCGCGCCGGTTCACAAGGCCGACTGCTCAAATTAACCCCAAAGAAATAAAGTCTATTGAGGGACCGAAGTAACCGTCCCCGATAGGTCTGCCAGAAACGAACGTATGCGCTTTGCATTCACGCCGAGATCGCTGACGCCAACGCGGCTAACCGAACGCATATCAACGATGCTGCCCTCGCCCGTGTCCGTCGGCTTGACGCGCAGCACTATATCGTCTTTGAAACGGAACAAGGCGCTGGTTACGGTCGCTTCCAACCGTCCTTCTTCAGGTAGTGACACAGCCACGTCCCAGCCGCGCGCCTTGGCAAGCCGCTCGGCCTTAGAAATCACCGATGGTACCGGCTCGTTGATACGGACCGAACGGATATCGCGATATTTCTTTTGATGGATGAGGACCCAGCGCTGCTGAGGCGTCATGCCCTTCATTTCTTCGTTGTCCATTCCAGGGATCGCATCAAGGTTGTCAGCGCGCAAACTCAGCGTACGAAACGCCGGTGGGTCTGCAAGGTCGGTGGAAATATCGTGAATTGCGGGCACGGTAAGTGCTGCCGTCAGGAAAGTACCCACCCAGCCGGCATAGATCAGCCCAGCGAGCATCCCGGCCCAGCGCCGCTTCCTTGGCGGCGGCGTTATCGACTTTCTGGCGCGCCAACCGAAGAGCGCACCGAGCAATATTGCCCCCAGTGCAAGGAAAAACGCCCAAGTCACGCCTTTCAGACCGCTGGTATATTCCCAAAAGCCCCAGCCAGTGCCGAGCGCAGAAACCAGGCCCCAGATAAAGGCCCCTATGCCTGCAATCAGGATTACCGTTCCTTGAATATCGAGTGGTTCTTTCGCAGCCACAGGGCTTAGCTGCGGATTTGGTGTTTTTACGGATTCGACCGTTTCTGCCGGAATTCCCTGTTCATCCACGTATCTTACTCCCCGGTGCGACCACGTTTTTTGCAACGCTAACCCAACGCCTGCGCAAAGGCAATTTATGAAAATAATCCTCGCACCGGCACTGACATTCAGTTGGACAAAGCAGGCTCGCGCTGACAGGACGCGCCGATGATTACCGATCCTGCCATACAAAAGCGCGCACGCCGCTTCGTCCTGCTTACGGTCTTCATCTATTCGGTGGGCTTCGGCATCATCATGCCTGTTTTGCCTGACCTTATCCGCGAACTCACCAATGTCAGCCTGTCGGAAGCAACGCGCATCGGCGCATGGATCGGCGCGGCTTACGGCATTTTCCAGTTCCTGCTCGGGCCGATTATGGGAAATCTTGGCGACCGGTTCGGACGGCGTCCGGTTTTTCTCGTTTCACTGTTCGGGTTCGGCGCCGACTTTCTGCTTATGGGCCTTGCGCCATCTATTATCTGGCTGTTCGTCGGACGATCGATAGCCGGCGGATTCGGCGCGATTTTTGGACCAGCGAATGCCGCGATGGCCGATATGTCCGCTGCGGAAGACAGGGCGGCCAGTTTCGGTAAAGTGGGGGCAGCGTTCGGTCTTGGCTTTATCATGGGGCCGGCGCTTGGCGGATTGCTCGCCGAATACGGCACACGCCTGCCCTTTTTCGTTGCCGGGGGGCTTGCTTTTGCCAACGGTATTTATGGCTACTTTGTTTTTCCCGAAACAATGGGCGAGGAACGCCGGCGTCCGTTCGAATGGCGGCGCGCCAATCCGTTGGGAGCACTTGCAAGCTTGGGAAAGATAAAGGGCATATTGCCTGTTGCTTTTGTCTATTTCGTCTGGGTTTGCTCAATAAACATCTATCCCGCTTCCTGGGCATTTTTTGCAAGGGCGCAGTTCGGCTGGGATAGCAAGATGACTGGCGTTTCCCTTACGTTGGTCGGTGTTTCCATGGTACTATTCCAGACATTCATAATCGGCAGGGCCGTGAAACGCTTTGGCGAACGCGGCACCGCGCTGATCGGAATGGGCTTTGGTATCGCCAGCTACCTGATTGTCGCATTCCTGACCAACGGCACCGTCGCCTTGCTGCTTAACATTATCAACGGATTTTCCGGCATGGCGATGCCGGCAGTCAACGCCATGATGTCGATGCGCACCCCGCCGAATCAGCAAGGCGAATTACAAGGACTGACCGGCAGCATGTCGGCGCTGGCATTTTTGCTGGCGCAGCTCGGATACAATAACGCGCTGGCATTTTTCACCTCTCCGGTGGCACCGTTTTACTTCCCAGGAGCGCCGTTCATCATGGCTGCTTGCTTCGGGGCGATAGCATTGACCGCATTATTGCTGGTTGCGCGCCGCGATTCCCGAACCGGGGCAGCATGACCGATGATGGAGCTTGTTGCCCTTAGCAGCGTGCGCGCTGACGATGTCGAAAAGTTGCTCGACGACGCATTCGGCGCGGACCGTCGACAGCGGACGGCCTATCTGCTGCGAAAGGACATGCCTGTCATCGCGCATCTGTCATTTGCCGTCACTGATCACTATCCGGTTATAGGAAGTATCCAGTGCTGGCCGGTCTCAATAGGTGACGCGCCATTAATACTTGTCGGCGCCGTTGCGGTCTCACCTGACCGACAAGGTCAAGGCATCGGACACCGCCTGATGCACGCGGCGCTCGCCGCCGTGCAAACCGGCGATGCCCCGATGGTGATGATTGGCGACCCCGAATATTATGGGCGTTTCGGTTTCCATGCGGAAGGCACAGGCGGCTGGATATTACCCGGTGCGTGGGAAGCGCATCGGTTACTGCTCCGCAATCCGGACGGCATGCCGCTCCCCCAGGCCGGCATGCTTGGTCCGCGGACAAGCCTTTGACGACTGGTGGCTTTAGCCGTATCGCCTAGCTATGCCTTATGACGCGCCAGACCTTGCAAAGCTGAACCTTGCAGATATCGCTAAATTAGTTGCTGAACGAAAATTGCCTCCTGTAGAAAGCTGGGAACCAAAAAAATCCAGTGACAGCGAAATGCGGATCGCTGCGGACGGCAAATGGTATCATCAAGGCGGTGAGATTACGCGGCCTGCAATGGTTAGAGCCTTTTCCAGCCTGCTACGGCGCGACGCCGATGGCAGCCATTGGCTGGTAACGCCGGAGCAAAAACTATCGATCAAGGTTGACGACGCGCCTTTTGTCGCGGTCGAGATGCAGAGCGAACGCGAAGGTACCCAACGCTCACTGGCTTTTCGCCTAAACAGCGATGATCTCGTCGTTGCTGGGCCGGAGCATGCCATCGAGTTGCGTGACGACATCCCGTATTTGCATGTCAGAAACGGGCTTTGGGCAAAGCTATCGCGTTCTGCATATTATGAACTCGCAGAAATCGCTCTTGGCGAAAGCCCGCACGCTCCAACGGTATGGAGCAATGGCGTTGCGTTTGAGATCGGCGCGCCTGTATGAACTGGATCGCACGCATCGAAGCGGCGTTGGACCCGGCGCGGAGCATCGCTATCGAGGACGAACGCTATCTCGGCGACGAAGGGCATCGCGCCGCCGCCGTGTTGATTCCAATCACCGACCGGCGCGAACCCGGTGTCATATTAACACAACGACCTGAATGGTTGCGTAGCCACGCAGGACAAGTGGCCTTCCCCGGCGGCAAAGTCGACGAGGTTGATGCCGATGCGATTTCTGCAGCCTTGCGCGAGGCGGATGAGGAACTCAGCATTTGCCCGACCGATGTGCAGGTTATCGGGATTGCCGACACTTATTACTCAGGCAGTGGCTATCGTATTGAACCGGTGGTTGGCATCATCCCTCCTGACCTGCCGCTGCGCGCCAATCCGGAAGAAGTAGAGGACTGGTTCGAGGTTCCACTCACCTTCCTGCTTGACCCGGCAAGCGCGGTGAAGAAAGAAACGATCTGGAACGGGCAACAGCGGACCTATTATGACATGCAATGGGGCGAGAGGCGGATCTGGGGCGTTACCGCCGGGATTATCGCGAACCTCGCGCGGCGCCTAAGATGAACAGCGTGCTTCCCGATGCGGATTGGCGGCATGCCGCCGGCCTGAAAGAGCTCGTTGCCGCGCTGAAGGATGAACATGGTGGGCCGCGATACGTGGGCGGCGCCGTTCGCGACACTCTTCTTGGTCTTGACGTGGCAGATATTGACCTTGCAACAACTTTAACTCCGGATGAGGTTATTGACCGGCTGGAGGCGGCGCGGATCAAGGCCATCCCGACCGGCCTCGAACACGGCACCGTTACCGCAGTCGCCGACGGAAAAAACTATGAAATAACGACACTGCGCCGTGACGTTGCTACGGACGGGCGGCGCGCCGTTGTCGCCTTTTCGACGGACTGGCGCGAGGACGCAGCGCGCCGCGATTTCACGATCAACGCTCTCTATGCCAACCCCCAAACAGGCGAGATATTCGACTATTTCGAGGGGCTTCGAGATCTGGAAGCTGGTGTGATCCGCTTCATCGGCGATGCTGACCAGCGGATCGCTGAGGATTTCCTTCGTATATTGCGCTATTTCCGTTTCCTTGCACGTTACGGGCACGGACCGGTCGATGACGAAGCCGTTGCGGCGTGCGCAAATGGTGTGCATGGCCTGACCGCACTTTCTCGCGAACGGATTGCGCAGGAATTGATCAAGATTTTGGCCTTGCCCAACCCGGTCGGTGCTGTTTCGCTGATGGTTGATAATGGCATTTTCGCGCCGTTTCTGCCCGAGCTTGTCGAGGATGCTATGCAAAAGCTTACGGCATTGACCGAACGTGAAAAAGTCCTTCCGCAAGGTCCATCGCTCGCGGCACGACTCCTGACACTGTTACCGAAAGACGAGGCCAGCGTGGATCGGGTCGCGGCGCGGCTCAAACTGTCGAACAAGATGCGCGATATCTTGGCATTCCGTGTTTCAGTGCCGCAACCCACGTCCGACACTATCCGGGCCTTGGCCTATCGCAGCGGAGTTGACTGCGCGCGCGACGCCGCGATGCTATATGCATCGGATGAGGAACTCGGCAAATGTCTGGCGAAGCTCGACGGATGGCAAACGCCCAAATTCGGCCTCAAAGGCGGCGACCTTATCGGCATGGGGTTAAGTGCCGGGCCAGTCGTTGCGCGCACCCTGCGAAAGATTGAATCGTCATGGATTTCGGAAGGCTTCCCGTCTGCCGACAGGCTCGCCGAAATTGCTGCTCAAAGCGTCGCGGACGCTCGATCCGCTTCTAAAAACGCGTAAGCGGCATCGGCGGTCATAGGTCGCGCGTAATAATATCCCTGCCCGACGGAACAACCCAAGCGACGCAGCACATCAGAAACTTCTTCGCTTTCGATGCCTTCTGCCGTTGTTTTCATGCCCAAGGCGCGCGCTAGCGACAAAACCGTGCGCACGATCGCGCGCTTGTCTTTGTCGATGATCATGTCGGACACAAAACTGCGGTCAATCTTGAGCACATCGATCGGCAATTGCTGTAAATAAGCAAGGTTAGAATAGCCGGTGCCGAAATCATCCATCGCAAGGTGCGTGTCCAAAGACTTAAGCGAATTTAGCAGCCGTTTCGCCCCTTCAGGATCGTTGATAAACGCACTTTCGGTCAATTCGAGCGTCATGCGGTCGCCCGAGATGTCGGCATCCGACAATGCAGACCTGACGGCCGCAACGATATCGTCACGCTGCATCTGTACCGCCGACATATTTACCGAGATGCGGAAATCGGAAACCGAATCTAGGCGCACGTCCCAGTCGGCAATCGTCCGCGCGGCCTGATCCAGCGCCCAGCGGCCCAGGGGTACGATGAGTCCGCTCTCTTCAGCCACCGGGATAAAATCGACCGGCGAAATCGCGCCGAGATCAGGGTGTTGCCAGCGAGCAAGCGCTTCGAAGCCGCTGAGCGAACCCGTGCCGAGATCGACAAGCGGCTGGTAGTGCAGTTCGAGTTCGCCACGCTTTAGCGCACGGCGCAAGTCTGTTTCGAGGCTGAATCGATGGCGCGCCGTATCAACCGAGCCGGTGGCGTAAAGCTCGAACGACTTGGTCAGCTTGGCCTTTTTGAGAGCGATCTGCGCGTGGCGCAGCGTGTCCATGGGATCGTCGATGCCGACTTCGCCGACAGCCGCCGCGACCGCACATTCGACCTGGATTTCCAAATTGGAAAGTTGGCACGGATCGACAAATGCTTCGGTAAGCCGTTTTGCGATGCGGTCGATGTCAGACGTTTCGTCGCCTAGATGTACGAACAACCCAAATTCATTGCCGCCCAGACGGCACAGTATTTCATTGCTCCGGATGCGCGAATTAAGTCGGCGGGCAACGGTGATGATCAGCTCATCACCCGCCATTGCGCCAACCGATTCATTTACCCGGCTGAAACGCGCGAGGTCGATCAGAATAATTGCATAGCCAGCAGCCCCGCCCGACTTTACCAGCGCCTCAATCGCCCCCTCGATCTCTTCCTCAAAGCCGGTGCGATTGCAAAAACCCGTGAGGCTGTCGCTTAGCATTTCGCGGCGCAGGTTGATACGGCTGACTGCCTCGGCTGTGCGGTCGACAATAGACAGCAGTAACAACTTTCCATCTCTACCGAAACGCGCGATGCTGATTTCCAGTTCGCGGCGATTGACCATATCGTGCGACTGCCAGCACTCAAAATGCGTGTCGCGTCCAGCATCGACCATCGAAAATGCCCGATCGGCCAATGTCGCCATGTCGAGTCCGGATTCGCGTTCGAATCCTAATGCCAGATCATCGAATTTCGGATTACTGAGAACGTGCCGCACACGATCGCCATCGATTCGAAAAATCGCGCCAGCGATGGGCAATGAAGCAAGCCAGGCAAATTCAACTTTAGGATCAGTGGGTTGCGGAACCCGCCCCTTGCTCAGCATATTGCTGAAGGGCGAAGTTACTCGTAGGTCGCGGCGCGCTGTAGCTGTCATTCCCGTCACAAATAACGATCAGTTGTAAAAAATCGTCACTTCAATCGTGACAAACAAAAGGTTAATTTTTGTCCGACGGGCGGTTAATCAAACCGGTTGTTCCTAGGAAAACCCTGTGGCGGGAGTCGTCCCGCGGCCCCTCGTGCGACCCGCCAAAGCGACATGTCGTTTTCTGTCCGAGTCCGACCACTGTCGCCGCCCATGGCCCAGCTGAGACCTTCGTTCATCCGGAAACAGATCGCATCGGCCAGCCCGCCATCCTTGTAGCGTTGCAGCGTTACACCCTGCCCCTTGGCCATTTCGGGAATTTCGCTCATGGGAAAGGCGACCAGTTTGCGGTTGTCACCTACCACCGCAATGTATTGGTCCTTCAACAAAGCGTCGTCGTCGGTTTCCGGAGGCGCAGGCCGCACAACCTTTAGCTTCGCTCCGGGTTTCAGGGTGACGACACCTCTGCCTTTGCGGGTTTCGGCCATAACGTCAGCCATTTTCGAGATGAACCCCTTGCCGGTAGACGCGGCGAGCAACATCCGGCCATTGGGTGTAGCAGGAAATACCGAAACTATGTCGTTTCCGGCCTCGATATCGATCATCGATCCAACCGGCTCGCCAAAACCACGTGCACCGGGCAACTTGTCAGCACCCAACGTGTAGAAACGGCCATTGGCGGTAGCGATCAGGATTTTGTCGATGGTCTGTGTGTGGAACGCAAAGGCGAGGCCGTCGCCTTCTTTGAACTTGTAATCTGCCTTGGCGGAGAGGTCGGCATGGCCCTTCATGGCTTTTATCCAGCCGCGTTTCGACATGATCACCGTTACTGGCTCGCGTTCGACAAAGGCTTCCAATGAAATTTCGCGCGCTTGCCCGGCTTCCTCCAGCGATGTGCGGCGGCGTCCGAGGTCTGTGTCTTCAGCATAGCTCTTGCGCAGCGCGGCCAGATCCTTTTTCAGCCGCGTCTTTTGCCGCGCGGGACTTTCGATCAGTTGAACCAGTCCCTCCCGTTCGGCCTTTAATGCGTCGAGTTCACGGCGCAGTTCGATTTCCTCGAGCTTACGCAGGCTTCGCAATCGCATGTTGAGGATCGCCTCGGCCTGCCGGTCGTTGAGCTGGAATTCCTCCATCATCACGGGCTTAGGCTCGTCCTCGGTGCGGATGATCTCGATGATGCGGTCAAGGTTGAGGAAGGCGATGATATAGCCTTCGAGCAGTTCCAAGCGCGCGTCGATCTTCTCCAACCTGTGCTGAGATTTGCGCACCAGCACTTCGAGCTGATGCCGCAGCCAGTGACGCAGCACTTCGCCAATACTCATCACCCGCGGCGTGCGCTCGGCATCTAGGACATTCATGTTGAGCGAGAAACGCGTTTCCAAATCGGTCAGGCGGAAAAGCGCGCTCTTGAGGTCGTCGGGATCGACATTTCGGCTCTTTGGCACCAGCACGATGCGAATTGCCTCGTCACTTTCGTCGCGGACGTCCTCAAGTATCGGCAGTTTTTTATCGGCAATCAATTGCGCGATTTGCTCGATCAGCTTGCCTTTTTGGACCTGATAGGGAATTTCCGACACAACAAGCTGCCAGGTCCCACCCGTCTGTTTCTCGACACCGTTGCTTTCCCAGCTCCCATCGTCGAGCTTCCCTGTCGAAAAACGAGCCCGCACGCGCATTGCGCCACGCCCGCTGGCATAAGCCGCGCCGATAACCTCGCGGCTATCGACCAGCACGCCACCGGTTGCAAAGTCGGGTCCCTGAACTATCTCCATGATCTGCTCGTGCGTCGCAGTCGGTTCGTCAATCAGCAGTGTCGCTGCATCGATAATTTCGGCCGCATTGTGCGACGGAATGCTCGTCGCCATCCCCACTGCAATCCCGCTTGCACCGTTCGCCAACAGGTTCGGAAACAGCCCCGGCATGACCTCGGGCTCTTCGTCCTCGCCATTATAAGTCGGGCGGAAGTCGGTGCCGTTTTCATCGAGCCCATTCATCAGCTCGATCGCGGTCTTGGTCAGCCGCGCCTCGGTGTACCGATAGGCCGCAGCATTATCGCCGTCGATATTGCCGAAATTTCCTTGCCCATCGACCAGAGGATAACGCAACGAGAATGTCTGAGCGAGGCGGACCATCGCATCGTAAACAGATTGGTCGCCATGTGGGTGGTATTTACCGATGACATCACCGACAACACGCGCGCATTTCTTGTAACCCTGACTGGGGTCGAGCCGCAGCAGACGCATTGCCCAAAGCAGCCGCCTGTGTACTGGCTTCAAGCCATCGCGAAGGTCGGGCAACGAACGCGCTGTGATCGTTGACATTGCATAGATCAAGTAGCGTTCCGACAAAGCCGCATCGAACGGAGCATCGACTATCGCGTCGAACGGATCCTCGGGCAAAGTATCGATTGGGTCAGCCATCGCAGCCCCGATAGCGGGCGATACAGCGCGCGCAAAGCGCGGAAATCAGCAATCCACAGATTTGTTATACTTGCCCACCTCTGCTAACGGCGCACGCGACTCCAATCCATTTGAAAGCGCCAGCATGATCCCACGTTATTCCCGCCCCGACATGGTCAAAATCTGGGAGCCGGAAAACCGTTTCCGCATCTGGTTCGAGATTGAAGCGCACGCGACCGATGCGCTTGCCGATCTGGGCGTGGTCCCGAAGTCGGCAGCAGAGGCGTTGTGGAAATGGTGGTCGACCAATCCTAAAATTGACGTGCCAGCGATCGATGCCATCGAAGCGGTGACCAAGCATGATGTCATCGCATTTCTGACCTGGGTTGCCGAGCAGGTCGGTGATGAAGCGCGCTTCATGCATCAGGGCATGACGTCATCGGACGTGCTCGATACATGCCTCGCAGTTCAGTTGACGCAAGCCACCGACATATTGCTGGCCGACATCGACGCTTTGCTCGCGGCCATCAAAAAACGGGCGATTGAGCATAAGTTCACACCTACCATTGGCCGCAGCCATGGCATTCATGCAGAGCCGGTTACCTTCGGCCTAAAACTCGCCCAAGCATATGCCGAATTTGCGCGTGGTCGCGAACGACTGGTCGCGGCGCGCGCCGAGATTGCCACATGCGCGATTTCGGGCGCTGTCGGAACTTTTGCCAATATCGACCCGAAGGTCGAGGCGCGTGTTGCCGCTAAATTGGGCCTTGAGGTTGAACCCGTATCAACTCAGGTTATCCCGCGTGACCGTCACGCGATGTATTTCGCAGTGCTTGGCGTCGTTGCTTCGTCCATTGAACGTCTCGCCATCGAAGTTCGCCATTTGCAACGCACCGAAGTGTTGGAAGCGGAGGAGTATTTCTCGCCCGGCCAAAAGGGTTCTTCGGCGATGCCACATAAGCGCAACCCGATCCTGACCGAAAACCTCACCGGCCTTGCGCGGATGGTGCGCAGCGCGGTTACTCCTGCGATGGAAAATGTGGCCCTCTGGCACGAACGCGACATCAGCCATTCCTCCGTTGAGCGCTATATCGGACCCGATGCCACGATCACGCTCGATTTCGCTCTTGCCCGCCTCACCGGCGTTGTAGACAAGTTGCTGGTCTACCCTGCACGGATGCAGAAGAATCTAGACCGCATGGGCGGACTCGTCCATTCACAGCGCGTCTTGCTGGCACTCACTCAAGCCGGCATCAGCCGCGAGGATAGCTACCACATCGTTCAACGCAACGCGATGAAGGTGTGGGAATCTGACGGTGCGGAATCGCTGCTGGAATTACTCAAAGCCGACACGGACGTTGCCGCCAAAATGAGCGCGGAAGAAATCGAAGAGCGGTTCAATCTCGATTATCACTTTAAACACGTCGACACCATCTTCGCCCGCGTGTTTGGGGAATAAGCTCTACCCAAAGCCTAAAACTTTCCATAAGGTGGCAGGCTAGGAGAAGCAGGAATGCGATTTTTGAAAACACTCATCTGGGTGACAGTTTTTGTCGGCCTGATCGTGTTTGCGGTCAACAATTGGGTGCCGGTGTCTGTCAGCCTGTGGGGCGGGCTGCGGCTCGACAGTAAATTGCCAGCATTGGTGATTGCAGCATTTCTGCTCGGCTTCTTTCCGCTTTATCTTGTACATCGCACAATGCTTTGGCGGATGAAGCGGCGGATTATGTCGTTGGAAGGCAGCCAGCGCAGTCCCGTTCCTCCAGCACCCGTGTCGCCGCGGCCATCCTACGCCTCGGGAGATGCGATATGAGTAACCCGCTCTACGTCGCCATCGACACGCCCTATCTAGAAGACGCGCTCGAGCTCACCAAACGGATCAAGCATCATGTCGGCGGAGTCAAACTCGGTCTCGAATTTTTTTGCGCCAACGGCCATCATGGCGTGCATGAAGTGGCAAAATTAGGCCTGCCGATTTTCTTGGACCTAAAACTGCACGACATACCAAACACCGTGGCCAAGGCGATGCAGGCGATCAACACGCTTGAGCCTGCTATCGTCACCATCCATGCCGCTGGCGGGCGCGCAATGATGGAGGACGCTAAGGCGGCGGCCGGAGCGCATACCAAAGTGGTGGCAGTAACCGTGCTGACCAGTCTCGACGATCATGATTTAAGCCGCGTCGGTGTGCCCGACAGCCCCGATTTGCAAGTCGCTCGATTGGCAGCGCTCGCTCAAGAGGCTGGCCTCGACGGCATCGTCTGCTCGGGGTATGAAATCAAGGCCGTAAAGAAAAGCTGGAAAGACGGTTTCTTCGTTGTGCCGGGTCTTCGTGCGGCGGGTGGCAACAGCGGCGACCAGAAACGCACCGTCACACCAAGGCAGGCGCGCGATGATGGTGCAAGCGTGCTGGTAGTTGGAAGGCCGATTACCAAGGCAGAAAGCCCCGATGATGCTGCGCGCGCGATAGTTGGGACGCTTTAGGTCCAATCCCAGCCGCTAAAATTTGCCTGATCGCCGATATTCTGCTTTGTACCTAATTGGGTCGTACCATTTGATGTTCTAGTTGGGAGCTACAGGATTGGTCGTGCACTGGATGCTCCTGTAAACTGACAGGAGATTGATATGACAAGCAAGATTTCAAAAGCATTGGTTACTCTCGTGATTGGCTTCGGCTTTTCGGGTGCGGCGGCTGCGCAGGCGCCGACATGGAACGCCGAACAGACCGCCGTTTGGAAGGTCGTTTCACAATCATGGGCCGATGAAGCCGCGCAAAATGGCAAATGGCCGGGATCTTACGTCGATGACCATGTAATTTCTTGGTCGCAGGAAAACCCTATGCCCAGTTACAAGGACTCCCTAATAAAATGGAGTCGGTTCAATGAAAGCCAATCAAAAACAATCCATTATGACATTTCACCGGCCGCAATCGCCATTCGCGGCGATACCGCAGTCGTAAATTACGTCGCGATCAACGTCAGCCAGCGCGGTACCGAAAAGCCGGATCGCGATGTCAACGCGATCATCGAAACATTGGTGCGCGATGGTAACAGCTGGAAGTTTCTCTCAACGTCGAGCTTCAGCTTGAAAAAATAGCTTCAGCATAAGCGTGCTCGATGACAAGTTCAGGATGACGAGTGGGCATGGCTTCGCTAATGGGCCGCCATGCCCACTCAAATCAAAATCTGCGGCCTTAAGTCCGAAGCCGAACTCGATGCAGCCGCGAAGAACGGTGCGACTCACATCGGGCTGAACAATTACGCGCCCAGTCCGCGCTACGTCGATCTGGAACAGGCGGCGGCACTTCGGATGCGGACGCCGCAGTCGCTCAAGGTCGTTCTGCTGCTCGTGAACGCCGAGCCGGGCTACACTGCGAAAGCTTTGGAAGTCGTCAAACCCGACATCGTTCAGTTCCACGGCACTGAAACGCCCGAATGGCTGCGGCTGCTCAAGGGCGTCACTTCGGTGGAAATCTGGAAGGCGTTGGGCGTGAAAGATGCAGCGACGCTGCAAAAAAGCGACCGCTTTGTCGATGCAGCCGACCTTTTGCTCTTTGATGCCCCTGCGCAAGCGCTTCCAGGCGGCACGGGAACGCGGTTTGATTGGTCGTTGCTGGCTGATCACAGGCACAAGCTGCCATGGGGCCTTGCGGGTGGCCTGACTCCGGACAATGTGGCCGAGGCCATCCGCGTCACTCGCGCTCCGCTGGTTGACACATCATCGGGCGTTGAGAGCGCGCCAGGCGTCAAGAATGTGGACAAGATTGCTGCTTTCTGCAAAGCGGTCCGCGATTATGACAATAGCTGAACTCACCCCAAACTCTTTCCGCAACCAGCCCGACGAACGCGGCCATTTTGGTCAGTTTGGCGGACGCTATGTCGCCGAAACCTTGATGCCGCTCGTACTTGATTTGGAGCGCGAATATCGCGCTGCTAATCAGGACCCGGCGTTCAAGGCGCAGTTCGAAGACCTGCTCGAACATTACGTCGGACGCCCTTCGCCGCTTTATTATGCAGAGCGCCTGACCGAGGAAGTCCGCAAGGACGCTCCGCAAGGCAAAGGCGCGCAAATCTGGTTCAAGCGCGACGAATTGAATCACACCGGCGCGCACAAGATCAACAATTGCATCGGCCAGATTTTGCTCGCCATCCGAATGGGCAAGACGCGGATTATAGCAGAAACCGGCGCTGGCCAGCACGGCGTTGCCACCGCCACCGTCTGCGCTCGCTTCGGCCTGCCGTGCTTCATCTACATGGGTGCAAAAGATATCGAGCGGCAGCAGCCAAATGTGTTCCGCATGCGCTTGCTGGGGGCGGAGGTTATTCCGGTAACCAGCGGCGCAGGCACGCTCAAAGACGCGATGAATGAAGGCCTGCGCGACTGGGTCGCCAATGTCCACGACACTTTCTACATCATCGGCACCGCCGCCGGGCCGCATCCCTACCCCGAGCTCGTCCGCGATTTCCAGAGCGTGATCGGCACAGAAGCTCGCGCGCAGATGCTGAGCCGCATCAATCGCCTGCCAGATCTACTCGTGGCCTGCATCGGCGGCGGTTCAAACGCTTTAGGCCTTTTCCACCCTTTCCTCGACGACACCGACGTCGCGATGCTCGGTGTCGAGGCGGCGGGACATGGACTCGACAAGGAACATGCCGCGAGCCTGGCTGGCGGGCGTCCCGGCATCCTCCACGGCAACAAAACCTATTTGTTGCAGGACGAAGACGGCCAGATCGCCGAGGCGCATTCGATTTCGGCAGGCCTCGATTATCCCGGCATCGGCCCCGAACATAGCTGGCTCAAGGAAATCGGCCGCGTGCGCTATGACAGCGTGACTGACACCGAGGCTCTCGCCGCGTTCCAGTTGCTCTGCCGCACCGAAGGCATCATCCCCGCCCTCGAACCTGCCCACGCCATTGCAGCCGTGGAGCGCGAAGCCAAGAAAATGGACCGTGACCAGATTATATTGGCGAACCTGTGCGGGCGTGGGGACAAGGATATCTTCACTGTGGCCGAGGCGCTGGGGACGAAGATATGACGCGCTTGTCAGCCGCCTTCTCCAAATCCCACCCTGCCCTCGTCACCTTCATCACCGCTGGCGATGGCGACACTGCCGCCAATCTTGACGCGCTCGTCGAAGGCGGGGCGGATGTAATCGAACTCGGCATGCCGTTCACCGACCCGATGGCCGATGGCCCAGCGATTCAGGAGGCGAATATCCGCAGCCTCAATGCCGGCACGACCACCGCTGACATTTTCGCGATTGCCGCCGCATTCCGCTCGCGCCACCCAGACACGCCACTGGTGCTGATGGGCTATGCCAACCCGATGACGATCCGCGGCGGCGAGTGGTTCGCGTCCGAATGCAACAAGGCGGGCGTCGATGGGGTCATCTGCGTCGATATTCCGCCCGAAGAAGACCCTGAGCTCGGTCCGCTGCTCCGTTCGGCAGGCATCGACCTCATCCGCCTAGCCACCCCAACCACCGACGAAGCGCGCTTGCCGACGGTCCTCGATGGCGCATCTGGTTTTCTCTATTATGTCAGCGTTGCCGGGATCACGGGTCTGCAACAGGCTGCCCAAACCAGCATCGACGAGGCCGTCGCCCGCCTTAAAGCCCACACCGACCTGCCCGTCGCGGTCGGCTTTGGCGTCCGCACGCCCGAAAAAGCCGCCAACATCGCGCGCGTGGCCGATGGTGTGGTGGTCGGATCGGCGATTGTCGAACTGGTCGCGGAGCACGGCAGGAACGCCGCTGGCCCCGTTCGCGATTATGTGGCATCACTCAAACAAGCAATCGTCGCCGCCAGAAAGGTCGCCGCATGAACTGGGTAACCCGCGTCCGCAACTCGATTCCCTTCATCGCCAAGCGGGAAACCGCAGAAACGCTCTGGCATAAATGCAAGGGCTGCAACGCGATGATTTTCCTGAAGGAATTCGAGGAAAATCAGTCGGTCTGCCCGAAATGTGACCATCATGGCCGCATTGGTCCAGCGGAGCGCTTTGCCGCCTTGTTCGACGATGACAGCTACGACGTCCTTAAACCGCCGGTAGTGGGCGAGGACCCGCTGAAGTTCAAAGACACCAAGAAATACACCGACCGCATCAAGGCCGCGCGGCTTGCCACCGGCGAGCCCGACGCGATGATGAGCGCCAAAGGCGAAATCGATGGCCAAACTGTGGTTGTCAGCGTGCAGGACTTCGCCTTCATGGGCGGTTCGATGGGCATGGCAGTGGGCGAGGCGTTCATCGACGCGGTCAAGGCCGCGGTCAAGGCGAAATGCCCCTATATCGTCTTCACCGCAGCCGGCGGCGCGCGGATGCAGGAGGGGATTCTCTCGCTGATGCAAATGCCGCGCTCGACCGTCGCAATCCAGATGCTTCATGATGCGGGCCTCCCCTATATCGTCGTGCTGACCGACCCGACGACCGGCGGCGTCACCGCATCTTACGCGATGCTGGGCGATGTGCAGATAGCCGAACCCGGCGCTCTGATTGGCTTTGCCGGGCAGCGCGTAATAGAACAGACGATCCGCGAAAAACTGCCCGAAGGTTTCCAACGTGCGGAGTATCTGCTTGAGCACGGCATGATCGACATGGTCACCCACCGACACGAACTGCGCGAGACCTTGTCCAAATTGGTCGGGTATCTGGCGCCGGTAAAGAAGGCGGCGTAATTCTCCGCACCTGATAGTGGCCGACCACGCAATCTCTAACGACCCCGCCGTGCAGGCGCAACTTGACCGGCTGACCATGTTGTCGCCGGGGCGCGATGTGTTGGGTCTGGACCGTATTACCGTGTTGCTTGACCGGTTGGGCAACCCTCACTCCGAACTGCCGCCGGTATTCCACGTCTCCGGCACCAACGGAAAAGGCTCGACCTGCGCCTTCTTGCGCGGGGCGATTGAGGCGGCGGGGCTTACCACTCATGTGTATTCCAGCCCGCATCTGGTTCGGTTTAACGAACGGATCAGGGTCGCTGGCAAGCTGATCGATGACGCAACGCTTGCCGCGCTGTTGTCAGAAGTCCTCGACCACGCGGAGGGTTTGGAGGCGAGCTTCTTCGAAGTCACCACCGCCGTCGCCTTCCTGGCCTTTTCCCGCACACCTGCCGATGCGTGCATCGTCGAAGTCGGCTTGGGCGGTCGGCTAGACGCGACCAATGTCATCACCGCCCCCGCCATTTGCGGCATTGCCTCGCTCGGCATCGACCATGAGGCATTCCTGCTCGCGCCAGAAGAAGGCACACCTGAAGCGCCGCTCGACCGCATCGCGTTTGAGAAGGCAGGAATCGCCAAATCCGGCGTGCCCTTGGTGACGCAAAAATATGCGGCGTCGATGGCGAACACGATTGCGGTGCAGGCAACGCTGAAGGGCGCAAAGTTGCTGGCGCGCGGTGATATCTGGGATGCGGTCAGCTATGAAGGCCGCCTGCATTACCGAGACGAGGCTGGCAAACTCAGCCTCCCCCTCCCCCGCATGACCGGCGCGCATCAGGCCGACAATGCTGCACTGGCCATCGCGATGTTACGCCACCAATCGGCGATTGCGATCTCTGAAGCTGCCTTATCCGCCGCAATGGAATGGACAAGGTGGCCAGCGCGGATGCAGTTGCTTGGCAAGGGTCCGCTGACCTGTCGGTTACCCGAAGGCTCGAGCGTCTGGCTCGACGGTGGCCATAACCCAGATGCAGGGACAGCCATTGCCAACACGCTCAAAGATAGCCCGCCGGTGCATGTCATAATCGGCATGTTGAGGAACAAGGATGCTCTCGGTTTCCTGAAACCCTTCTTGCACAAAATTGTATCTGTGCATGCGGTGCCGATACTAGGTCACGAACATCATGAACCCGACGCGCTATGTGATTTAGTTCAACGAGAGTTAAACATTGCAGATGTAAGCACGTCGGATGACGTTCCCGCGTCAATCGGGCAACTGGGAGCGGCCGGTGCTGCCACGAATGTCCTTATTTGTGGTTCGCTTTACCTCGCGGGTGAAGTGCTACGGGCGAACGACGAAATCCCGACTTAAACCATTTTCGCTGGCTGCCCCTTCCAAGCCAGCAACCCACCCGCCGCCAACAGAGCCGCAAATATTGCGGTAATGCTATTGGCAAACTCCAGCGGACCCGAAAGCAACAATCCGATCAGCCCTGCTACCACCAACAGGAACCCGGCGATCCTGATTGCGCCGACCGGTTCTCTCAGCTTGGTTTCATCAACCGCATCAGTCTGCCGGATCCCCTGAACCACATATCCCTTGCTCCACAATAACCAGAGCAGGAACATGCCCGGGATCGCAGCGACGATGGTGAAGCCCCAGAACCAGAACCAGCCGACATTTTCGGCAATAATACCCGCAGGGCCAGCCATGAACGTCCGCCCTACTCCTGCAAAGGATGAGAGCAACGCGAACTGAGTCGCGGTGTAAGCGATGCTCGACAGACCGGACAAATAGGTCGCAAACACGGTTAGGCCAATGCCGCTGGTTAGATTTTCGGTGCAGATCGCCGCGACCATCATCCAGTAACTATCGCCGGTTGCGGCAAGCAGCATGAACATGCCGTTCGAGAACATCATGAGCAGACCGGAAATCAGCAACGCACGGCCCATGCCAAGCCACAGGATAAACGGAGCGCCTAAAGCGGATCCAACAATCAAAGCACCAAAACCCCACAGCTTGTTCGCAGTGATATAGTCGGTGTCGGAAAAGCCGAGGTCCACGATCATCGGGCTCAGCATCGCCTGCCCCATCGCGTCTCCGACCTTGTAGACCAGCACAAAGCCAAGAATGATAAACGCGCCGTGGCGAGTGAGGAATTCGCGGAAGGGGTTGACGACCGCTTCGGTCAGCCACTGACCTGGTGTATTTCCTGCGACATGCGAATAACGGTCTACAAATTTACCCGGCCCTGCCCACAACGCACCAATTATCGCCGGGATAATCGCAAACGCCGTCAAACCGTAGGCTGTCGCCCAGCCGAGCCCCAACCCCTCTTGCGAGGCAAAATAGATAGTGCCTGCCCCTGCAATCAGGTTGCCGGTGCGATAGCCGAACTGGTTGGTCGCCGTGCCATGCGCGAATTCGTCCTCTTCAAGGATTTCGATACGATAGGCATCAATAACGATGTCCTGTGTCGCCGAAAGAAAAGCTGTAATCAGTGCCCAAATCGCGAACAGACCCATATCTCCCTGCTGCGGATTGCTTGCGCCCAGTTGCCAGATCGAGAAGAATAGCAACGCCTGAATAAAGAACAGCCAGCCACGGCGTTGCCCGAACGTTTTGGTAAGAAATGGCAGAGGTAATTTATCGACCAATGGAGCCCAGAGAAACTTGATGGTGTATGGAATGCCCAACGCCACCATGAAGCCGATGGTCGCGGTATCAATGCCGATCCGCGCTAGCCAGAAAGTCATCGTGGCAATAAGCAATGTCAGCGGAAACCCGCTCGAAACGCCGAGCAAAAACGCAATCGCTGGATTTTTACGTAAGTAAGGTCGGAAAGTCTTGCTGGTCATCGCCACTATCGCGACCGCTGCCAATATGCCGACAAAAATCAAGAAACGTTGTAAATCAACCGACATGCGGACCCCTCCGGAAAGCTTTGTCCGAATGACTAACGGCATTTTCCTGAATGGCCAATGTCTTAAACACTGGCGTGACTTTTGCGGGGGATTAGGGCAAAGGCGCGCGCATGGCTCAACCTCCTACCCGTTCCCCTGCCCGTCCGGCAAAACCTGTCAAATTGCGCTGGGATACAAAACCCGTCCGTAAACCCCGCTCGAATGCTGCTCCGTCAAAGGGTGCGTTGGAACGCGAAGAAGGTGAAGAGCGCATCGCCAAGCTTCTCGCGCGCGCAGGCGTCGCGTCACGCCGCGAGATTGAGCGGATGATTGCTGATGGCCGGATTACGTTGAATGGAGAGAAGGTCGAGACGCCAGCCACGCTTCTGAAATCGCTGCACGGCGTTGAGGTGGACGGCAAGGCTGTGGGCCAGCCAGCGCCGACGCAGTTGTATCTGTTCCATAAGCCCGAAGGCTGCCTGACCGCGGAGCGCGATTTTAGCGGGCGCAAGACGATTTACGACGTGCTGCCAAAGGACCTGCCGCGATTGATGCCGATCGGTCGGCTCGATCTGAACACCGAAGGCCTGTTGTTGCTCACCAATGATGGCGAATTCAAGCGGCAGATGGAATTGCCCTCGACCGGCGTCGAGCGTTCCTACCGCGCGCGCTGTTTTGGCGAAGTCAGCCAAGACCAGCTGGAAGAATTGATCCACGGCATCGAAATCGAAGGCGTGCAATATGGCAAGATTGACGCCAATCTCGAACGCCGTACCGGGCGCAATGGCTGGGTCGAGATGACGCTGACCGAAGGCAAGAACCGCGAGGTGCGACGCGTTCTCGAACATCTCGGTCTAGAAGTCAGCCGCTTGATCCGCACACGCTACGGTCCGTTTGTGCTTGGTGACATGCCACCCGGCACCTTCGGCGAAGTGCGGAGGATAGATTTAATCGAGTTTCTAAAGACTTTGAAATAATGCGGATCATTTCCGGTCAATGGCGCTCGCGCCCGCTTATTGCGCCCAAGGGCGACACCACCCGTCCAACCGCAGACCGCACGCGAGAGACACTATTTTCGATGCTCGCCAGCCGTCTGGGGTCGTTCGAGGACCTCGCGGTACTCGACCTGTTTGCAGGTTCCGGCGCGCTCGGTCTGGAGGCACTATCGCGGGGTGCCGCGACATGCACCTTCATCGAAAGCGACGCCGCGGCCTTGAAAGCACTCGAAGCCAATATCGAGAAGCTTGGGGCAAAGGCGCATTCGGACGTCCGCCGTTCGTCGGTGCTATCGCTCGGTTCCGCCATCAAACCCTTCGACGTTGTTTTGATGGACCCGCCTTATGCCAGCGGTGCAGGGTCTGTGGCGCTCGACAAACTGGGCCGCCTTGGCTGGTTCGCGCCGTCCGCGTGGATCAGCATCGAGACCAGCAACAAGGAAGACATCGACGTCAAAGGCTTTGTCATCGACACTATCCGCAATGTCGGCAAGGCCCGGCTGACGTTGCTCAGACCCGAGCACTAAAATGTCCACCAACCCCAGAATGTCGAGTGCCGATTGGGGCATTATCATGCTCCTGTCGCTGTTGTGGGGTGGCGCATTTTACTTTATCGAGCTGGGCCTGCGCGGTTTTCCGCCAATTACATTGGTATTTTTGCGGATGTCCCTTGCAATACCGCTGATGCTGGCAGCACTCTGGATTCTAAAGGAAAAGCTTCCAACCGATAGCAAAAGCTGGCGGCAGCTGTTTGTGCTGGGCGCGCTCAATGCCGCCCTTCCATTCATCTTATTTTTCTGGGGACAAACACGAATAGAAAGCGGCCTCGCGTCGATCCTCAATGCCACCACGCCATTATGGGGCGTGGTAACGGCGCATTTTCTAACGCAAAATGAAAAGGCCACGCCTGCCCGGATCATCGGCGTATTGCTAGGTATGGCAGGGATTATTGCTATGGTTGGGACCGATGCTTTGGCCGGCATAACCGGTAGCGTTCTTGCCCAAATAGCCTGCCTGACCGCGACTTTGTTTTATGCGTTTGGCGCCATTTATGCACGGACACTATCACAATCGACAATAACACCATTATCGGTTGCCGCCGGGCAGGTCATTACCGCTGCATTGATCCTGTTGCCGGTGATGCTGATTGTCGACCTGCCGTGGACCTTGGCCCCTCCGGGTTGGGACGCTTGGGCGGGCGCACTTGCGCTGGCGATACCGGGAACCGCCATTCCTTATTTTCTCTATTTCCGTCTCATCGACACTGCAGGGGCGTCGAACGCTATGCTGGTCGCTTTCATCATGCCTGTGGTCGCGATCATCCTTGGTGTCTTCGCGCTGGGCGAGACGGTCGAGCTAAAGGAAATAGCAGGCGCAGCGCTCATCGCGCTTGGCTTGCTCGCCATAGACGGGCGGCTAATGCTGAAATTCAGCGCGGCTTCCTCGCGCGCTTAGGTCCCTCGCCGCGATTGCGGCAATTGTCCTGCAATGTTTTGGTGCAAGTCGGATATTCCTTGGTCGCGGCAACTGGCTGCATCATGCTGCTCGTCGTGCCGCCGCTTTGCGCATCGGGTGCGGCTGCAGCGGGCGGAGTTGCCATCGGGCCGATGGGAGCGTCGGTGCTGCCCTGAACCGGCATTTCAGGTGGCAGTGGCTCGGTAATCGGCGGATTAGGCTGCGACGGAACTGGCATAGGCTGCATCGTGTCGGCCGTTGGCTTCGGGGCGGCCTGCGCACAAATTGCGGGATCGGTGGCGATCAGGGCAAGTGCGGCGGCTGCACCCAGAAAATATGTGCTGCGCATGGAATTTCTCCTGGGGGTTGGGTGCAGAGTAAATGCGCCAGTACCCGCTAGGTTCCATCCGCCCACCGAACAGCGCTTGCGGTTCACCGCGGCGTTCCCTAACTGTTCACCGATGTCCGAAATACCGCCAGCGCCAATCAAGGAGCATCCTTGGCTCGTAGCTCTAAATCCGCAACAGCAAGAGGCCGTAAAAGAGCTTGATCGTCCGGTGCTCGTACTGGCGGGGGCGGGAACGGGCAAGACGGCGACTTTAACAGCACGGCTTGCTTACATTGTTGCTGAACGAAAAGCTTGGCCTGCTGAAATCTTGGCAGTGACATTCACAAACAAGGCCGCACGCGAAATGAGAGAGCGCGTTGGCATTTTGATGGGTGAGGCAATGGAAGGTATGCCTTGGCTCGGTACCTTCCACTCGATTGGGGCCAAATTATTACGCCGCCATGCCGAAATTGTCGGGTTACAGAACAATTTCACTATCATCGACACCGACGATCAAGTCCGTCTCTTGAAACAGCTCATCCAGTCCGAAGATATCGACGATAAGCGATTTCCGGCCAAACAACTCGCTGGCCTGATTGACAAATGGAAGAATGCAGGAAAAACACCGGCCAATCTCGATGCCGCCGATAATGAGGCCTATGCCGACGGCAAAGGCCAGCACCTGTATCGTATTTACCAAGCGCGTCTCTTAGCACTCAACGCCTGCGATTTCGGCGATTTACTTTTGCACATCGTAACGCTTTTCAAAGGCAACCGCGACATATTGGAAAAGTATCAGCGGCAATTCAAATATGTGCTGGTCGATGAATATCAGGACACAAACACAGTTCAATATATGTGGCTTCGCCTGCTGATGCAGGGACGGAAGCTTCAGAATATCTGCTGCGTCGGCGATGACGACCAGAGCATTTACTCATGGCGCGGAGCGGAGGTTGCGAACATATTGCGGTTCGAGAAGGACTTCCCCGGCGCGAAGATCATCAAGCTCGAACAGAATTACCGCAGCACCCCACATATCCTCGCTGCCGCCAGCGGCCTGATCGACGCAAACAGCAGCCGCCTCGGAAAGACATTATGGACCGAGCTCGACGAGGGCGAAAAAGTGCGCATCATCGGCGTCTGGGACGGCCCCGAAGAGGCACGACGCGTCGGCGAGGAAATCGAGAGCCTGCAATATAAAGGCGAAAGCCTCGACAGCGTCGCCATCCTCGTACGCGCACAGCACCAGACGCGCGAATTCGAAGACCGCTTCATTCAAGTCGGGCTTAACTACCGGATAGTCGGTGGTTTCCGCTTCTACGAACGCGCCGAAATTCGCGATGCGATTGCTTATCTCCGCGTCGTCAACCAGCCTTCCGACGACCTCGCCTTCGAACGCATCGTCAACACCCCCAAACGCGGCATTGGGGATAAAGCTGTGGAAAAGATCCACATCATCGCCCGCGCCGAACGCGCGCCGCTATCGGTTGCCGCCGCACGGCTTGTCGGCACCGACGAACTGACCGGCAAGGCGCGCAAGTCATTGGCCGATCTGGTGGTCGGTATCGCACGATGGCGCGACGAGGCATCGCGGTCTAGCCCCGCCGACCTAACGCGCATCATCATGGACGAAAGCGGATACACCGCCGTTTTGCAGGCCGAACGCAGCGTCGAAGCTGCTGGGCGTTTGGAGAACTTAAACGAACTCGCGCGCGCGATGGAGGAATATGAAACCCTCGGCGAATTCCTGGAACATGTCAGCCTGGTGATGGACAATGACCGCGGCGACACCGGCGCGAGCATCACGATCATGACCATCCACGCCGCCAAAGGCCTCGAATATGACAATGTCTTTCTGGTCGGGTGGGAAGACGGAATCTTCCCCTCGCAACGCGCGCTCGACGAAGGCGGGTTGGCATCACTGGAGGAGGAACGCCGCCTTGCCTATGTCGCGATCACCCGCGCCAAACGCAAATGCACGATCATCCACGCCGCCAACCGCCGCATCTACGGCCAGTGGACCAGCAGCATCCCGAGCCGCTTTATCGAAGAACTGCCGCTGGACCATATCGAGGCCGAGCAAACGATGACCGGCGGCGCATCATTATGGCGCGCAAACTGGAGTGATCAAGCCGACCCGTTCGCCCATCTAGCCGCCGCCAATCAAGGCCGCAGCAACGCAAGAGGCCCCGGCTGGCAACGCGCGGCGACCAGCGGAGGGTTTAACCCGAGACCGCAGCGCGTGGCGGAGAATACGAGGAGCGCAGTGAGTTTGGGCAACAAGGGCCGAAGCGACCTGACCGTCGGGATGCGCGTTTTCCACGAGAAGTTCGGTTATGGCGCGATTGCAGAGATCGAAGGCAACAAGCTGGAGATCGACTTCGAGGCCGCCGGGCGGAAGCGGGTTATGGATAGTTTTGTGAGCGTGGGGTGATTGAGATGGAAAAAATTGACGAGGCTGATCCAATTTGGGGACAAGTTGCTCACGCCTTGAAACTTAGTGCCGATAGCGTGCAGTTCGACAGCGATCGTTCTGGAAAATTTACGACTTCGCCGGATGGCCTTAGAACTTATCTTCAGGATTGGTCACCCGGAGAACGCGCAAAGTTATCCACATGGATTTTAGAACAAAATAGATCAGGCCTTTTCCCTGAACTTAAGCCTGATGATGTGACCGCCGCACGGAACCGGCGGAGTTTCAGCATTGGAGAAAAGATTGACCGATTTTTGTTAATGCTTGAATCGATCGCTTATCGGCCGGGCGATCCCATACCCTGGACCGGCTATAACCAAAACGAAGCAACCGAAGCGCTAAAGCATAAAACGATGCTCTGGACGGAAGTAGCCTCAGATGCTGAATATTATGCTTTTCGAGATGTTTTAGTAGACGCTGGCATTTTAAAATTAGAGCAGGAAGGAAAGCCTCGCTTAGGCTTTGCTGCCTTGGACCGGATGGACAAAATACGATCTGGCAATTCAGAGATCGCACAAGCCTTCGTAGCTATGTGGTTCGCCTCGGAAACTGACGACGCATTTGTAAAAGGCATCGAACCGGCGCTAACCAAGTCCGGATATAGCGTTCAGCGCATCGACAGAAAGGAACATGCAAACAAGATTGACGATGAAATCATCGCAGAAATTAAGCGGTCCAAATTTGTTGTTGCGGATTTCACTTGTGGATTTCTAGAGCAGAACAAAGTCAAGCACGCGATAGCACGAGGTGGCGTTTACTTTGAGGCAGGATATGCACTGGGGCTAGGTTTGCCGGTCATTTGGTCAGTTCGAAAAGATCTAGTCGATTTCGTTCATTTTGACACTCGTCAGTATAACCATATCGTTTGGAATGATCCTAACGACCTAGCTATCAAACTG
>JANNQI010000008.1:0-1940 GCA_031400695.1 Sphingomonadales bacterium | reverse complement strand
ATTTGCCCTGTCCTCTGTCATAGCACTAAATGTTGCTTGGTGCCCCTTGAACCCGGTCTTTCGGGTTGCGCCAAGGTCCGTCCCGACCTTGAATCCATTCCATCTGCGCTGGGGGCGGCTTCGCGCCAAAGGCCCGGTTTTGGGCGTTTTTGCTACGATGCCCTATGCGTCTAGCCGTTCGATAACCCGATTCCAAGCGAAAAGCGCAAGGCGCGTGGTTTTCCGGCCAGATCGTGGCGCAATTCGGTGGATAACCCGAATGAGGTTGCCAAATCGTGAACAGCGTCGGCCTGAGTGTGGCCGATTTCGAAGATGGCGCTGCCGCCGGGGGCGAGCAATGCGGGTATCTGAGGGATAAGGCGGCGGTAATCGTCGAGGCCTTCCGGTCCGGCGAACAGCGCGCTGTGGGGTTCGTGCGCGGCGACCATCGGGGCGAGTTCGGCGTCCGTTTCGACATAGGGCGGGTTGCACAGAATGAGGTCAAACGCATCCAACCCTGCGGCCCATCCTGCATCGCGCCAGCTTCGGTGCAGCCATTGCGACCGGTCACCAAAACCCAGCCGCACGGCATTGTCCTTTGCCACCGCCAGTGCCGCACCGCTCGCGTCGATGCCGACGCCGTTCGATTGCGGAAAGGCCGAAAGCGCCGCCAGCAACAACGCCCCCGAACCCGTGCCCAAATCCAGCACCCGCGCGGGCTTCGGCCCTTCCAGCGCCATCTCGATCAACGTCTCGCTATCGGCGCGCGGGATCAACACGTCGGGTGTGACCGCCAGCTCAATGTCCCAAAACGCCTGCCGCCCCGTGATATAGGCGACGGGCTCATGCGCCAACCGCCGCTCCAGCAAGGCCGCAAACCCCTCCGGCACCGCCAAATCCGCCTGCCGCAACAACATCTCAGACCGCTCGATCCCAAGCGCATGCCCCATCAGCAGCTCGGCATCGAGCCGCGGCGTATCGCTGACGCCTTCAAGGCGCGCGGCGGCTTCGCGCAGGGCAGGGGACAGGCCAGTCATGCCAAGCCGCATAACGCGTAACCGCGCATTTGCCACGCAAAACGGCATCTTGGAAATAGGGGGCGTGCCGCTGGAGCGATTTTTACGCGCCGCAGTGAAACCTTTTTCCGCCCGCCAACGTTACTGTCGTTCGAGGGACCATTCACATCCAAAGAGGATAACAATCATGAAGATAATCAAACTCACCATCATCGCATCTGTCTCGGCACTCGCGCTTGCCGCATGCAGTAGCGAAGCGCCGACCGATACCGCCACCGATACCGAAGTTGTTACCGATGAAAGCGCCGCTGGCGACACGATGGCTGCGGACACCGCCGCTGGCCAGAACATCGTGGCGCTGGCCCAGGGCAATGCGGACCTGTCGACGCTGGTCACTGCCGTAACCGCTGCCGGCCTCGGCGAGACACTGTCGGGCCCTGGCCCTTTCACCGTGTTCGCGCCGACCAACGCCGCCTTTGCCAAGATCGACAAGGCAACACTCGATGGCCTGCTGAAGCCGGAAAACAAGGATAAGCTGGCGGCATTGCTCACTTACCATGTCGTCTCCGGCGACGTGAAGGCAGCCGATGTCGTCAAGATGATCAAGGATGGCAAAGGCACGGCGACGATCAAGACCGTTGCCGGCGGCGAATTGAAAGCGAGCATGGATGGCGACAAGGTCATCCTGACCGATGCCAAGGGCGGCAAGTCCACGATCACCGCGACCGACATCGCGGCGTCGAACGGCGTTGTCCACACGATCGACACTGTGGTCATGCCATAAAGTTTTCGGGTCCTTTTAGGGCCTGAAATCACAGTCCTCGAAAATCCCCCTAGCAGGTGATAGAGGACTATCAGAACCCCGTCCGGATCCTCCCCCGGGCGGGGTTTTCTGTTGCGTCGCTATTCTGCAGGCGGGGCGATGGTGACGGGGCCAACTTCGCT
>JANNQI010000007.1:0-31447 GCA_031400695.1 Sphingomonadales bacterium | reverse complement strand
CGAACAGCGGCGTTGATGCGCTGGATCCACAAGGCGCGGAAGTTGCGCTTGTTTACCTTGCGGTCGCGATATGCGTACTGGCCTGCCTTTTCGACAGCCTGCCGCGCGACGCGGATGGTGTTTTTGCGGCGGCCACGAAAGCCCTTCGCCTGCTCTAATATTCTTTTATGTTTGGCGTGGGTGGTAACACCCCGTTTGACGCGTGCCATAATCTATATCCTTTCAGAAATGTCTCAAATGTCGCAGCGGGTCAAAGACCGTAGGGCGCCCATTTTTTGATGGTCTTGGCATCAGGCGCAGAAATTACGCTGGTGCCACGGTTCTGGCGGATATACTTCGCATTATGGCTGCTCAAACGGTGCCGTTTGCCAACGACGCCATGTTTGATTTTGCCGGTTGCGGTGATTTTGAAGCGTTTCTTCACACCGCTCTTGGTCTTGAGCTTGGGCATTTTGGTCTCCTTTGATGAGTCCGTATCAAGCCGACATGGCAGCCCTATTGGCCAGCCTGCTTATTCGGAAGGCGCGCGCTTAGCGGGATTCGTCGACGAAAGCAAGTATAGATGCGTCGCCGCCTAGCCGGACAGTCCGGGTCCCTGCAACGCCTGCAACGGATGGCCGACCTGCGCCGCGCGGGCGCGGGTGGCTGGAATGCTGATTGGGCGCGGCATCGCGAGATATTGCCGAGGTGACATCCCCATGAATTCTTGGAAATCGCGGTTAAAATGCGCATGGTCGAAATATTGGTCGTCGAGCGCGGCGCTCCATTTGAGGTCGGGGTCTAGCATCACACTGCCCAAAGTCCGTAAGAAGCGTTGCCGCCGCAATAGCCGTTTGGGCGGAAAACCGAATATGCGGCGGCACAGGCGCTCCAGCCGTTGCTGGCTGATGCCGGTTTCGCCTGCGAAATCTGCTACGGTGCCGATTTTCGGGTCTGCGAGTGCCTGATGGATATCTTCGATATCGTTCTCTAGCGGGTCGGGCCGGTCGATCAGGCGCAACAACATTCTGTCGAACAGTGCAGCAATTTCTTTTGGGTCCGACATTCCGTGCAGCCTATCCCATATTTCCCGGAAGCAGGCAAATTCGGGGTGTTCGAGATCGCCAACCCTATTGGCCCACCGATCTGCAGGTGCCTTGACCAGGCGGTGCCAGCCAAGTGGCAAAATGCCGATCCCGGCCAGCATCATCGATTTGCAGAATATCCGCGACGCCTTGCCAGTTGGACCTGTGACATTGGCCGCCGGTGTGGGCAACGGCGGCTCGGTGACAATGTTTCCGCGCGAGCTTCCCGACAAAGTAAAATGTGCGCTGCCCCATTCGGGGTGGAGCAAGTCCTCCTGCTCCTCATCGTCGCCGGTTTCGATCCGGAAGAAATAATAAGTGGAAACATAGCGTAGCAGCGGCTGCGCAGGCATGATGAAGTGAACCGTTGCGGATGGTTCTAATGATGACATGCGAGTGACTCGAGCACGTCATCAAGTCGTGCAGCGTCACCCAGTGCAATTATATGCCCGTCCGATTGTGCGTGCAGCGGTTCACCCGTCCAGTCACACATCATGCCACCCGACCCTTCTATTATCGGAACTAAAGCAGCAAAATCATGCAGTTTCAATCCTGCTTCGACCACCATGTCGATTTGTCCGGCAGCGACCAGGCCGTAATTATAGCAGTCTCCACCCCAGACCATCCTTTTGTGCGCGGTCTTAGCAGCTAGAGACATGAAATGCTCGGCGTCGTGGTCGCTGAAATATTGCGGGCCGGTGCTCGCTAATGTGGCGTCTGCAAGCGATCGGCACGAACGCGTACGGACCGCGCGGCCATTGAGCATCGTTTCCTTGCCCGCCGCGCCGACCCATCGCTCACCGCTGATGCATTGATCAATAATGCCCAGAACGGGCCAGCCATTATCGAGCAATGCTATGAGTGTCCCGAAAATCGGGCGGCCGGCCATAAAGCTGACGGTGCCGTCGATTGGATCGATCACCCATGTTCGCCCTGAGGTGCCCGGTTTTTCGCCATATTCTTCGCCGATAATGGCGTCATGAGGGCATTCGGCGTCGAGAATAGAACGGATTGCAGCCTCTGCCGCGCGGTCGGCTTCGGTGACCGGGGATGCGTCGCTTTTTGCTTCGTGGTTGAAATTCGAACGGAAAAACGGCCTGATCGCTTCTCCCGCGGCATCGGCGAGGCGGTTAGCCAGCGAAATATCCTGCGGACGCATCAGTCGAACAGAGAGCTGACCGAGCTTTCATCGGCAATCCGTTTGATTGCTTCGCCAAGCAGTGGTGCGATTGGCAGTTGCCGGATTTTGGCGCTGTCCATCGCGGCGTCGGACGCCTGGATCGAATCGGTGATGACCAGCTTGCGCAAGCTTGAGGCGTTGATCCGGTTGACCGCTTCGCCTGACAGGACACCGTGGGTAATATAAGCAACGACGTCGGATGCTCCTGCAGCTTTCAACGCATCGGCGGCATTGCACAGGGTGCCCGCGCTATCGGCTATATCGTCGATCAGGATGCAGAAACGGTCCTTCACATCGCCGATGATGTTCATGACTTCGGACACGCCCGCTTTTTCGCGGCGTTTGTCGACGATGGCGAGCGGTGCATCTTCGAGGCGTTTGGAAAGCGCGCGGGCGCGAATCACGCCGCCGACGTCGGGAGACACAACGGTGATCGGCTTGCCGGCATGGCGCGACAATATGTCTGCGCTCATCACCGGGGCGCCATACAGATTGTCGGTCGGGATATCGAAAAAGCCCTGGATTTGCCCTGCGTGTAGATCAACTGTGAGCACTCGGTCGGCACCCGCCTCGGTGATCAGGTTGGCGACCAGCTTGGCCGAAATCGGCGTCCGCGGCCCAGGTTTGCGGTCTTGCCGAGCATAGCCGAAATAGGGGAGAACTGCCGTAATGCGCTTGGCCGATGCGCGACGTAGCGCATCAATCATGATCAGCAATTCCATCAGATTGTCATTAGCGGGATGGCTGGTCGACTGGATAACAAACATGTCCTCGCCGCGGACATTTTCGTGAATTTCGACAAATATTTCATTGTCGGCAAACCGGCGGACGCTGGCATCGGTCAACGGCAGACCCATATAATCCGCTATGCCTTTCGCCAAAGGCAGGTTTCCATTGCCAGTCATCAATTTCATGCGCGCGTTCCCCGAATTCTGGCCACGAAAATCCCACCACCGGATTCGCCAGTTCCTCTAGCGACGCATCGCACACCTGACAATCGGGTTGCGGCGCTAGACTGTGGACAATAGACAGGGGGCATGACAGATCAGCTAACAATAGTAATGGCGCAGCTCAACCAGCGCGTGGGCGACCTCTCCGGCAACGCAAAGGCGATGCTCGAATGGCGGGCAAAGGCACCTGGTGCCGACCTCATCCTTTTTCCCGAACAACAATTGATCGGTTATCCGGCGGAAGATTTGGCCCTGAAGCCAGTTTTTGCCGCGCGCGCGGCGAGGGAACTGGCTGAACTCGCCAAAGCGACCGGCGATGGCGGACCAGCAATGCTGGTGGGTTCGATCTTTGTCGATAATGGCGCGCTGTATAACGGGGTTGCATTGCTTGATGGCGGCCGGATAGCTGCGGTTCGCTACAAGCATGAGCTTCCCAATTACGGCACTTTTGATGAAAAGCGCATTTTTGCGTCGGGGCCTTTGCCAGAGCCGGTCGCGTTTCGCGGTGTGAAGCTTGGTCTGCCGATATGTGAGGATGGCTGGCTCGCTCCAGTATCGAAGCATCTGGCGACACGCGGCGCGGAGATCCTGATTTCGGTCAATGGGAGCCCATATGAGATCGACAAGGACGACCGACGGCTCGAGCAGGTGTTTGCGTCGCGCGTCGCTGAAACAAGTCTACCCTTGGTATTCCTCAACCGTGTCGGCGGGCAGGATGAACTGGTGTTCGACGGCAGTTCTTTCGTGCTCAACGCTAATGGCAGTGCGGCGCACCGGCTTCCGGACTGGACTGAGGAATTGCGGGTTACGCAATGGAAGCGGGGCGCAGATGGCTGGACCTGTGATGTTGGTGAGCTCGCGACATGGGAAGATCATCCCGCAGACATTTATAGCGCGATGGTCGTTGGCTTGCGCGATTATGTGGATACTAATCGCTTCCCAGGTGTGGTGCTTGGGATGTCTGGCGGCATCGACAGTGCGATCTGCGCGGCGATCGCCGCTGACGCGCTAGGGCCGAAGCGAGTTTGGTGCGTTATGCTGCCCAGCCGCTACACCAGCCAGTCGAGCCTCGACGATGCGGTGGAATGTGCGGCAATGATCGGTTGCAGACTGGACACTATCCCGATTTCGCCTGCCGTCGAGGCGTTTGACGCCATGCTGTCAGGCAGTTTCGCTGACCGCGAAGTCGATATCACAGAGGAAAATGTGCAATCGCGTATCCGGGGTGTGACGCTGATGGCACTATCGAACAAATTTGGTCATATGCTAATGACCACAGGCAACAAGAGCGAGATGAGCGTCGGTTATGCCACCATCTATGGCGACATGGCGGGCGGCTATAATCCGATCAAAGATGCATACAAGATGACGGTGTTTGCGATTTCGCAATGGCGCAACAAACACAAGCCGCGAATCGGGCTTGGACCAGATGGCCCGGTCATCCCGCAGCAGATCATCTCAAAGCCGCCCAGCGCAGAATTGCGACCAGACCAGAAGGACAGCGACTCGCTGCCTCCCTATCCCGTGCTCGACAAGATGCTTCATGCGCTGGTCGAGGAGGAATTGTCGGTCGACGAAGTGGTCGCACGTGGATTCGACCGCGCCGAGGTTATGCGAATCGAGCGGCTGCTCTATGTCGCCGAGTATAAAAGGCGGCAGGCCCCTCCAGGGGTGAAACTCGGCACGCGCAATTTCGGTCGCGACCGCCGCTATCCCATTACAAATGCCTTCCGGAGCGGCTGATTTTCCTTTTCTACAAAGCCAGTTGACAATTAAATGATATAATATATCATAACTCATGAGGTGTTGCGGCAAGCTTGTCTCGATCTCCTCAATATCTATGGGAGAGAGGAGACCCGAGATGAGTTATGTGAGCGAAAGCAAGCGTGGCAATCCGGTTGGCATGGGGGCGGCGATATTGGTCAATGGTTCGATCATATTGGCAGTGGCGTTATCGCCCATCGTTGCGGAATATGTGCCCGACCGGACCATCATTATCGGCAGGAATATCGAGGATCGCCCGCCTCCTCAGCCCGATAGGCCGGATAAAAAGCAGCAGACTAAAAAGGCAGAACCTATTTTCACGCCCGACCGAGCGTTCGACGCTAAAGCCGCGGTCGATACCGGTTTGACAACTACTACCAACGAAACCGACGCCGGTTCAGTAATCGACGGCACCGGCGGCGATGATTTTACCGAAACCGTCCGCGAACTTTCAAAACCGCCATTGCCTATCTTCAAAGCGGCTTTTCGCGACCCGCAGTTTGCCCGTGACTTCCAGCCCGAGTATCCGGTGGGTAAGTTGCGGCTGGAAATCGAGGGTAGCGTTACCGTCCGCGTGCTGGTTGGCACCGATGGCCGTGTCCGGCAAGTGCAGATCATTCGTGCAACAGATCCCGATTTCGCTCGTGCCACCGAAAAACAGGCCCTGAAAGCTGGCGTTTCAAACCCGCCATGCGCGACGGCACGGTGGTCGAGGATTGGCAGACGCTGACAGTCCGCTTCGATATCAGCTGAGTGCAAGTGAGGGCGCGACGCGATTCCAGCACTGGAAATCGCGTCGCCCAAGCCCTATTGAAGGGCATGTCCTTTTTCAAAGACGTCTCTTTCCGCAATGCCGGTTCCGACCTGATCGGGTTTTTGCGCACGCCAGGCAACCATAGTCCGTGGCTGTTCCTTGCCGCATGCGTGCCAACGGCACTGATCATATACACTTTCTATATCGATACGCTGGAAAAGGCAAAACCGCCGCCTCGGACCATAACCTATTTCGAAAGCTGGCCTGCCGACCGAACAATCGAGGAATCGAAAGCCTGGATTGCCGAACGGCAAAAGAAGAAAGACGAATTCCGCCAGCGTGAGAAGGATGCTTACAAGGCCTTCGGCCGCGCGGTGGGGATGGATGTCGACAGAATCGAACGCGAGGCGGCAGCAGAGCGCGAGGCTAAAGAAGCAAGCGTAGGGGCCGCGAAATAGCAACGTTGGCGTACCACAAACAATTTATGGCAGCGGCCATTGCGCTTGCCGAGCGCGGCGTCGGCGGCACCGGCAACAACCCGTCGGTCGGTTGTATTATTGTCAAAGACGGTCTTGTGCTTGGTCGCGGCTGGACGCAGCCGGGCGGTCGCCCGCATGCAGAGGCCATGGCGCTCGAGCAGGCTGGCCCCAAAGTCCAAGGCGCGACCGTCTATGTAACACTCGAACCATGCGCTCACCAGTCGGAGAGGGGGCCAAGTTGCGCGTCGCTGCTGGTCGAAGCGGCCGTGGAGACAGTCATTGTAGCGGTCGAAGACCCGGATCCTCGCACGGCAGGTCAGGGCGTTGCCCGGCTCCGCGATTCGGGGATCGAATGCGAGGTTGGCGTTTGCGCGTTAGAGGCCCGGAATGCACTTGCTGGCTTCTTCAGCCGTATTGAAAAACGACGTCCGTTCGTAACGCTAAAGCTCGCAACGTCGCTCGACGGCATGATCGCAATGGCCGACGGCGCCAGTCGTTGGATCACCGGCAATGCTGCCCGCGCTCATGCTCATCTTGAACGTGCGCGTTCCGACGCGATATTGGTCGGGGCAGGAACTTACAGAACAGATAATCCGGGCCTCGATGTGCGGCTCCCAGGCCTGCAAGACCGCAGCCCGCTCCGCTTCATCCTAGGCAGCGGTGAAGCTCCATTGGGCTGGAAAATCATCCGATCACCCGAAGAGATAACGACGCTAGAATGTAACAACCTGCTGGTCGAAGGCGGCGCAATGAGTGCCTCTGCCTTTCTGAAGGCAGATCTTGTTGACCGATTGCTGCTCTACCGCGCGCCAATCCTGATAGGGGCTGGCAAATCCTGCCTCGCCGACATCGGTCTTGGCACCCTTGATGATGCACATGGGAAATGGCTTCTTGCAGACTCGCGCATGCTTGGCAAAGACAGGCTTGAAGTCTACGAACGAGGCAACCGACAAGAGGCAACCGAATAATGTTTACCGGCATCATTACCGATATTGGCGCTATCATTTCGGCGGAACAGCGGGGCGACCTCAGGCTCGTCATTGGCACCGATTATGACATGGATAGCGTCGCCCTAGGTGCGTCCATTGCCTGTTCGGGCGTTTGCCTGACCGTTGTTGAAAAGGCGAATGGCTGGTTTGCGGTAGACGCGTCGGCGGAAACCGTGTCGTGCACGGCATCGGGAATGTGGGTGGCAGGCAACCGGCTTAATCTCGAACGCGCGTTGAAAGTCGGTGACGAGCTGGGCGGGCATATCGTTACCGGTCATGTCGACGGCGTCGGGCAGATTGTGGCGAGCGAAGCGGTTGGCGATAGCTGGAAGGTGACCATAGAGGCCACTGCTGCGCTCGCGCCTTATATTGCCGCCAAAGGTTCGATTACCGTTGACGGCGTTTCGTTGACCGTCAACGAGGTTTCTGACCAGGCCGACGGAGCTACGCATTTCATGCTCAATATCATCCCGCACACGGCGGCGATGACGACGCTAAATACGCTTCCCGTCGGACGCGAGGTCAATCTCGAAATCGACGTGCTTGCGCGATATCTCAAGCGCCTCGAAGAACTACGCGCAGCCTAAAAAGGCAACCAGCGCTGCTTCTTCGAGAATTTCATATAGCCGACATTGGCCCCTAGTCGAAGCCCTGCGCCAACGCGGATCGGGATCAGAACGACATCACCGCGCCGCAGGTAGCTGGCATTAAACCCGCCGACGAGATAGGCCACGCCTTCGCCCGACGGATAGCGTTTGTAGATATCCTCGGTATCGTACAGATTGTAGACCAGCACGAATGTGCTCCCGGCATTGGCACCTGCATCGAGGCCGATCGATGGGCCGGTCCAATATACCGGCTTTTCGCCCTCGACCTTGTGATTGAGCGTGCCCGAGCCATAGCGCAGCCCAACGACGAACGCTCCGCCACCTTCGCGGCCCACGATGTAAGCATTTGGGCGTCCCTGTTTCTTGAGAATATCCTCAAGAAGCTTGCCAAGACCTTGTGCGCCTTTGCCGAACACCCCTTCAGCGGCGCCGATAAGGTCATCTTCCTGGTAAGTATTCTGGTCCGACGGAGTTACAGGTGCAGAGGCGGCCTTCGGTGTTACTGTAGCGGCGCCATCGGTAGGAACGCCATCCTGCATACTCGTATTTTGTTCGGCGGGCGGGTTTGAAACCGGCGGCGGGGTGCCGAGATCTGAATCGATCACATCATTGGGATCAACCGTGTTGATCTGCGCAAGCGCAGGTGCAGTAACAAGCGCTCCGGCAGCTGCGACCAGCAAGACCCGTTTCCAACATAATCCGATGCTTTGCGTCAAAACCGATATACGCATCACGCATTACTCCCAATAAACCCTGCGAGCGTTATGAATCCTGCCGATGAGCGCACAATGAACGGGCGACCATCCGAGTCCTATTTGCGCCGAGACGAATCTTTCCGGCCCAAATGACGCCGGAGCAGGATATGCCATCAATAACCGTTGCAGCCCTAAAAATGCGCGGCTATAGGCCGCCGATGCCAAGCGCGCTGGAGACGTGGGTGAGTGGCTGAAACCAACGGTTTGCTAAACCGTCGTACTGGTAAATCCGGTACCGAGGGTTCGAATCCCTCCGTCTCCGCCAACCGCCCCCTCGCGCCGCAAAGGAACAAGACTTTATTAACCTTGTTTCCCTAGCCTGTCCGTGGTTAATTCGGCGGGAAATCATGACATGAAGGCATTAATGGCGGATTTTGGGGCAAAGCTGTATCGCAAAAGTATCGCAGCCGTCGCGATGCTGGAGAAAAGCCTGCCGCGTATCATGCTCGGCTGGGTCGCATTTGTGGCGCTGGCGGGCATTCTGCGGACGACGTTTGCAGTTTCCCCGATCAATAGCGGCGTCAGCTTTATTCAGACAATCACGCCCTACATCCTGCTGGGCGCTGCGCCGATTGCCGCCTTCTGGCTGGCCGATCAGGTCTTCCCGCGCGGCGCGTTGATGCAGCAGCCGGAGATACGCCTCGCGCGCTATGGCAAATGGCAACCCGTCAATGTTCTTGCGGCAAGGGCGCATCCTATGTTCGGCCCGACGGGCATGATGGCGTCGTTGCTGATTGGGATGCTCTTGAACGTGCCGGTGCGCAGCCTGGAATTTCTGGCGGCAGTGCCAGCGATGAACGGGAATGCGCCCTTATGGGGACAAGTCCTGCTCGCTACGATGACGGCCGATGTGGTGGTGATGAACTTTCTTTATGTTGTGTGCTTTGTTGCGGCGCTTAGGTGCGTGCCGTGGTTTCCGCGGTTGTTGTTGGTCGTTTGGGGATTGGATATTTCTTCGCAGTTAGTAATGGCGCATATTGTAGGGGCGACTAACGGTCTGCCCTTTGGTGTCGGGCAGGCGATGGGAAGCCTGCTACAGGGCAATTTGCAAAAGGTGGTGATCAGTATGGCGATCTGGTTGCCATACTTGATTTTGTCGCAGCGGGTTAACCTCACTTATCGAGGGCGTATTGCTGTTCAGAAGGGTTGATTGATGTAGCTATTGCCAGCAGAAACAGCATGATCGGGTAACTGAAAAACAATGTGCCATCATACATTGAATAGAAAACTAGTCCCGCAACGCACCCTGTTCCGGCCAATCCGATCCCATTTCGATATGGCCATTGCCAGTTTCGAAGTGATGAAAATGCGATGAGTGCGGCAAGCAAAGAGCAAACAATACCGCCAGAGAAAAGTAACTGAAGCGGGAAGTTATGCGGATGCCGCATTCCGATCGTATCGTTCGGGCCTGATGCTGAAAATTGCTCAAGGCCCCACCCAAACAGTGGTTTCTCTTGAATTTTGTCGATTGTTTCAATCCAAATTTTAGTCCGGCCCGAACTAGCATCGTGCGATGCACCTGCTTCGAGGTCGACGATCCCGGTTGCCCCAAATAGACCATATATTGGATGTGGGACTGGCAATAGCGCAACGATCGAAGTTGAAAGTAGCGCCGCCGTTACAAAAAATGAGCATAATTGCCGACGAAAGCCTGATCCTAATGCAACCACGACACTCATGCTTAAAAGCATCGCTAACGTCGGGCCTCTCGAGCCTGTCCACAAGGCCATTCCCAAGCATAACGTTGCAAGGAAAATAGGAAAGACCCAGCGCCATAAAATATCTGCGTGGTTTTGGAATAACATCAAACAGACAATGGCTGCGCAAAAGCCAGCAAAAGCAAAATGACCGATGTGACGGACATTGTTGACGCCGGGCACCTGAATAACCCATTCTTCGCCTGTCGGGGAAGTAATTCCAATGAACAACATCCACAATAGGAAATAGATTACGATGCCGACACCTACGTTGACCCAAATAACGTTGAATAGCTTCTCATTTCCTGTGCGACGCAGTTCGACAAGCGCTAGAAAGAACAAAGCAGCAAAAAATAGCTTCATCGAGCCAATCGCCGCGCCGAGGTAATCATTATCCTGCTGGAATGATGTTGAAACTACAATAAGAAGCCAAAACAGCAAGGCAATCTTCGTCAGTCGGGGCAGCTTACCAATCGCCAGCAATGGCGAAAAGCCGGTAGACATTGCAATGAGTGTGACGATGAATTCGATTAAAGGGATCGCAAATGAATTGCTGCGGACAAATATCTGCCAAGCCTCACGTTGACTTGCAAAATCCCAAACAACCAATACCATCCATACCGGCGCGCCGCCGATTAATAGGGCTAGTGCCCACTGAAGAAGACGTGATCGTTCAATGGTGATTAGTTCCCTCATAGTCATTCAAGTTATTGGCCCACTATCATGAAGGCAATAGCAGTACAAAGTTGCGCTGTCTTTTTTGCATGCGCGACAAGCCATTTCTTTGGAAACTAGGGTTTGCGCCATATGCCGATGAAACTATCAAGATATATAACTTTAGTAACATATTGTGATTCGGTGTTTTTTTGGCCTTTTGATGCAACTTTGCCTCATGGTTAATAAATTGTTGCTGCAAAACATTGTAAATAAAGCGTAAATTTTACCCGTTGACGGTCGGCCTTGTTTTGGCGGACCTTTCGTGTGTCCCGGGGGGGACCATCGCGAAATTGAACCGGATGCGAATTCGGTTAAAAAAAATAACAGGGTCGCGTCTGGTTTCGAAATCGCCCCTTCCTCGGAACAATTCCTGACCGGCCGGATGCCGGAATGGAAATTGCTAACTTTCGAACAAGGGGTTTGATTATGGTTAATTTTGTTAAGTCGTTCGTAATGGACGAAAGCGGCGCTTCGGCAGCTGAATATGCACTGATCTTGGCAATTGTCGGCTCAGCGATTGCATTATCCGCAATTGCACTAGGCGCTTCGATCAAAACGTCTTTGGATAATGCAAAGGCCAACATCGATAAAGGCAACAGCGCTACTTAATATTAAGAATCCCGCTACGTTGGGCGACAACGTAGCGGGGTTTCCTTCGTATAACTATATTATCGGGTGGGGCGAAAATCGGCGATGCTTGCAAACCGTAATTTACTGATTGTCGCAATTGCGGCGTTCATCGGCATCATTGCCGTGATATTAGCCAACAGCTATTTGACGGGCGTTGAAAAGCAGGAAGTCACTGCTGCTGAAGAGGGCCGCTTGGTGCAGATAGCCGTTGCCCGCGTTCCGCTGGAATATGGCGCGGCGCTCACTTCCGAAAATGTCCGGATGGTCAGCTGGCCGTCGACATCTTTGCCCGCTGGCGCGTTCCAGTCGCCCAAAGGATTATATGGCGGCGAGGCGCGTATTGTGCTGCGCCCGATCGAGGCAGGCGAACCAATCCTTCCCGGCAAGATTACCGGCTTTGGCGGCCGTGCCAGCCTTTCCGAATTACTTGATACCGATATGCGCGCCGTTGCGGTGCGCATCAACGACGTGGCGGGGGTTGCAGGCTTTGTCCTCCCCGGCGACCGCGTTGATGTCCTTTTGACGCGCACGCCAAAGCTTGATGGCGAAGTAGGCGAAATTGAACCTGTCACCGATATTCTCCTTCAAAATATCGGTGTGCTGGCGATCGACCAATCACCAAATGAAAAGAAAACCGAACCCAATGTCGGCAAGACCGCAACATTGTCGGTGGATCAGCAAGGCGCGCAAAAGCTGGCGCTGGCCGGACAGGTTGGCACATTGTCGCTGGCGCTGCGCAATGCGCAGAATCAGGATGAATTTGCCTCCTCCACCGTTGGTACGCGCGATTTGGGCCAAGCCAATACCAGCGTCAGTCTTTATGCAGGGGCTGGTGAAAAACGCACCGCGCCCGCATTCGCCGTCAACCCGTTTCCCTATCCCGCGATGCCCGGCACTGCCGCACCGCGTGGCGCCGTTATGGCGGTGCGTCCGCCACGCCCCGCCAATTCGGTCGGGGTAGAAATTATCCGCGGCACGAAAAGTTCGACTTACGACGTCACGCGCCACAGGGGGTATTAAGCGCATGAAACGATCACTCATCCACACAGCTGCGGCGCTTGCTTTATGCACGGCGCTCGCGCCCGCCGCATTGGCGCAGGGATATGCGACATCGTCTGACGCCGGGCTGCTTGCTGGGCAACTCGATGTGCCGCTCAACAAAAGCCAGGTGGTTACGGTCGACCGCCCGTTTGCCAAGGCAATGGTCGGCAATGAAGAAATTGCCGATATCGTGCCGGTCACCAACCGCTCGCTCTATGTGCTCGGCAAGAAAATGGGCACGACCAGCCTGACCATTTATGACCGCAACAATATCGTCATTTCTGTGGTCGATGTCGCGGTCGGCCCGGACATTGTATCGCTGCGGCGGCAGATGTCCGAACTGATCCCCGGCGAACAGATTGGCGCGCGAATTTCCAATGACTCGGTCGTGCTGACCGGCGTTGTGTCCAACGGCCCAGCCGTCGACCGCGCGATGGAACTTGCCAAATCCTATGCCGGTGACAAGGTCATCAACATGTTGTCGGTCGGCGCCAGCCAACAAGTGATGCTTGAGGTGCGCTTTTCCGAAATCAACCGTCAGACGGGCAAGCAAATCGGCTTTAGCGGCTTTACCGGTAGCGATGGCGGTACTTTTGGTTCGGCCACAGGAAATGGCGCAGGCCTCTCTCCAGACCCGGACACCGGCGAAGGCGTATTGCGGCTTGATTCCATTACGGGCAGCTTCGGCGTGTTCCGCAAGGCGTTCAGCGCTCTCGGCCTGAACATCAATGCAACGCTCGATGCGCTTGAGCGCAAGGGATTGGTCAAGACACTGGCAGAGCCGACTTTGGTCGCGCTGTCGGGCGAAACGGCATCGTTCCTTGCCGGCGGCGAATTCCCCGTACCTGTCCAGCAAAGCAATGGCGGCGGCGGTGGCGGCGGTGGAAACAGCGGCGGCATCACCGTCGAGTTCAAACCCTTTGGCGTCAGCCTCGCATTTACGCCTACCGTATTGGCGGATGGCATAATCAATCTTCAGGTCGAACCAGAGGTCAGCTCGATTGACCCAAGCGCGTCGATTACCGTCAACGGCCTGACCATCCCCGGATTGCAAACACGGCGGGCGAACACGGTGCTCGAATTACGCGATGGCGAATCCTTTGCGCTGGCGGGCCTCATCCGCCGCGATTTTGCCTCGACCGTGCGTCAGGTGCCATTGTTGGGTTCAATCCCGATTATTGGCGCACTGTTCCGCTCGACCGGCTTTACCAAAGGCGAGACCGAGTTGGTGATCGTGGTGACCCCGCGCATCGTTCAGCCCGTCAAGGCCGACCAGATCCAACTGCCGACAGACCGGGTGCAGAACCCCAGCGAGGGTGACCTGTTCCTGATGGGCCGCACCGACAAGGCAGTGGGCGTCAACCCGCTTGACCCCAACGCACCACCACCTGAAGGCGCGAAATCTACTGCAACCAAAAAGGCTGGCGATTATGACTATTAAGCGCATCATCTTGGTTGGCGCTGCGGCTCTGGCAGTTTCGGCCTGCACGCCCAATGACGTTGGTCTGGGCACCGCGGCAAAGGCGAACTACGCCGCGCAGATTGTCGAACCTGACCCGCAATATGACAGCGCGATGGTCGCCAACGGCGCACAAACAGCAGGAGCGCAGGAACGCTATCGCAAAGGCACGGTGAAAAAGCCGGTCGGCGTCAAGACGACATCTGGCGGATCGGGCAGCGGCTCGGGTTCGGGCAGCAGCGGCAGCGGCAGTAATTAAACAAGCCAAGGAGTATTGAGCGTGAAGGCCGGGGTAAAGTGCGCAATAGTTCGTGATGAAGGCGCCGCAGTTGCGCCAACACTTGCGCTTGCACTGTTCGCCTTGGTTGGGATCGGCGGTCTTGCGTTTGACTATGCGCGTCTTGCCGCATTGGACACCGAACTACAAAATGCAGCAGATCAGGCAGCCCTTGCCGCTGCTAGCCAATTAAATGGTCTAACCGGAACATGCAGCCGCGCGGGACAAGCGGCCCGCGCATTTGTTGCGAACCAGACGCGATTTGGTAACGATGGCGGCGGCTTGGGAATAACCGTTGCAAACGAAACGGCATGTGATGCCGTGGGCAGCATAAGATTTTATCAGGACAAGGCGCGGGCGACCGCAGCCACCAACGATGGCAATGCCAACTTCGTACAGGTCACCGTTGGCTCGCGCACCGCCAATTATGCGCTCACGCCGGTGGTCAGCGCGTTCAGTTCCGGCCCGATATCGGGCACCGCTTTCGCGGGCATGGGCTCGGCAATTTGCCGAATTCCGCCTGTATTCATCTGTAATCCAGACGAACCCACAGGCAACACTGATCCATTGCTTGAGCTTAATATTGGGAGCAAAATAGGGCGGGGCCTCAAGCTCATTTCCGAAAACAAATATGCGCCGGGTAACGTCGGATTTCTCGCGTCTTTTCCAGGGGCATCAGGCGCCAACGATCTGGCGAAAGCGCTGGGCTGGGACCAGCTGCCCTACAATTGCACCCAAACAGATAGCGGCGACGCGGTCCGCGTTGAAACCGAACCCGGCAACATGCAGTCGGTACGTTCGGCTTTTAACACCAGGTTCGACATGCAGGACGGCCCGGGCCTTGGCTGCGTCGGCAGCGGTAACTGTCCGCCGTCGAGCAATGTCCGCAAAGATTTGATCCGGTCCGGCGGCGGTTGCGATGATGGTTCCTGGACGGTCGCCTCGAACCGTTACTATCCGCCCACCGAAGCTCCACTCAATGCGGCTGTCACGCCGGAGGCAATGGGTTATCCGCGAGATATCTGCCATGCGCGCGATACCTTCACCGGCTGCAACGCCTCCGGCCGCTTCGGTAACGGGGTGTGGGATCGCGCTGCGTATTTTCGTTCGACTTACCCGTCCAACACCGCAGCGGTAAAAGCCGCGATGACGGCAGACGGCATTAACCCAGATACTGCGAGCCGTTACGCAATTTACAAGTGGGAGGCCGAGAAAGCAGCAGGCCCGAATCCCGAGTATCTTGCGCCGAAATCCGTGACCGGAGGTACTGCGCATTCAAGGCCGATTTGCTGGACGGGAACTCCAACCGGTGGGATTGTGCCAAGTGCCACGACAGTTGACCGACGACGCATGAGCGCCGCAATCATCAATTGCAACGCTACCGATTTGAAGGGTCGCAAGACCGTACCAGTCGCAAACTGGATGGATATGTTCTTGCTCGAACCGTCCTATGATCGGGCTGGAGTCACCGACAAAAAAGATATTTACGTTGAGGTTATAGGGGAGACCGACCTGACTGGCGGCAATACAGGCGGGGGTGCGCTTCGTCGCGATGTTCCCTATTTGATCGAATAACCTATGGCGCAAAGGCATCTATCCCGTTTCATTCGCTGCAACCGTGGCGCCGCGGCGGTCGAAATGGCGCTGGTTACACCGTTGGTGATGGTCATAATGTTTGGCTCGTTCGAGCTGGGCAATTATTTTCTGCAGGAGCATGTGGTCACAAAAGCAGTGCGTGATGGGGCACGATATGCTGCGCGACGGGCATTCAGCGAATTTCCGGCATGCGCACCCTCGTCAACGGTGGAACGGGAAACGCGCAATGTTACGCGCACCGGCATTGTGGCGGATGGCGGAGCTCCGCGCATTGCTAATTGGACAACACCTACATCCGTTACCGTAACTGCAGCTTGCGACACGAGCGGCGCATATACCGGAATATATACCGACGTGGCGATTGGCGCTCCAATCGTCACCGTGAGCGCGACCGTTACATACGATACTCTGTTCGGAATTTTGGGTTTGGGGAGTGGAACTTTGACATTGCGCGCCCAGTCCCAAGCTGCGGTTATGGGCGTATGAAACACGTGCTCAAAAGATTCTGGCAGGCGGATGACGGCGGCCCAGCCGCAGAATTTGCGCTGGTGCTTCCGCTGCTTTTGATATTCCTTTTCGGCATCATCGATGTCGGTAGGTTGATGTGGACTTGGAACCGTGCAGAAAAAGCGACGCAAATGGGTGTGCGCTACGCTGTGGTTGCCGATATCGTACCAAGCGGCTTAGCCAGCTACAGCTTTTCCGCAGATGGCGGTTTGGTTCAAGGGGCGACAATTCCAGAAACCAGCTTCGGCGGCGCAACTTGTTCGTCGGCATCCGCAGGGGTTGTGACCTGCGCCTGCAAAACCGGGGCAACCTGCCCACCGCTAGGTGTTGCTAATGTTGCCGCGTTTCAACGAATTGTTAGCCGCATGGACCTTTTTCTTCCGGAACTAACTGACAATCGTGTAGTCGTCGATTACGGATATTCCGGTCTGGGCTATGCGGGTGATCCCTATGGCGTAGACGTCGCCCCGCTCGTTACAGTCAGCGTTCGCAACATGACTTTTACGCCAATTCTGCTGCAACTTTTCGGCGGTGCAATAACTCTTCCGGATTTTCGTGCGTCGCTGACTATGGAAGACGGCGCCGGCACGGTTTCAAATTAGGTAGAATGTACATGGGCTTTTCCGAACAACTACACGCTTTACCGGAGGACTGGGTTTTGGATCTCGATCGACACTCTGTGCTCCTTGTATTGTCGGAGGCCGAGATGGTTGCGGCGCAGCTGGATGCTGTCGATGCGGGCTCTATGCCTATCCTGCTCCATACCTTACCCGTCGATGCCGAAATTCCCGCCGCGGCGCTCGCCAGTGCGAGCATTCTGGTGCTTGAAGTATCACCCGGCCACCCTGCTTCGCTCGAACGCCTTTCTGCGGTGCGCGATCTCTATCCCGGGCTGCCGGTGATTGCCGCTGTGCGCGACGCCAATCTGCCGCTCGTCCGGACGCTGCTCAAACAGGGCGTCCGCGATGTCGTCGGCCTGCCGCTGCAACATGCCGAGTTGGTCGAAATGCTCAAGGAGATTTCGGCGGAGCTGCAGGCTGATCTGACATCCGATGTTGCCCAAGGCCAGCTCGTTACAATCATGAAAAGCATAGGCGGCGTCGGCGCGACCACGGTCGCGACGCATTTGGCCAATGAACTTGCCGCGCGCAACACCGGCCGCGGTGTGTGTGTGCTCGACCTCGACCTGCAATTCGGCGATGCCGCGTCCTATCTCGGCCTGTCGAACCAGCTGTCGATTGCCGACCTGCTCGAAGCTGGGTCGCGCATCGATGGCGAGCTGCTCCGTTCGGTGGTGACGACGACGCCACAGGGCTTGAACGTCATTGCCGCGCCTGCCGACATGATGCCGATTGAGGCGGTGAATGCCGACCAGATATTGCGGATTATCGATCTGGCGCGTCAGGAATTTGATTTCGTCGTAATCGACCTGCCGACCAACTGGACCAACTGGGCCTTGTCGCTGGTCGCACGGTCTACCGCGATTTTCCTGATTGTAGAATTGTCGGTGGCGAGCCTCCGGCAGGCGAAGCGGCAGCTTCAGTTGCTCGATAATCAGGGCATCAGAGGTGACCATATCAACATCGTCGCCAATCGCGTCGAAAAGCGGTTGTTCCGCACGATTGATCTTGAATCCGCAGCGCAGGCCCTGGGCCATCCGGTCGAGCTCAGCATTCACAATGATTACCCATTGGTGCGCGCGGCGCACGACCAGGGCGTGCTAATCCAACAAATCCGTGCGAAGAGCAAGATTGTCGGCGACATCTCCAACTTCCTGCCGCGGCTTGGCGTGGAGGCCTAGGCCATGTGGCAGATCAGAAAAGGCGACGAGAATGCCAAGCAGGTGCCTTCGAATTCCGAAGCCGCCAATGATCTGCGTGCTGATACGCTGGATTATATAAACCTGAAGGTCGAGCTGCACCGGCGCTTGCTCGATCTCATCAACCTTTCGGCGCTCGAGAAAATGACGCGACCGCAGATTGAGACCGAAATTGGCGAGCTGGTTCACGAACAATTGGCGCTACAAAAACATGCGCTCAACCAGGAAGAGCGCAAGCGTCTTGTTGCCGACATATTGGATGAATTGCTCGGCCTTGGTCCGTTGGAGCCGCTGCTGCAGGACCACTCGATCACCGACATATTGGTCAATGGCCATGATGTGGTATTTGTCGAACGCAGCGGCGTTCTGGAGCGCGTTGAAACCCGCTTCAAGGATGAGCGGCATTTGCTACGGATTATCCAGAAGATTGTGAGCGCGGTCGGACGCCGGGTCGATGAATCCTCGCCATTTGTCGATGCCCGCCTTCCCGATGGTTCGCGCGTCAATGCCATCGTACCGCCACTCGCAGTCGACGGCTCGCTGCTCTCTATCCGTAAATTTGCCAAGATCCCGATCAGCATGGCAAAGCTCGCCGAATATGGCAGCGTCCCGCCAGCCATAGCCGAAGTTTTGAAGGGGATCGTCCAGGCACGCCGTAACGTCCTGATTTCAGGCGGTACAGGTTCGGGTAAAACGACACTGCTTAACGCGATGTCGTCGTTCATTGATGAACGCGAACGTATCGTGACGATCGAAGACTCAGCCGAACTTCAGCTGCAGCAAATCCACGTTGCCCGTCTTGAAACGCGGCCTCCGAATATCGAGGGCAAGGGCGAAATCGGCCAGCGCGACCTCGTCAAAAACGCGCTGCGTATGCGGCCTGACCGAATCATCGTCGGCGAAGTCCGCGCCGGTGAGGCTTTCGACATGTTGCAGGCAATGAACACCGGTCATGACGGGTCGATGACTACCGTACACGCCAACACGGCGCGCGACGCCCTGTCGCGTCTGGAACAGATGATCGGCATGAGCGGCGTCGAGATTTCGCCACGGTCTGCGCGCGCGCAAATCGCATCAGCACTGCATGTCGTCGTCCAGATCGGGCGCCTGTCAGATGGCCGCCGCCGACTGCTTAGCCTTTCCGAAATTGTCGGTATGGAAGGCGAGGTCATCACTATGCAGGAAATCTTCCGCTTCAAGATGCAGGGGCGTGACGACAATAATGAAGTTATCGGCCATTTCGAGGCAACGGGTATCCGGCCGAAAATGATGGACGAACTGTCAGCGCACGGCATCAATCTGTCGCCTGACCTGTTCCGCCCTGATCGGGTGATCGCGTAATGAACCCGACTATTACCCGGCTGATTATCCTGATCCTCGTCTTTGTGGCGGTGTTTATCCTCGCCGAGCTGGCAATATCTGCCTGGCGTCGCCGTTCGACTGGCACCCGGGCGGTCAATAAAAGGTTGCGGATGATCGAGGGCGGGATGGACCGCGAAATCGTGACGTCGAAACTGCGCAAATCGCAACCACTCGAATTTGCCAAGGGAAATGGAATCGTCGGTAAGTTGCTGCAAAGCATCCAGCAATCGGTCATTGCCAGCGGTGTTGCCATGCCCGCGCACCAGATCATGTTGGCGATGGCTTTGGGCTCGGCGCTGATTACCGTCGTCGTAATTATCGGCGCAGCAGTTGCGGGATATGCGGTGAACTTTGGCATGGTGCAAATGGCGCTTGCGGTCGGCCTTTGCATCGGCCTTGGCATTCCGCTCATCATTTTGTCGCGGATGGCGTCGAAACGGCGGCAGAAGATGCAGGAACAGTTTCCTGTCGCGCTCGACATTTTCATCCGTGGCCTGCGCTCCGGACACCCGGTATCGGCGGCGCTTGATCTGCTCACCAAGGAAATGGAAGACCCGTTGGGTTCGGAATTTGGTCTGGTGATGGATGAAGTGTCATATGGCGCGGATGTCCGCGATGCCTTGCAATCGATGGCGGACCGCTGGGGGCTGGAAGATATCCAGATGTTTGTTGTTTCGCTTTCGGTACAAAATGAGACAGGCGGTAATCTTGCCGAAATACTTCACAATCTGGCATCGGTCATTCGTGAACGCGCGAGCATGTATATGAAAGTACGTGCGCTGAGTTCGGAGGGTAGAATGACCGCCTTGATGCTGACTGCGTTACCGATTTTGACATTTTCGGCGCTGTTTCTGCTCAATCCCGCTTTCTATCTTGATGTTGCCCAGGATCCGATTTTTGTCCCAGGTTTTGTCGGTTTGATTGTATTGTATTTTATCGGGTTTTTTACGATCCGCCGCATGGTGGATCTGAAGGTCTGATATGCTGGACGGACTTACCCTCAACGGACCATTAAGGTTGGCGCTATTGGCGCTGGTGTTCATCATTGTGGTTGCAATGGTGATATTGGTGACCAACTCCATCGCGAGGCGTTCAGCCACGCGCGCGCGCCTGAACGAGGTGCGCGGCGAGCAGTTGCGCCTCACTGACTCCGCCAGTCTGCGCGGTGATACTATTGCCAAGGGCTGGCATAAGCTGACCGATTTTATCGAAAAGTCGGGTATATCGTTGGTCGATACGCAGGGTGAAACGCTGCGCGCCCGGTTGATTGCCGCAGGATATAATTCGCCGCTAGCACCAAAGCTATTTACCGCAATCCGCCTCGTTATGCTGGTGCTGTTGCCCGCAATATTTGTCGGCGCAATTTTCCTTGGCGGCACCGAGGTGTCCCCGTTTAAACTCTACCTTATCGGCGTCGCGTTGGCGGTGTTTGGCCTTTATGCGCCAAACCTGTTTATTTCAGCCAAGGCTGACCGGCGCCGTGAAGCCATTGTTAATGGATTTCCGGACAGCCTCGACCTCATGCTGGTTTGCGTCGAGGCCGGCCTTGGCATGGAGGCGGCATTCGACCGCGTCGGACGCGAAATGCTGCACTCGCATCCGCTGGTCGCACAGATGCTATCGGTGGTGACGCTGGAACTGCGGGCGGGCTCTACGCGGGAAGAAGCATTACGGAATATGGCCAACCGGACCCAAGTCACCGAAATCAGATCCTTTTCTACCTTGTTGATTCAATCCGACAAATTGGGGTCCAGCATCGGCGAAACGCTACGTGTTTATGCATCCGAAATGCGCGAAAAGCGGCGGATGCGGGCAGAGGAAAAGGCGCACAAGTTGCCGGTGTTGCTGTCGGTGCCATTGGTGGCGTGCATGTTACCCGTCATGATCGGGGTCTTGATGCTGCCGGCGATAATTCGCGTGATACGCACAATGCTGCCGGCGATGAGTGGGGGAGGATAACGCAAATGCAAAGCTCGATTAAGCAAACTGCGCTCGCGGGATGCGTTTCCCTGATGGTTGGCGGCTGCGCCGTGCATCAGAACGCGGCTCCCGAATATCGTCTTTCAACATCGGCGCCTGTAGCTGTACCTGGTTCATCTATGCTGCAACGTGGCAGGGCCCAACTTGATGCCGGGCTTGACGCGTTGGCGATCGAATCCTTTCGTGCGGAGCTTCGTCAAAATCCGGATAGCGCCGATGCTTTTAATGGCTTGGCAGTCGCATATGGCCGCATTGGGCGCGATGATTTGGCGCAGCGTTATTTTGAAACTGCACTTGCGAAAGATCCAGCAAATGTGCGGGCTCAGACAAATCTGGCCAAACTTACTGGCGGCGAAGTGCCTGCGGTGCAGTTGGCGGCTATCGAAACGCAAGTTGATCGAATTGAACCGGTGGCTCTGACGACGGTAGATAATGCCGATCCGGTTAGTCGGCTCGTCGACAATTTTGAATCGCCTGCGTTGGCGGCCGTTCAAATGCCCGCGCCAATCGGTGCAGATGTCGACTCTCCGGAAATATTGGCAAAACAGGGCGTGTTATCTGCACGGTTTGCAATCGCTCCTGCGGGACTGACTGTCATGAAGGCAAGTCAAACTGAGCCGACTATTCCCGCTCGCAAAGCGCCAGGTTTACCGCCGGTAAAGCCATCGCCCGTGCTTCCAACTGCAAGTCTTCCGGTCGAATATAGATTTGCCGGCGCGAGGTTGGAACGCGTGTCTCTGGGTGAGGTGCGTTTGATTACCCAACCGATCGTTCCGGCGCCGCTGCCCGTAAAGAAGCGGGATTTTGAATCTTTTGGTGACCGGCTGGCGGTCTGGCTGCCGGAATCGGTAGCGGCCGAGCAGGTTGGCAACCACCATGGCGTGATTGAAAGCGCTGTCATTATGGCGGCTATCGAGCGCGCAGAACAAGGGCAAAAGCTTGCTCGCGCAAACGAAGGTTTTGACAAAAAACTTCCCGAATTTGCGTATCTATTTTTCAATGACAACAGCGACACTGCCAGCGCGTGACAACATGTTAATACGCTGCGGTCTGTTGTTCATGCCAATTGCGCTGATGGCGTCTTCCCTGTCAGCACAGCAAAACGAACCGCGCGTCGTCGACCAGAAATTCTATCTCGAGCAGGCCGATGCTGCAATCCGCGATGGTAGGCTAACGCAGGCCGGCCAGATGATTGCATGGCTGGAGCAATCCGCTCAGCCGAATTTTAGCGACGATGTTGCGTTGCTCAGGGCCGAATATGCCATCGCAGGTTCTGATGTTGCAGCAGCCCAAGCAGCGATATTGGTCGTTAAAAATCCTGCCAGGAACATTTGTCGCCTTGAAACTGCCAAGGGATGGGTGGCGGCCAACCGGCAAGCGATGGACGAAGCGATAGTTGCTTTGGCCAAGGCGGCTGGAAGCTGCCCCGACGATGCGGGCATATGGAATTTGCTCGGGCTGGCATTCATGGGAAAAGGCGAAGCGCCCGCTGCCCGAAAAGCATTCGAGCGGGCGACGTTTTTGGCACCCGGCAAGTCAGAGATATTGAACAACCATGCGCTCGCCGCGTTGCAAGACCGAGAGCTAGAGTTAGCCATGCGTGAACTGAACGATGCCGTCGGCATTGCTCCTGACAACCGTATGATATTGGCCAACAGGGATTTTGTTGCAGGAATGATGGGAATGACACCGGAGCGCGGTAACAATGACAGTGACGCTAATTGGAGTGCGCGGTTAGTACATTTTGCGAGAGGCGCAAAGGCGGCTTCGCGGGTGCCACAAGCCACCGCACTTTTTTCGCGCGCAATGCTGACACTCGACCATTTTGACGAATCGGTCTGGTCGGAAATTGCTCAACCAAATGTTGGTACGCCCTAATGGAGTCTGGATATATCGTAAGTGCAATCTGGATCGTCACGCTGATCGCCGCTGGAATATCTGACCTGCGGTCGTTCCGCATTCCAAATATTCTGCCCGGCATCTTGATATTGCTTTTCGGCATAGCGCAGGGCCTGGCCGGTTTTTCCGGCCTCTTATGGCCCAATTTATTCCATTTTTTATTGGCGTTGGTCGTCGGCATGGGGCTGTTCAGCCAGGGCTGGATCGGAGGCGGCGATGCAAAGCTTTATGCCGCGGCTGCATTGTGGTTCAATTGGGCGGGCGCCGTTGCGTTAGTCTTTATGACGACAATGTCGGGACTGATACTAGCGGCAATCTTTATCGGTGCAAGAATGGCCGGCCTTCGCAAGAATGTGCCTAAGGAAGATCGCAGAATTCCCTATGGCGTAGCGATCGCCATCGGTGCCATTTCAACTGCTGCCTGGGTTGGCTGGGGCAAAGTGTTCCCCGGCCTCAGTTAAATGCTCGCGGTTTTTTGTTAGAGCGCATGCCCTCGCGGTTGACGATCAGTTCTGCCCGCGACGCAACGCCAAGTTTACGGTAAACACTGTTAAGATGTATTTTAACGGTTCCCTCGGTCAAATTGCAGCGATCCGCAATTTGCCGATTACGTAGGCCAAGGCATACCAGATCGACAATTTCATGCTCCCTCTTGGTGAGCAGGTCATCGGATCGGACAGAACCGCTGGGCTTTTCGATAGAATATTGCAATGCGGGCTCGGTAACGCTGCTTTCAAACCACTTACCGCCAGCCAAGACGGTATTAATGCCTTCGATGATGATATCCGGGTCAGAGTCTTTTAGCGCGATGCCTTTGATACCCAGACGCATCGCTTCGATGGTTTGTTCGGGGTCGATATGGACCGTAAGAAACATCGCCGGCACGTTCGGGTAATGCAAACGAAGATAGCGCAATACCCTCAAGCCGCCGCCGCCGTGCATGGTCACATCCAGCATAGCCAAATCAGGTCTCGCGACGTCAATCTTGGTAATCGCCTCTTCGACCGACAGCGCGGTGTCGACTTCGAATTCATTGGTCTCGCCCAGATATTGACTAAATCCGTGCAAGAAAAACGGATGATCGTCGACCACCAATATGTTACGCATTATCCACCTGCTGCATGGGAATACGGATCGACAATAGCGTTCCTTTCCCAAGCCCCTCCGCATATGCCTCACCATTCACGAGTCTCAGTCGATCGCGCAGTGAAGCAGATTTCAATGTTAATGCAGGTTTTTCAAGTCCCTGCTCCCCCTCCAATGACGGGTTCAAATCCGTAACCGCCATCATGAGCGCATCTTGCTTGAGCGATAGCGATACTGTCAAGGATTTGCTGCCCGCATGGCGTACCGCATTGGCAATGACCTCGCGCAACAGATGCTCGATATTGAATGAGGATTCAGTATCGACCGGCATGGCGGGCTCGCCGGACTGCAGAGTGACGCTGATACTCCATTGCAGCGAAATGCTCCGAACGCAGATATCAAGCTGTGATACCAAGTTGACCGTGTGATCCGCACTTTCGCTATTCTCGAGAAACCCCCGCAAACGGGACTGCTCGAGAGTTACGATATCGACTGTTTTTCTTATTTCCAGTTCCACCGGCGTTTTTACCACATCCTTGCGTTTGGCGAGGAGCAACAGACGCATACGGAGTGCTGCAAGTGATTGCAGCACTCCATCGTGCAGGTCGCGACGTGCGACGTCATGTGCGTCTGCGATAAAGTTGCGCTCTGCGGTCGCGATCCGACTCAGAAAATCCGTCATCTCTGTGACATGGCGGCCGAGGAAAAATGCCTCGGCAATTTTCACAGCATCGACCGGCCCTTCCACGGCGCATATGACGCCGCCATGCGCGCGGTCGATTTGCATAGGCTGCACAAGTGCAGCACGGATATTGGCGCGATGCAATATACGTGCAATACGCTGTTCGTTTTCATCGAATGCTCTGAATGTTAGGGCTCCGGGCGGGACCACTTGGCTGAGCTCGCAGTCGAAAAGGCTGCAGCCTGCGGGCAACGCGCGAAAACCGGCCATCAATTCTTTGCGCTCCTGTTCCGCCATCCATTCCGGCACGTTTCGGTGAAAATACCGGCTTGCGGCATTTTGCGCAGGCGCATTCATCAAGCACGCGGCCTTTAGTGGCGCAAACAGTGAGGCCATCGCGTCAGTCCAAATCTGCAGATCAAATTCAAAGGACCGATCGAGAGAAAGCATCCGGAGTGACGAAAAATCACTTCGGAACTTTTCAATCAGATATCTGCGATTGCCCCACAGAATTAGAGAAAAAATTCCAACAATCTGCAGCGATGCGGTAATCGTTTCCGTTATGCCAGAGCGCAGCGGAATTGGCTGCAACGAAGTATTGCTGGCTAATAAGGCCAGATCGCGCAGGACCAACGCCACCGGCGCAATTGCAAATACCGCCAACACAAGCTTTCTTCCGACACCCAATCCCATGGCAAACACCGTCATGCAAAGTGCAAACGCAATCGTAGCCCCCTCATCGCCGCGCAGCATCGCGATCGAAATTATGGCCAGCAATGAATCGATTGCTACAACGAAACGGCACATTCCGATTTGTAAAGGTTGGCCCCCAACCGCTCCAGCTGTTGTCGCAGCAGTCCAGCTTATCCAAGCGTAGAACAGCATTTGCAGAGGCGTATGAAAAGGCGAACGTAACTCGACAGATGAAAGGATACTGAAAACAAATCCGCACATCAGTATTCTAGCAAGCAGCACCATCCAGAAAACCGTCCGTCCCGACGCAGTGCTTAACCAACGGCTGAAGCTCTTGTCATTCACGTTCAGGGCAATCCTTTTGAGATATCGAATGATATAGAATTATAGTTATATATTTCAATTTTATTGGTTAATTTCCGTTAACAAGCTTGCGAATCGATTTCGGATGGTGGTTACTAGCCCAGTAACGAATCGGTTTCACCATTCTAGGGTCGCCCACTGGAATGGCAAACCTGCCTACCTGAAGATTCAGGGGGCGGCTTTGCACACGAGGGATCAAGGGCACCATGTTTAACTACGATAGTCTGACCGTCAGGCCTTGGCTTTGCGTCGAAGCGATTGCGTCGACCCCTCTGCTGTGCGGCAGTTTCTCATCAAATTCAGCCATTTATTGCGCGGGCCAAGCGGTGCCGACGCGTCATTTTGCATAGGAACGCATCATGGATTTCAAGAACAGCGACATCACCAGCGGCCCCGTCATCGCCGACTTCGGTAGCGCGGACGCAGCTGTAGCGCTCGAAGCAGCGGCAACGCTCGCGGTCGCCATGCAGGCGGGCAACATCCTGCCGCTGACTGCCGATGGCCAGTTGGTTCTGCCAGCAGGCGTTGGTCTCGACGATATCAAGGTTGTCGGTCGCGATCTGGTCATCCAGATGCCCGATGGCACGCAGATGGTTGTTCCTGACGGCGCAATTTTTGTTCCAGAAATCGTCGTCGAGGGCGTAGCTGTTCCTCCGCTTAACATTGCCGCGCTGCTGATTGGGCAGGAGCCTCAGCCGGCCGCGGGACGTACGCAAAGCTCGGGCGGGAACTTTGCCGATCCGGTCGGTGATATCGGCGATCCTTTCGGGCTCGGCGATCTTCTGCCCCCGACGCAGCTTGCGTTTCCGGGGCCAGAAGAGCGTGAAATCATTCCGGGTTTGGTCGACAAAGAGCCAACGATCATCATCATTACGCCCGACCAGCCTGCAGGTTCGGTTAGCGCGTCTGAATCCGTCAACGAAGCTGCCTTGCCTGCAAGAGGCCTCGAACCGGCAGGCTCGAATGAATCTTCCAACGCAGAGACCGCGACCGGCAGCATCGTTTTTGAAGCCGCCGACGGACTGGCTTCGATCACATTGAACGGAACCGCCATTACCGCGGTCGGCCAGGTTTTCGTGACCCCGCTCGGTAGGCTGACGATCACCAGCATTGCGCCCGGCAATATCGGTTATAGCTACACCCTTACCGATAACACGACCAGTCCAGCGTCCAACGATATTTTTGCTGTTGTCGTCACTGACACCGATGGCGATACCGCCTCGGCGAACCTTACTATCAATATCATCGACGACGCGCCGACTGCGCGCAACGATACTGACTCGGTTCCTGCCGCAAATTACACGGGCCAGACCGGCAACGTCATTACCGGCGTGGGAACCACCAGCGGCAATGCAGGCGCCGATACGCAAGGTGCCGACGGGGCCGTCTTGTCTGGAATCCGGGCCGGAACCGGCGCAGGAACATTTGCCGGTGCAGGCACCACAATCAACGGCCAATATGGTACGCTGACGATTTCGGCGAGCGGCAGCTATACCTACACGCGCAACGCCGGGACGCCGGGCGGCGTCAACGACGTATTCACCTATCAACTGACCGACGGCGACGGCGACAACTCGACTGCCACGCTCACCATCGCGATTGCCGATAGCCCGGCGGTAATTACCTTTGTGCCGACCACAGGCGATGGGACAATCGTGTCCGAAGTCGGCTTGCCCGCGCGCGGCACCGAGCCTCCAGGGTCAAACCCAGCACTGCCAGTTGAAACGACCAGCGGAACAATCACTTATGTTGCGCCCGATGGCCCCGCGACCGTTCAGATCAACGGCGTGACCATCACTGCACCTGGCCAGACGATTGCGACGCCTACCGGCGTGCTTACTATCACCAGCGTTGCGCCCGGTGCGGTCGGTTACAGCTTTACGCTGAACGACAACACCGCCGGTGATACGACGACCCAGACCTTCACGATAACGGTAACCGACGTCGATGGCGATGCCGCAACTGCGCCGCTGACCATCACCATTGTCGATGACGTGCCAACTGCACGCAACGACAGTGCGACGCAGGCCGCCGAAAATGCGCCTGTGACTGTCAACGTCATCGCCAATGATACGCAAGGTGCCGACGGCGTCAGCCTGACAACCGGCGTTGCACTGGTTGCCGGTTCGCTGACCGGGACCGGAAGCGTCGCGTATAACAATAACGGAACCTTCACCTACACCCCCGGCGCGGGCGAAGAAGGCACAATTACCTTCCAGTATCGCATCACCGATGGCGACGGCGATCCCTCGACTGCGACCGTGACCATAACGCTCGCGCCCGATTCCGTTCCTTTCGTCGAAATTTCAGGCGAGCGCAGCGTCGCCGAAGCAGGACTGCCTGCACGCGGAACCGAACCTGCCGGTTCGGACGCAGCGGCCAATTCCGAAACCACAACCGGCACAATAAATGTCGGCACCGGCAATGACACAGTTGGTTCGCTTGTTATCAACGGCGTCAATGTCACCGCAGGTGGCACTGTCGTCGGCGCTTCAGGCACGTTGACAGTCACGTTGAGCGCTGGCGTCTATAGTTATTCCTATACGTTGACCGACAATACGTCGGGCAACAGCACCACAGACAGCTTCACCGTCGTCCTGACCGATAGCGACGGCGATGTCGCGAGCAGCAATCTGGTCGTTGCGATTGCCGATGATGTGCCGACCGCCATTGCCGATACCGACAGCGTTGCGGCGGGCAGCTATGCGCCTGCGACTGGTAATGTCATCACCGACGCGGAAGCCGACGGCGGCAAAGACACACAAGGCGCGGACGGCGTTGTCGTTACGGCCATTAGCGGTAGCGGCGCAGGTACCGTCGGCGGCGCAACCAGCGGCACTTATGGTATTCTCACGCTCAACGCCGATGGCAGCTATAGCTATGCCCGCAACGCCGGAACTCCGGGTGGCGTTTCGGACGTGTTTACCTACACGATCACCGATGGTGACGGCGACACATCGACGACCACGCTAACCATTGCGATTGCCGACAGCCCGACCAGCCTTGATTTGCCTACCACAGGCGAGGCCGGGACTTCAGTCGACGAAGCGGGCCTGCCGACCGGTTCCGACGCAGCGACGGCAAGTGAAACCACCGATGGCACGATTGCTTACGCTGCCCCCGATGGCCCCGCCATCGTCACCATTGACGGCGTTGCCGTCACCGGCGTCGGCCAGACCTTTGCGGGTGCCTTTGGCACGATGACGATCACCAGCATCGCCAACGGTGCCATTGGCTACAGCTACACGCTGACCACCAACACGTCGGGTGACGCGACCTTCGATGATTTTGCCGTCGTCGTCACCGATCAGGATGGCGACAACACGACCGGCACGTTGGTTATCGACATTGTCGACGATGTGCCAACTGCCCGCGCCGATATCGATTCCGTGACTGAAGACGATTTCTCGGGCAACAATGAGTCGGTTTCTGCCGATGGTAACGTCATCACCGGCGTTGGCGGCAGTGATGCCAACACGACCGATGGTGTCGCCGATACGGAAGGCGCAGATGGCGCCTCGGTCACCGCAGTGGCCTTTGGCGGCGCAGCGGGCACTATCGGCAGCAGCACCGCTGGCGCTTATGGCAGCCTCGTCCTCAACGCAGATGGCAGCTACACCTATACGCTCAACAACTTCGATCCGGTGGTGCAGGGCCTTGATGGCGATGACACGCTGACCGAAGTTTTCACTTACACGCTGACCGATGGCGACGGCGATGTGCGCACGACCACGCTGACCATCACCATAAACGGATCGGATGATCCTATTTCGATTAATGGCCTCAATCTTGTAGGCCCGGAATTGACGGTCGATGAGGATGATCTGTCCGACGGTTCATCACCCAATGCCCCGGCATTGACGCCAAGCGGAACCTTCACAGTTAATGGTGTCGATGGCATTGCCTCGGTCAAGGTTGCCGGAGTCGAAACCTTTGTCGGCCAGACCTTTACAACCGCGCATGGCGCTTTCACGATTACCTCAATATCTGCGCCTGCAGACGGAAACTCCACCAGCATCACGGTTGGTTACAGCTATGTCCTGACCGACAATCTACCGCATCCCGGTGCGTCGGGGCAGAATTCGGTAACAGAGTCTTTTTCTGTCGCAGTGACCGATACCGATGGTTCAACCGATACCGACTCGATCGATGTCCTCATCATCGATGACGTGCCGACAGCAGCCAATGACACAGATACCGTGCTGAACGGTAGCAGCGCACCCGCAACTGGCAATGTTATCACGGACGCAGAAATTGATGGCGGCAAAGATACTGTCGGCGCCGATGGTGCGGTCGTTACGGCGATTTCAGGCGCGGGCGCAGGTACTGTAGGTGGGACCACTGCCGGCACATATGGTGTGCTTACGCTCAATGCCGACGGCAGCTACAGCTATACGCGCAATAACGGCACACCGGGTAATGTGCAGGACGTCTTCACATATACGATTACAGACAGCGATGGTGACACATCGACCGCGACGTTGACGATTGATATCGAAGATGCGCGGCCGATTGTGGGCGCAAATGCGACCGTGCTGCTTGACGACGATGCCAAGGCTGGCGGCAACCCCGGCGGGACCGGCGATGATGTCGATGCGGCCAATACATCCGGCACGCTCAGCGGATCGGGCGGCGACGGTGCGCTGACCTGGGCTTATCAGCTGAGCGGTGCACCTGCGGGCTTCAGCTATGTTGCAAACGGATCAAATATTGAAGTTTTCCAAGGCGCGACCAAGGTACTGACGGTCACGCTGAACAGTGCAAACGGATCTTATACTGTAACGCAAAATGCGCCCATCCTGCATGCGGATGGTGGCGCTGAAAACAATCAGGCCTTTGCCATCAGCTATACAGTGACTGACATCGATGGCGACGCGGCCAGTGGCACGCTGGCCATCAATGTCGATGATGATAGCCCGACCGTAACTGGTTCTGCCTTGCAGCCTGCGTTAATCGTTGACGAGACGCTGCTTGCGACCAATGCGACGGCGAGCTTTGCTGGTGTGTTCACCACCAACTATGGCGCTGATGGTCCTGGCACGACGGCTTATACGCTAGGCGCTATTGCTGGTGCGAGCGGTCTTGTGGATACGGCG
>JANNQI010000006.1:0-38560 GCA_031400695.1 Sphingomonadales bacterium | reverse complement strand
CGATCAGGACGGCGACCTTACCGCGGTCGAGCGCACGATGCTGCGCAACCTGCTCCATTTCAGCGAGCATCGCGTCGATGACGTCATGGTGCCACGCAGCGATATCATCGCCATCGACGAAAGCGCGAGTTTCGCCGATTGTATCGCCTCGTTCGCCGAACACGGTCACAGCCGCCTGCCCGTCTATCGCGACAGCCTCGACGCGATTACCGGCATGATCCACATCAAGGATATCTTCGCGGTGCTGGCCGAGGGCCAGGAAACCCCCGACAGCCTCGAAGCCTTCATCCGTCAGCCGCGTTTTGTGCCGCAAAATATGAGCGTGCTCGCCCTCCTCGACGAAATGCGCCGCACACGCACGCATCTCGCCATCGTGCTGGACGAATATTCAGGCACCGAAGGCCTCGTCACCATCGAGGATCTGGTCGAGGAAATCGTCGGCGAGATCGAGGACGAACATGACGAGGAACCCGAAGCCTTGTTTGCGCAACTAAGCCCCGAAATGTGGGAAGCCGACGCTAGGGCCGAGTTGGACGATTTGGCGGAGGCTATCGACCCGAAATTGGCGCTGATTGACGAGGATGTCGACACGCTCGGCGGTCTGGCGTTCGTGATTGCGGGGCAAGTGCCGAATGTCGGCCAGATGCTGCTCCACGAAGCCAGCGGGTGGCGGTTGGAGATATTGGAAGCCGATGAAAAGCGGGTGACACGGATTAGGTTGTTCGCGCCGGTGCCTGACCCGGAGGAAGTGGGGGAGTGAGGGCTCGGAGTTGAGTGGCTGCTTACGACCAACATTGCGGACGTTATGTGGGCGATGTTAGTGTGGGCAGCGGGAGGACGGTGATGAAACTGGCGACACGTTATGGATTGGCAGGGACCGGTGGGCTTGCACTTCTTTCCTTTGGCCACTGGCTAAGGGAAGGCAGGTCACTTGTCGGACAGCCCGGCGAATATTTGTTCGGTGTGCTCCCAAATTTCGCTGCCTCTATAGCCGTCGCTTTTGTGCTTCTAAGCATCTGGACAGACCGAAATGGTCCGTTGACCTTTGCAGCGGCTCGCAATCACTTTTTGATCTGCGCGACAGTAAGCGGCGTCGGGCTCGTCGCTTGGGAATTTGTGCAGCTGACGGGTGACAGGCTTGTTTTTGATCTCCACGATATATCAGCAACAGGGATTGGGCTATGCGCCGCGGGATTGCTGTTCTTGGCCCTGACCCCTAAAACGATGGATGATGAAGGTCAGAACGGATAGCAGCCAGTCCGCTTTCCACAACATACTTGCCATTCGCAATTCCGGGGACACTATACTATTTACCCGCTAGTTTCGCCGCCCTGCCCCGCCAGCTTTCGGCGAGCGTTTCCAGCTTAGCCAGCGCCCGTAATTGCTCCCCTGCCCCCACCGCACGATGGCCGCCGCCGATGAGCAATTTGAACACCCGCTCGACTGTCCAGTCGTGTCCCGCTTGCTCTACCTGCTCTATCCGGTCACTTGGGCCGACCTCGCCTTCCTCGATCACGCGGAAGTAACCGCCGCAGCGGCCGGTTTTGATCACCGCTCCGGAAAGCCCGTGCACCCCGAAATGATGGTCGATTTTCCAGCAAGGCTGCCGCCCTTGCGCAACTTCGACCAATGCCTTGCCTATACGGAACCGGTCTCCAATGCGGATTTTGTCCTCCGTCAGACCCGATGCGCTGATATTCTCGCCAAAGGCCCCGGCATTATCGAGCAGCGGATGGGCAAAGCCCTCGCCGGCAAAATGCGCAATCCATTTGGGGTAATGTTCCGCCGGATAGAAATGCACAGCCTTGTCTGGCCCGCCATGCACGCTCGGGTCAGCCACCTGATCGCCCTCAAAGCCCAGTTTGCCCAGCATGACAGGCCCGTCCACAGCCTCGCGTGCCATAGCGCTCAATTCGCCATCGGATCGGAATGGCTTCGGGCCACCAATTAGGAGTGTGTCGATCTGAGTGAGGATCATGGCGGGTCCAACTTAACACCGTAGTCCTGAGCAGCAATCACGAAGTGATTGCGTCCGTCGAAGGGCGGCTATCAGAAGCAACGCAAACGTTGAAGCGCCTCTCGACGGGCGCAGCCGCTAAAACGACTGCTGCTCAGGGCTACGGTAATACTGGAGCCCTTCGCCATTCCCATTGGCATTTTGCCTCGCCGCCGATAAAAGCCACCAATGCAAACCAGCGACCTTCGCATTGCGCTATTCAGCGGCAATTATAATTATGTGCGTGATGGCGCGAACCAGGCACTTAACCGGCTTGTTGGCTATCTGTTAAGCCAAGGCGCGTCGGTTCGCGTTTATTCGCCAACCGTAGAGCAACCTGCCTTTCCCCCGACCGGCGACCTGGTCAGTGTGCCTTCGATGGCTATTCCATACCGGCCCGAATACCGCATCCCGTTATCGTTGTCGTACAAGGTGAAGCGCGACCTCGATACTTTCAGCCCGAATGTCGTCCACATTTCCAGCCCCGACCGCGTCGCGCGACAGGCCGTTCAATGGGCACGCAAACGGAATCTGCCGGTTTTGTGTTCGGTCCACACGCGCTTCGAGACCTATTTCCGTTATTACAACATGTCATTCGCCGAACCCTTGGTCGAGGCGTGGCTGCGCAAGCTCTACCGCAAATGCGATGCGCTGGTCGCCCCGTCCGAAAGCTTTGCGCAGGTGCTGCGCGAGCAACGGATGAACTATGACATCGACATCTGGTCGCGCGGTGTCGACCGCGAGATATTCAATCCGCAGCGCCGCGATATGGAATGGCGTCGCGCGCAGGGGCTGACCGATGACCCCGTGGTAATCGGCTTTCTCGGGCGATTGGTCATGGAAAAGGGCCTCGACGTTTTTTCCGACGCGATCGACCAGCTTCGTCGCCGGCAGGTGCCGCATCAGGTCATGGTCATCGGCGAAGGTCCGGCGCGCGGCTGGTTCGAAAGCCGTCTGCCCCACGCCCGCTTCGTCGGATTTCAGGGCGGAGCCGATTTGGGCCGCGCGGTGGCTGGCATGGATTTGTTGTTCAACCCCAGCGTCACCGAAACCTTCGGCAATGTGACGTTGGAAGCGATGGCATGCGGGCTACCTGTGGTGGCAGCCAAAGCGACCGGCAGCCAGAGTCTGGTCGAAGATAAAGTGTCGGGCCGCCTCATCCTTCCCGGCGCTATCAACCAGTTTGCCGACGTCCTCCAATCCTATTGTACCGATCCCGAATTGCGCGCCAAGCACGGGGCGGCGGGTGAACACCGTTCGCTCAATTATAGCTGGGATGCAATCAACCAGACCGTGGCCGACACCTATATCCGCCTGATCCGCCAGCGCGCCGCACGGTCGATGATGGCGGCCTGATGGCTGACCTGTTCGGCGAGCCCGAGGCGAACAAGGCTGGACCGGCAAATGGACCGTTGGCCGATAGGCTTCGGCCATCCAGCCTGTCGGAGATTATCGGTCAGGAGCATCTGACCGGCCCCGAAGGCGCAATCGGCCGGGTGGTCGCGGCGGGCAAATTGTCGTCGATGATATTGTGGGGGCCGCCGGGGACTGGCAAGACCAGCATTGCGCGGCTGCTCGCCGACGCGGTGGGCATGCATTACAAACCGATTTCTGCGGTGTTCTCGGGTGTCGCCGATCTCAAGAAAGCCTTTGCCGAGGCCGAGGTCATAGCACGCACTGGCAAACAGACCTTGCTGTTCGTTGACGAAATCCACCGCTTCAATCGTGCGCAGCAGGACGGGTTCTTGCCCTTCGTCGAGAGCGGCGTCGTTACGCTTGTCGGGGCCACCACAGAGAATCCGTCGTTCGAATTAAACGCTGCATTGCTATCGCGCACGCAGGTGATGGTGCTGCACCGGCTCGATGAAACGGCCTTGGCAACGCTGCTGTCGCGCGCGGAGGACATCGAGCAACGTAAGCTTCCGGTAACCGACGACGCGCGGTCCGCGCTTGTTTCTAGCGCAGATGGCGACGGACGCTTTCTGCTCAATCAGGCCGAGACATTGTTCTCGATTGCAATCGAAAAGCCACTCGATCCCTCCGCGATGGCCGCGCTGCTGCAAAGGCGGATGCCGGTCTATGACAAGGATCGCGAGGGCCATTATAATCTGATCTCGGCGCTGCACAAATCCTTGCGCGGGTCTGATCCGCAAGCCGCGCTTTACTGGATGGCGCGGATGTTGGTGGCCGGAGAAGAGCCGCTATACGTCCTGCGCCGCCTTGTTCGTTTTGCCAGCGAAGATGTGGGCCTCGCCGACCCGCAGGCGCTCGTCCAATGCCTTGCGGCCAAGGACGCGTACGAATTTCTGGGCAGTCCGGAAGGCGAGCTCGCCATCGTTCAGGCCTGCCTGTATCTGGCGACTGCGCCGAAATCGAACGCTGCCTATAAAGCGCAAAAATCGGCGTGGACGATGGCACGCGAAACCGGCTCGCTGATGCCGCCCGCGCACATCCTCAATGCCCCGACAAAGCTAATGAAGAATATCGGCTATGGCAGCGGCTATGCCTATGACCATGATGCCGACGGAGGCTTTTCCGGGGCGAATTACTGGCCTGATGAAGTTGATCCTGCAAAACTCTATCAACCCGTAGAACGCGGGTTTGAGCGTAAGATTATCGAACGGTTGGAATATTGGGACAATCTCCGTTCGACAAGTAAGCAACTGGATTGACTCACAAAAATGCTGCGCAGCAATGCTGCAGCAAAATATTTGCCAGATTCCTGATTCGGTGTTAGATTCCAGTCGCTTCTGTGACCGACAGTGTCACGCTTTTTGGGGGGAGGCATTATGGAACGCGTTCAAATAGCGGGTTACGCATTCGATCAGGCATTGTTCATGGTCTGGGCCGAGAAAATAGTTTTCGCATTGTTGATCGTTGCAGCAACATGGGCTTTGGCAAAGGCTGCCAAATGGGCGTTTGCAAAAATGGTCGACCAGATAAAATTTTTCCAGCGTGGCACCTCTAACGGCGAGAGCCTGGGCATGGCGCTGGGCAAAATCGTGTCCTTGCTCATCTGGCTGTTCGGCCTGCTTGCAGTCTTGCAGCAACTGGGCTTCAATAGCGTGATGACGCCGGTCGAGGGGCTGCTCGGCAATTTCATCGGCTATCTCGATAATATCGTTTTTGCCGTCGCTGTATTCTTCGTCGGTACCATCGTCGCCAAGATTGTTCGCGAATTGGCCGAAACAACTTTTGCCACCATCAATTTCGACCGTTGGGCCAATATGGGCGGGGCAGAAGCAGTGACAGGTAACGCCAGCATCAGCAAAACCATCGGCACAATCTGCTATGTGGTGGTGATTATTCCTTTCGCCATCGGCGCGCTCGACCTGCTAGACATCCCGTCGATTACCGAACCGGCACGCAACCTGCTGGACATGGTGTTCAAGGCGATACCGTTGATTATCGGCGCATGCCTTCTGCTTGGTCTCGGCTATGTCATTTCGCGCTGGGTTGCGGGCTTGATCCGCGACATATTGCCAAGCCTTGGCGCAGACCGTGCGATCAACGAGCTTGGCATCCTGCCTGAAGGCGGAACAGCATCGAGCGTTATTGCAACCATAGTGACCATCGCGATCATGATATTCTTCGCGATTGCAGCAACAAACATGCTGGGCTTTCCGGAGCTAACCAACATATTGCAGACTGTGCTCGCACAGGCCGGAAATGTCGTATTCGGCGCAGTACTGATCGCTCTGGGCGTGCTGATCGCGAAAATCCTGCAGAACCTCATATCCGACGCAACTGGTCCGGGAATTGCATCCAACGTGACCTACTGGATTACGGTCGGCCTGTTCGTCTTTATCGGACTGAAGCAGATGAGCATTGGCGGACCGATTGTCGATTATGCCTTCCTAGCTCTGGCCGTGGGCGCAGCGGTGGCGTTCGCCCTCGCCTTTGGCCTTGGAGGTCGCGATGCAGCGGCAAAAGTTCTGGCCGACCTGCGAACCAATCCTTTGGCTACGCCGCCAAAGGCGGCGGCAAAATTGACGTCCAATCTGGTAGCGAGCGCGCCGGTCAGGAAGCCGGTAGCCAAGCCGGCAACGCGCAAGGCACCCGCCAAGCGCAAATGAATGGGATGTCTTGAGGGGGAGACTGCGCGGGGCGTAGCTCCGCCCTTTTACTTTGCGGGGGTCGTCACCATAAATAGGTGATGCGCCGCTTTTCCCAATTTGCCTGTGTCGACTGGTCGGGCGCAAAAGGGAGACAGCACCCCGGTATTGCCTTGGCCATATGCGAAATGGGCGGCGCAGCGCCGGCAATCGTCGAGCCGCCGGGCAAGGCGTGGTCGCGGCAAGGTATTGCTGACTGGTTGCTGGCGCAAACGGGCGATGTGTTGATTGGTTTCGATTTCAGCTTCGCGCCGCCGCTGATCGAACGTGGATGCTATCTTCCCGGCGAAAGCCTTCCTCTCACCGCAAAAGAATTATGGGCCTACATCGACAGTATATGTGCCGACGAAGACTTGGGCGCTGCATCTTTTCTCGAACAGCATCACCGCCCGCATTTCTATTTTGGTGCTGCCGACGGGGTAAAGGCCGATTTCCTGCACTGGCGACAATGTGAAATTCTAAACAAGAATAGCAGTGGCAAGATGTCGACGGTTTTTGATGCAATCGGCGCTTCACAAGTTGCCAAGGCAAGCTTTGCGGGAATGCGTTTGCTGAACAAGGTTGCCCCATTTATGGCGATCTGGCCGTTCGATGACCTGCCCAGTGCAGGACCGGTGGCGGTAGAGATTTACACGACGATTGCAGCAAGGGCAGCAGGCGTTGCCAAAGGGCGAAGCAAGATCCGCGATGCAAAAACGCTCGACCAAGCACTTGAGATGCTGGAAAGCGCCGCGCATGTGCCGCTAAATACCTATTCGGATCATGCGACAGACGCTATCGTAACAGCAGCCTGGCTCCGATCGGTATCGCAAAACCCGGCGCTTTGGACGCCCCCCACATTAAATCCGCAGATCGCGTCAACAGAGGGCTGGACCTTTGGTATCGTTTGACGCTAAGGGCGCGAATAATGTGCCGGCTTAGCTCAGTTGGTAGAGCACCTGATTTGTAATCAGGGGGTCACGAGTTCGAACCTTGTAGCCGGCACCATTTTTTCAAGCGACACTCAGCCCCACATCCACATTCCCGCGCGTTGCGTTGGAATAAGGGCAAACCGCGTGCGCTGCCGCGACCAGGCGTTCGGCATCCGCCTTGTCGACGCCCGGCATGTCGATATGCAGTTCCGCGGTAATGCCATAGCCACCTTCGCTGCGTGGGCCGAAGCCGATAGTCGCGGTAACGGTCGTTTCCGGAGGAACGCGAACACCTTCCTTGCCCGAAACCGCTTTCATCGCGCCCAGAAAACAGGCCGAATAGCCAGCGCCGAACAGCTTTTCAGGATTGGCACCGACTCCGCCGGGGCCACCCATTTCCTTTGGTACTACCAGCTTTACATCGACAGAACCATCATCCGAACGCGCGCTACCGTCACGCCCGCCGGTTGCTGTGGCGCTGGTTTTATAGATCACGTTTACGGGCATCGGTTTTCTCCTTCAGATTTGTGTGACACACTAGCAACAATCCGTTTATCCGTCAGCGGGAATAGTCTCGCCAATAGTGGCATTTTTGCCACCCTCTTGACGATAGTTGCAACTCCACAACTATCCATTTGCTGCGTAGCAATTGAAAGGTTATTGAGTATGCAGTGCTTTTCGGCAGCTCAGAGGGATGCTGGAAGGCAAAAATTTAATATATCCCCAAGAAAAACCGGAAAACCGGGACAAAGAGTTTAACAGGAGAGAGACACATGAAATTGGCAAATCGCGCCGTACGAACGGCTATGCTATCCACCATCAGCATCGCATCATTCGGGCTTGGCACCGTCGCTTACGCGCAGGACGAAGCACCGCAGGCCGAAGAAGCCGCCGAAGACGACAACGTCATCATCGTTACGGCAACCAAGCGCGAACAGACGCTACAGGAAATTCCAGTCGCCGTTACGGTAACAAGTGCAGAAACGATTGAGCGTGCGCAAATTCGCGACCTTATTGATCTGCAGACTGTAGCTCCGACGCTTCGCGTCTCGCAGAACCAGACTTCAGGAAATGCCACTTTCAGTATTCGCGGCTTTGGTAATGGGGGCAACAATACGGGGGTTGAACCGTCGGTTGGTATCTTTATCGACGGCGTTTACCGTTCACGCGCGGGATCGGGAATAAGCGATCTTCCGAATTTGAAGCGCGTCGAAGTGTTGCGTGGTCCCCAATCGACGCTTTTTGGCAAGAACGCGTCGGCTGGTGTTATTTCAATCGTTACGCAAGAGCCGAAGTATGAATTCGGCGGCTCGGCCGAAGCCAGCTACGGTAATTTCAATGCCATTGTGTTGAAGGCCGATGTCACTGGACCAATCAGTGACAATATCGCTTTCAGCCTCGCTGGTGGCATCAACAAGCGTGACGGTTATGCGACGATCATCAACACTGGTGAAAAATCTAATGAGCGTGACCGCTGGTTTACCCGCGGCCAGTTGCTGATCGAACCTTCAGACACCGTCAAATTCCGCATTATCGGAGATTTTGACCGTATTGACGAAAATTGCTGCATTGCTGGCAACGTGCTCGACGGCCCGACAGGCAACATCGTTCGCGCATTGGGTGGAGCCGTTAATTCGAACAACCCATTTGACTATCGCGTAAACGCAAACTTCGCGACAACAAACAAAATTGACAATTACGGCGGCTCGATTCAGGGCGATTTTGAAATGGGATCACTGTCGCTTACCTCGATCACCGCGTACCGCGGGTCAGACTCCAGCTATTTGAATGACGCCGATTTCACCAGCGCGGCGCTCTTGGACAGTGTCACCGAAGACCGCAAGATCCGCACATTCACACAAGAAGTCCGCTTGGCGTCGGATTTTGAAGGGCCGTTTAACTTCCTGCTCGGCGGCTATTATTTCAATGAAGACATTGAACAACAGGCGACCGTCGCTTGGGGCGCCCAGTCTCGCGGCTATGTCAACGCATTGGTCCAAGGTGCGACAGGCGGCGCACTTAGCATTCCGTTACTAGAGGCAACTTTCGGTGCGCTCGAAGGCGCTCCCGGGCGTTATATCAATCAATTCTTGGCGCAGGGCCAAGGGTTGGACGAGGCCTACACATTGAAAGATGAAGCCTGGTCAATTTTCGGTACGGTTGATTTTGAGATTACCGACCGGATTACGCTGACGGGCGGCTTCAACTATACCAAAGATAAAAAGAAATTCACGACCAATGTCATAAGCACAGACGTTTGGTCAGGCGTAAATTTTGATGCATTGGCTTACGCTCCGTTCCGTCAACAGTTGTTGTATCAAGGTGGCTTGGCGGCGCAGGTTGGTTCAGCTCTCGGTTTGGGGCGGTCGGCTACGGCCGGGGAAATTGGCGCATTTGCAGCCAACCCTCTAACTAACCCCGTCTTCAACGCAATAAATGCCGGTGTAACAGCCTTTGCTGCCGCGAATGCCAACAACCCAGCGGCTAACCCTCTGAACGGTCTCAAGCCACTTCAGTTCTTGCCGCCTTATTTGAATTTGCCCAATTCGGTTGAAGATGGCAGATCTTCCGATGACAATTTATCGTATACGGCCCGCATTGCGTGGAAGGCAACCGACAGCGTCAATGTTTACGCAAGCTACGCGACCGGGTTCAAGGCTACTTCGGTAAACCTGTCTCGAGACTCCAGACCATTGCTGTCTGATCGGACCGCCCTCATTGCTGCTGGTTTGACACTGGCCAACCAGTCTTACGGCACGCGCTTAGCCAATCCAGAGAAAGCAAAAGTTTTTGAAGTCGGTATCAAGGGCAACTGGGATCAGGCGTCCTTCGCCCTGACCGCATTCAACCAGACGATTAATGACTTTCAAGACAACCTATTCATCGGAACGGGTTTCGTACTCTCAAACGCTGGTAAAAGAGTGACAAAAGGCATCGAATTTGAAGGTATGGTTCGGCCAACCGAAGCTTTGTCGTTCTCGGTTGCGATGGTCTATCTTGATGCCAAATATGACAGCTTTCTACAAAGTGCATTCGGCGACATTTCAGGTCAACGTGTTTCAGGCGTTCCGCAACTTGCCACAACCTTGGGTGCAGTTTTCGAACAGCCATTTGGCGACGGCAACCAATTTGTGCTGAGCGGAAGCTATCACTATGAATCTTCTACACCTCAAGTGGATGGCGGCCTTCTCGCAACATATTCGCGGGAAGTGAATTCCATCGATGCATCCGCAAGTATTGAATTGAGCAATGGCCTTCAATTCTCGCTCTGGGGCCGCAACCTTGGGAACCACAAATATCTGACGACCATATTCCCGTCGGTTGCCCAGACCGGAAGCATCTCGGGCTATCCAAGCTTGCCGCGCACCTATGGCGTAGCGGTAAAGTATAAGTTCTAATACACGATCTTTCGTGGGGGGAGAGAGCCGGGGCAGCATTGCTGCTTCGGCTTTTTCATTGGGCGACGCATTTATGTCGACTAACGCAATACTGCTAATGTCGTTTACATGGGAGAGGTGCTACCCGCGCTTGCGCTTGGGAGTTTTCGCTAACATCATGCCCCGCATGATTTTTATACGCGAAAAATGGTGCCCGAGGGCGGATTTGAACCACCGACACGCGGATTTTCAATCCGCTGCTCTACCCCTGAGCTACTCGGGCTACACGGGCAAAACCGCGTGGGAGCGCAGCCTATAGAGAGACGATGCGCCCCTTGGCAAGCGCAAAATCAGTCGCGCTCACCGCCGTCCATACTGTCTTCGTAATCCTTTGGCGGCCCCGGAACACGATAGCCTTCGCCAAGCCACTGCAACAGGTCACGATCCTTGCAACCCTGACTGCAAAAGGGCGCAAATGCAGCCGTCTTAGGCTTTTTGCACAACGGACAAAGATCAGCTTTGCGCGACATGGACATGCCCATAGCCGGTGATGCTGTTGTCGGCAACAATCGCCAAGTCGGCGCCCATTTGTTGTTTGCATTGGCCAAAAAAATCTACCCATTTGCTCGATGTAAGCAGGTTTGCAACGTCGGCGGTTGCCGTTATCGTGCGCAGGCCGAAACCCGACGAGCGCGAAGCTTCTTTCAACAACCATAATGCCTGCGTTTCAGCCGAAATGGCAGCAATGCGTGTGCCGAATAATTGGTCGAGCACCGACGGTCGCGGGCGCGCGCGAACGACCTGCATCAACCCGAAGCCGTTGACCGCACTGCGCTCAAAAGGACGCGGATCGGTCGCTGCGGCTGCGTCAAAAGCGAGGGCGACGGCATTACGCGCCTCTTTCGATTCAACCGCCACAAAGTCGATCATGGTCATGCCGCCGACCTGATACAATCGCAACAGCCTGGCAATTTCCTTCGCTGCGACCAGATTGATTACCAGCGGATCGCCGACGCCATCGACGTCAAACACCAGCCCTGCCTTGGTGCGCTGAAAGCTTATCGTGACGTCGTGTACCTGCGAAGCGCCGGCAAGCGCTACGTCAAATGCGGCCGAAACATCGGCATTACGGCACGGCAGTTCGCCCTTAGTCTTAAGCCTGGCCTCCCAAAGCTGATCCCTGTTGGCGTTCGCTGACGGAATCGCTTCTAACAACTTGGCTTCGGCAAGCTTTGCCCTTCCTGGTTCGCAAATGGACTCGCGGGTAATTTCGAAATCGACACGGCTGCCTTCGGGCTGCTTCGCATTGCGGCGGACCAGCACCTCGTCGCCGCTTTCGGTTATGATATAGGCTCCCGAAGGTGTCTTTCGATCGATGCGACCTGCGCATACCTCGCCAACGGCAAAATAGAGATCGCGCTGTAAATGGACCTCAACAATAGCACCATTTTCAATCAAGACGGCGCGGCGTTCGCCGGGTACTGCGTCGAGCCAGTATTCAGTCAAGCGGATAGCCAGCAGCGCGCAGCAGAGCGCGCGTTTCGTATAGCGGAAGGCCGATTACCCCGGAATGGCTACCTGCCATCCAATCCACAAGCGCTTCCGCCCTACCCTGGATGGCGTAGCCGCCAGCTTTGCCCAGACCCTCGCCGGATACGACATAGGTCTCTATCTCGTCGTCGCCGAGCCGCTTGAAGCGCACGATGCTATCGGAAATTTTCGTTCGCAATCGCCCATTGCCGTCAATGACCGCGACCGCGCTTAAAACATGGTGCCGCCGCCCGCTTAACAGTTTGAGAAACCCGCGCTGCATATCTGCATCTGCTGCTTGCTGTAAAATCCGGCGTCCGACCGCGACCGTGGTATCACCGGCAATCACAATCTCGCCCTCGCCGCGATCGACCGCGCGCGCCTTTTCCTGCGCCATCCTGAGAGCATAGACGCGCGGAACCTCGCCCTTGCGCGGACTTTCGTCAATGTCGGGAGACGCAATCCGGTCAGGAACAATGTTCAACCGGGCCAGCAATTCACGACGGCGCGGTGACGATGATGCGAGTATTAGCGCGCCCATTCAGGGTCAGGATTGCGGTCCCGGTCCGCCACGACCCGGCATAAAGCGATACGTAATCCGGGCCTTGGTCAGATCATAAGGCGTGAGTTCGCACAAAACCTCGTCACCCACGAGCACGCGGATACGGTTTTTGCGCATTTTTCCGGCAGTGTGGCCCAATACTTCATGGCCATTTTCCAGTTCGACACGGAACATTGCGTTGGGCAGCAATTCACGGATGATGCCCCGCATTTCCAGAAGTTCTTCTTTTGCCATTCGGCCCCTTGAATATTGGATTATCTTGATGTTGCAGCGCCCTTAGCGGCTGCGCTGGCAAAAGGGAAGAGTTACCGCACTATCGCCGTATTGCGACAAAATGCGACAAAGTTCATGTGTCGCCGACGATATACTAGGCTAAAAGCCAAATTAACAAATAACAGCGCAAAGCCCCCTCCCCCCATGAAGATTTACGCATTTACCGCATTATTGCTGGCGTCAACCGCGATACCTGCCGCAGCGCAGGATTCCGCAAATCCCCAAGGCACCACAGCCGCGCCTGAAATCACGAGCGAAACCGATGAGGAGCAAACAGGCGAAATTGTTGTGATCGCCGAGCGTATCCGAGGTTCGGTCGATACCGATGTTCCTCCGGTCGAAGAACTGAACGAAGCCGATATTGCTGCGGTTGGCGCATCTTCGCTAACCGACCTGGTCGCCGCTGTCGCCCCGCAGACCAATTCGGGACGTGGCCGTGGCGGCGGCCAACCGGTCGTCTTGCTCAACGGCCAGCGCATATCGGGCTTTCGCGAACTGCGCGACCTGCCGCCCGAGGCAATCAAGCAGGTGCAGATATTCCCCGAGGAGGTCGCGCTAAAATTCGGTTTCCGACCCGACCAGCGAGTTATTAACTTCATCCTGAAGGAAAACTTCGCTTCTTTTATAACTGAGTTTGAGATGGCGCAGCCTGAAGATGGCGGCTTCGCAACCAATGAAATCGAAACAACCTTTGTGACAATTGGCAGTAAAACAAGGTTCAGCATCGATGCCCAAGCTGAAAGATCCACGCGTCTTACCGAAAACGAACGGACGTTGATTTCGGCAGGCGGGTCGCTGCTGGCGCAGAACGGCAATATCAGCGGGCTAGGCTTGAATGGTCAAATCTCACCCGCTTTGAGTGCGCTTGCAGGCCGCTTCGTAACGCAGGCCGGTGTGCCTGTCGGGACCGCCAATCCAACACTTGCGCAGTTCGCTGCAAATAATGCTGCGCTCAACGACGGCAACATCGGTGAATTCCGCAGCCTATTGCCAAAAACCGAACGGCTAGAAGTCAACGGTACTTGGAGCCGCTCAATCGGCCCGCAAAGCACGCTGTCGGTCAACGCCAATTATGCGCTGAATGGGAGTTCCTCGCTGCTGGGTCTCCCCGGCGCTACTTTCGTCCTGCCCGGCACAAGCCCTTTTTCGCCCATTGGCACAGACGTTACCGTCAACCGTTATTTCGACAGTCCACGCGCGCTCGAACGCGAAAATGAGACGCATACCTTTCAAACCGGCAGCTCACTCAACCACTTGATCGGCGGCTGGCGCTGGACCGTCACCGGCAACTATGCTCGTATCGACAGCCAGACGACGACGACGCGCAATGTCGATTTTGCGGGGCTACGCGCAGCAGTGCTCGCCGGGACGGCAAATCCGTTCGCCGCCAACTTCGGCGACAATTTGCTTTTCCTGGCGCCAGACCTCGCGAGCAGCCTGTCGCAAACCATCGATACACGCAGCACTTTGGCTGGATCGCCGTTCCGCTTGCACGCTGGCGAAGTGCAGATGACCTTTGCATCGGGCTTTACCCGTCAGATGCTGGACAGCGAGACATGGCGTTCTGGTGTCACCACCGATGTGGCGCTGCGCAGGAATGTTTTCAGCAATTCGGTCAATGCCGAACTGCCGTTGACCGAAAGCGATTTCGGCCTTGGCAAGTCCATCGGCGCGTGGGCTATTAACGGCAATATCGGCCTTAGTGATCTGTCCGATTTCGGCAGCCTAATGGAATATGGCGTCGGCCTGCGCTGGACACCCGCGAAAAACCTAACCTTCCAGGCAAACCTGATCGGCGATGAAAACGCACCGGCGATTGGCCAATTGGGCAATCCGCTGATTGTTACACCGAACGTAGCGTTCTTTGATTTTGCTACGGGGCAAAGCTCGTTCGTCAATATCATCAGCGGCGGGAACTCTTTATTGGTCGCTGAAAAGCGCCGCGATTTGAACCTGAATGCGAACTGGAGTCCGGCGTTCATCAAGGATTTTAGCTTCCAAGTCGGCTATTTCCGCAACAACAGCTCGAACACTACAGCAAATTTCCCACTGCTAACGCCCGAAATCGAGGCAGCGTTTCCCGGGCGCGTTGTCCGTGATGCCAGCGGGCGAGTGGTCAGCGTCGACCAGCGGCCTGTCAATTTCGCCAAGGAAGAATCACAACGAATCCGCTGGGGCTTTAATGTGTCGGGCAGCATCGGGCCGCAGCCACAAGGCGGCGGCCGCTTTGGTGGCCCTCCAGGAGCAGGCGGCCGTCCACCTGGCGCTGGCGGCGGCCCTCGTGGTCCCGGTGGTGGTGGCGGCGGTCCACGCTTTGGTGGTGGCGGCTTTGGCCCCGGTGGCGGTATGGGAAGCCGTTGGAGCCTCGCGCTCTATCACACCTACCGCATTCAGGAGGAAATCCTGATCCGCCCCGGCGTGCCCGTGCTTGACCTGCTGAATGGTTCAGCAACCAGCAGCAACGGCGGCGCGGCGCGGCACGAACTAGAACTGTCGGGCGGCGTGTTCCACAAGGGCATGGGATTTCGCGTCGAGGGCACATACAAAAGCGGCACGAGAGCGGATGGTAACGGCCTAGCGGGCAGTAGCGACCTTCGGTTTAGCGACCTTGCCGCATTGAACGCATTCATCTTCGTCGACCTTGACCAGCAGAAGCGGTTGATCAAGGCGATGCCCTTCCTCAAGGGCAGCCGCATCCGGCTGCGCATCGACAATGTCCTGAACGACATCATCGATGTCCGCGACCAGAATAGCTTAGTTCCGCTCAGCTATCAGCCCGGCTTTATCGATCCGCGCGGACGGGTTTTCGAATTGAGCTTCAGAAAAAGATTCTAGGGTTCTGAGATTGGCTGAACGAAAGCGATGGAATGACGGCCAATTAGCCGCTAGGTTCTGTTCAATAAATACCGGAGCAATCGATGAAAAAGATTTTAGCATTGGCGTTGACATGCGGCTTGGTGGTCGCAGTTCCAATTGCGGCTGTTGCCGCTGGAAAAGTGAAAACCAGCAAGGGTATGCTGACCTTTTATTCCGGCCAAAATTTTACGGGCGATTATTTCGAAGTGACCAAAGACCGCACAAGTATGTCGACCGAATTCACCATCGGCAGCATCGCCGTTTTCGACGGAGAGAAATGGGAGGTTTGCGAAGGTCAGCGTTTCAAGGCGCCTTGCATGGTGGTAACTTCAAATACTGAAAATCTTGGGGAAATCATGATCCGGTCGGCCCGCAAGATAAACGACGCTACGCCAAACTAGCGCACACCGCGCAGCTTGCTGATTGCACGCCACGCATAAGCCTTGGCAATATTCTGCACAGGGAATCGTCCCGGAGCGTTTGGGCGCATTCCGACCTTGCGCAGTACACCATTAAGGGCGCGCGCATCGGCCTCGGCAAAGCTCCAGTCGCTGCGCCATGTAATCGACAGCGAGATCGACACAGCGGGCCCATTCTTGACATGATGCGGAGCCATAACCGGCACGAACAGGGCCTCGCCGGGTTTGAGCGGCCATTCGGTTCCGCCTGCCGCCAACTCATCGCGCCAGACAAGATTGCGGTGCCCGCCGGTGTGATAGCCTTCATGTGTTTCATCGGGCGCAAAGCGGCTATCGCCTGCGGGGAATTGCGTCATCACCTTGGTGCCGCGCAATTGCAGCAAGATGTTGTGCTCAGGATCAAAATGATAGGGCGTGACAGCATTGGGGCTTGAAACGAAGATAAAACCCTGAGGCTTCAGCATCCGCCCGGTTTTCCCCTCAATATGCGGTTTAAGTTCAGTCAGCAGGCCGATCAACAGAGCCTGATATTCGGGCCGCTGCTCGATATTTTTCAGCACTGCCCAGCTGCCGCTGGTTTCGACCAAACGAATGGTATCACCGATGCTGAGCCCGTTGGCAGGAACCAGCGCAGGATCGATACCGACCGGTAGATCACCTTTGTTATACTCGACGGAAGTCACCGGCAGCGCCTCGCCCAGCTCTGCTAGCGCCTCAATGCTCAACAATGGATGATCGCGCAGGTTGTGCGTCAGCTTGTGCGGCGTTTCGGGATAATTGCTTGCGAAAAACTGGCGGGTGGCGGAATCAAAGATCGCGGTCATGCGTCATCTCCTGTTTCGGTTTTTGTTTTCCGTGATGCGCTTCGCGCCAGTTCGGCGTTCAACAACGCTCCAAAAATAGCGCGGCGACCGGAGCCGCCAATTGCCACCGAGTAACGGCCTACGGCTCGCCTGCCACTCCACAGGCTATCGATCATGGGATGTCCTTCGGCGGCGCAACTGTCACACCATTCGACATTAGGATGGTCGAGTAATGACAGATTTTCAATCTGCAGCAGAACACCGGGAGAAAAGCGAGCGTAATCCTCGTCGAATGCGGTCTTGAAAGAGAAACTGCCCGGCGCACAAAGGAAGTTCACCAGCATCGCCAACGGTTTGCCATCCAACCGCAAGTCTAGCCGTTGGAGCTTTCCTGCCTCCGCCGCGCCGGCTAAAGTTTCAGCGAACAGTGCACGCGTCTGTTGGGCACAAGCCAGCGCCGAACGGTTCGTGCCTTTCCATCCTCGCTGTTCAAGTAAGAGAAACTCCTGCGTCCATTCGTCAAGTCCCGTGGCACTGTCATTGCGGGCAAAAGTCAGCACGCCTAATTCGGCAAGCCGGTTCTTTTGCCGCCGCAGTTCCTTGCGCTTCTTGCCGCGCACTGCAGCCTCAAGATAGGCTTCAGGCGAACGACCATGTTCCAAAAAAGCCCGCTCCGCACGGTGTACCAAGGCACAGCGCCGCTTTTGGGCCGCGCAGACGTGCTCGAGCGCATTGGCAAGCGCACCACCGATTGTCAGGCCATTAAGATGCGCGAAAAGCGCCTGACCCGGTTCGCGATCCAATTGTGTTAGATAGGCACGCCAAAAACATTGCTCATAACCTGCGCGCACCAGCGGGGTACCGAGAAAAGCGTTATGATGCAGCCAGTTCTGGACATGCGGCATCGGCCAACGCCCATATTGCGGTTGGGCGGAAACCGGCATCAGACCGCAAAGCTGTTCGCCGTCCCATAATGTGAATAGATCGACACGTCCCGGCCCATCGAACTGCTTCAGGGCAGTCCGCAAGAACCAACTTTCGGCAAAAGCATTCGGCTCTGTGGCATGGGAAGCAAGGTCGTTCCAGGCCGCCATGAAACGTGCATTGACCATCGCCCGCCAACCCGAAAGCTGGTGGCTAATACTCCCCGCATGCGCGATATCGATAGCCCGCGTCGCCACTTTGCCCCTTTGCCCGTTTGCGAAACAGGCGAGGCGTAGCGCAAAGCGGCAAAGAAATTGCTAATAACGCAAACAAAAAGGCCGCCCGTCAATTGGAGCGGGCGACCTTCCTGTTACTCACGAAGTTTATTTCGACGCGATCGTTATGCCAACAGTCGGCTCTTTGTCAGGATCGCTTGCGATATAAGCAGGATTGAACCGCCTTGCCCACGCTTCTGATTCCTCAAGCCACTGGATATGCACATCTTCGTATGGCAAATTGTGCGTTCCTTTGGGCTGTTCGACATAACGGAAATCGACTCCCTCTTGTTTCCCTGCCCCCTTAAGCCGCGAGACCAAGGTCCTTGATTGCTCGATTGGAATTCGCGCATCACGCAAACCGGCTACAATCAGGATAGGTGACCATTTGCCATCGGTATTTCGCGCCGAAGAAATGCCAATCAAATCATCACCGGTAGCTTGAAAATTAGCGCCAAAATCACCGAATGCTCGCGTGTCGTAAGCTTTCATCATCGGAAAGTCATAAACCCCGGCACCTGCAATCGCACATTTCCATTTATCGCCGTCACGTTGCGCACCCCGTGCCGTAGCATAGCCACCATAAGACCATCCCATTATGCACGCGCGTTTCGGATCAATGAGCCCGCTTTGCCCAAACCATGTCAACGCATCGTTGAGATCATCCTGCATCCGCAGGCCATAACCATTTGGTTTGCGTCCCTCCTTGACGAATTCTTTGCCGTAACCGCCCGAACCGCGATAATTTGGCTGAATCACAACATATCCCAGTTCGGCCATCGCCTGATGCCAAGGGAAAAATCCGAATTCTTCCGAATCGCGAACACCGAAGGGACCGCCATGCGGCATGACAATAACAGGAAGGTTTTTGCGATTGGGGCGATGCCTCGGATACGTTACCACCGCCTCGATTTCCATTCCGTCCGAAGCCTTGTAGCGAATAGAATCCATCGGATTCATTTCGTAGTCTTTGAGAACAGGGTGGAACCAGCCAAGCAGGTTCATTTTGCCGGTTTCGGTGTCGAACAGATAATAGCCGCCTGGTTCGCTTACCTTGCCAACCGACAACAGAATTTTGGTATCGCCTTCGTTAGTCGATATTATCTGCGCATTTCCCCTGCCGAAATCCTCATCCATCAATTTTTGCACTTCAGCGAGCCGGGGGTCAAACCACCTAGTCCGGTCTCGCGTGGATGTGTAGCTGACGCCCGCCAAGCCATTGCGCGCTTCGTTAGGGACCAATTGGCCGACGTCATAACCCTTGACGCCAAAAATCGGTTCGCCAACGATCTGCATGGTCTTCATGTTGACTTTGTAAACCTTGCGAAACCCGTCCTTGTTGCTCGATGCATAGGCAATATCGGGATCGTCGGTGAAGATGTCAGGAGTGATTTGTGTTCCGGTAAATGTCGTATCCGCTTCGTTCGAAACCGTTTTCATGGTTCCTGCCGCATCTGAGCGATACATGAGGCGCTGCTTACCGCTATCAGCGTCGCTACCTACCCCGGCGCGCACCACGCCCTTACCGTCGACAATCCAGCTACTAACCTCCACATTGGACCGCATCACGTTTTTAAATTTTCCGGACCGGACGTCAATCTCGATAACTTCGGGATTACCTGTGTATTTCATATCCTTAAGCACATCGCGCTCGACGAATAGCTTTTCGTTCTTGTCATCGATCAAAAGAATGCTGGCTCCGTCACCGCCCGCGCCATCCCATGCTAGCGGGCTGACTTTTTTCGTTTCAAGGTCGTAAGAGACAAGGCGGGCAACGTCCGAACGCCTTCCGCCAAGTATCTCACGCGACAGCACTGTGAACACGATGGTTCGATTTCCCACGAAGCGCCACGACCCGATCGTCCGATCTCCAGCCTCGCGATATTCCTCTGCTTGTGCGAAGAAAACCGGTGCTGAACCGGGCTTGGCAGCATCGACATAACCAAGTGTGTCTACACCATCTTTACTCATCATAACGGCAATTTTCGAGCCATCTTGCGACAACCGAGGGTTGCGCATAAATGGTCGCTTGCCAAAAACCGCAGTCGCCACGCGGCCCTTGGGCGCTTTCACTACAATCGTCCGGTTATCTACATTACCTGCAGCAGCCTGCGTCGCTTGCAGGACTGGTATAGCGGGCGCCTTTTCTGCCTCCGCCGCAAAAGCAGAACCCGTCGCCAAAACAAAAGGGACGGACACACTCACCAAGAGTGCACTCAAAATGCCATTTTTCACAAACTCTGCTCCCCAGCAAAAATGATGTGCGTTTCGTTATACTTCGGATGAAACGACACGCAAGGCGGGTAAAATGCTCATGTCCAAATTTTCGACAAACAGCATGATTATGCCAAAGAAAAACCCCGCCGGAATCACTCCCGGCGGGGTTCGCTATATTGAAGCCTCTAAAAGACTTACATGCCGTGGGCCAAAGCCGCGAGCAGCAAGAGTGCCACGATGTTGGTGATCTTGATCATCGGGTTCACGGCAGGACCTGCGGTGTCCTTGTAAGGATCACCCACAGTGTCGCCGGTCACGGCTGCCTTATGAGCCTCCGAACCCTTGCCGCCGTGATTGCCGTCTTCGATATATTTCTTGGCATTGTCCCATGCGCCGCCGCCCGAGGTCATCGAGATAGCAACGAACAGGCCGCCGACGATTACGCCCAAAAGCAGCGCGCCCAAGGCTGCGAAGCCCTGTGCGGGGCCAGCAACCCAGCTGATGATGAAGTAAACCGCAATTGGCGCCAATACCGGCAACAACGACGGGATAATCATTTCGCGGATTGCCGCCTTGGTAACCAAGTCAACGGTGCGCGCATAATCAGGCTTTGACGTGCCGTCCATGATGCCGGGGTTGTTCGCAAACTGGTCGCGAACGTCCTTCACCACTTCACCGGCGGCCTTGCCGACTGCGGTCATGCCCATCGCTCCGAAGAGATAAGGCAAGAGCGCGCCGAGCAGCAAACCGACGATGACATAAGGGTTCATCAACGTGAAATCGACGCCTTCCGTCAGGCCGAGCTTGTCAGCATAAAACGCCAAGTCGGCAGTATAAGCACCGAACAACACGAGCGCCGCCAAAGCCGCCGAACCGATGGCATAGCCTTTGGTCACAGCCTTTGTGGTGTTGCCAACAGCGTCGAGCGCATCGGTTTTTTCACGAACCGATTTGTCCATCTCCGCCATTTCGGCAATGCCGCCTGCGTTGTCGGTCACTGGACCATAAGCATCGAGCGCCACGACCATACCGGCCAAAGCCAGCATTGAGGTTGCGGCAAAGGCGATGCCGATGATGCCCGCCAACTGGAACGACACGATGATGCCGACACAGATAACCAGCGTTGGCAATGCGGTCGATTCAAGGCTGATCGCCAGACCCTGAATGACGTTGGTGCCGTGGCCGGTTTCCGATGCCTTGGCAATCGAACGCACGGGACGGAAGTTGGTGCCGGTATAATATTCGGTGATCCAGACGAGAAGCCCGGTGACGGCCAGACCGACCATCATCGAATAGAACAATGTCAAACCACTAAATTCGCCGGTGCTGTAGGTGATCGCAGCATTCATATCGCCAAGCGTTTGCGTAGTGACATAATAGATTGCCGGAATGGACGTGATGGCAGTGACAAGGAAGCCCTTATACATCGCGCCCATGATGTTGGTGCCGCCGCCCAGACGGACGAAGAATGTACCCAAAATCGAAGTCAGGATGCATATGCCGCCGACAACGAGTGGCAGCGACATCAGATTGAGCAGTTCGGCTGGCAACATCGTCGATGGCATCAGCAATGCGAGTAAAACCATCGTTGCGCCAATGGTGACGACATAGGTTTCGAACAAATCGGCCGCCATGCCGGCGCAATCGCCGACGTTATCGCCAACGTTATCGGCAATGGTCGCCGGGTTGCGTGGATCATCCTCAGGGATGTTCGCTTCGACCTTGCCGACCAAGTCGGCGCCGACGTCGGCAGCCTTGGTAAAGATACCGCCACCCAGACGCGCGAAGATCGAAATCAGCGAAGCGCCGAATGCAAGAGCCAGCAAACCGTCGATAACCGCGCGGCTGTTTGGCATGTTTCCTGCGACTTCGGTCAGATAATAGAAGAAACCAGCAATCGCGAGCAGCGCAAGGCCAGCAACGAGCATGCCTGTAATCGCACCGGCGTTAAACGCCATTGTCAGGCCTTTTTGAAGGCTTTCGCTAGCAGCTTGCGCGGTGCGGACGTTGGCACGTACCGAGATGTTCATCCCGATAAAGCCGGTAGCACCGGAAAGCACTGCGCCAAGGACGAAGCCGACAGCCGAAAGCGGCCCTAGGAACACACCGACCAGAACCGCGACGACAACGCCGACAACGGCAATGGTGCGATATTGGCGGGTCAAGTAGGCGCCAGCGCCTTCCTGGATAGCGGCAGCAATTTCCTGCATCCGCGGCGTACCTGCCGATGCGGCAAGCACCGAGCGGCTAGTGATAATTCCATAAAGCACGGCAACCAGCCCGCACAAAATGGCTATAATTGACAAAGACATAAACTGTCCCTTCCCCGTTTTTCTTTGTTAGAAATACTCTCCCAGCGCGCCAAGAAAGGTACGCAAGCTGGCTGCCTATAGGGTGGCGACATGGGGGAGCGCAACCCATAAAAAGCGGGCTTTCGCGCCGCTTTGGTCAATGATGTTGATAACCGAGCGAGGGCGGCAATTCGACGCGGCGGCCATCGTCATGCAAGCTCAGCCCCGCGCCTTCGGTGACAACGCCAATCAATGTTGCATATGGAAGTACTTCGGCGTTGGAGGGGCTTGCAAAGAGCAACTCATAATCGTCGCCCCAACTTGCGGCCTGTATCCGGCTGTCGAGACTATCGCCGCGATAGCTTACATAAGGCGACGACAACGGAATGCTGGCCAGATCGATAGATATGCCAACCTTGCTGGCGCTCGCCATCCGTTCGGCGTCGAGCAGCAACCCGTCGGAAATATCCATCATCGCATGGACATGCGGCGCAAGTGCCTGCCCTTCGACAAGGCGCGGCTCGGGACGGTTATAGGCGGCGGCTAGCGATCCCACTTCATCGAAACCAGCATCAATCAGTTCAAACCCGGCGAGCGCATCGCCCAATGTTCCGGTGACATAGAGAAGGTCGCCAGCTCGCGCGCCGCTGCGCGATGGCACAGGTCGATGGGTCGCGGCGCCAATAGCTGTAAGTCCCAAAGCGCGCTTGTCGCCGCGATTGGTAACGGTGTCGCCGCCCAGCAAGGCAACGTCGTAATGCTTCAATACGACCTGCAAGCCTTCGGCAAACTTGCGGTCCCATTCATCTTCGCCCAGCATGAAGCCGAGCAGCACCCCCAATGGCCGCGCACCTTTTGCTGCCAAATCGGACAGGTTCGAAGCAACCAGCTTCCACGCGACATCTGCAGGGTCGGCGTTGGAGTGCCAATGCACGCCCTCGGCCATCATGTCGTGCGTTAATATGAGGGCTTCATTGCCGAATTCGATAACCGCTGTGTCGTCCAACAACCCCCGCGCGGACGGATCGGTCGCCATCGCGCGCATCAGGGCGATGAAGGTGGATTCTGATGTCAGCTTCGTTTTGCCTTTGCCACAGAGTCCAGCAACCCGTTGACAAACTTCGCATCTTTGGCATCGAAAAACGCGTGCGCAACATCCATATACTCGTTGATTATCGTTCCCGTTGGCACATCGGGCCGCGCGATAATTTCGTAGGTCCCAGCGCGCAGGATTTGCAGCATCGTTTTGTCGATCCGACCGATTTTCCACTGCTCGCCCAGATTGGCTTCGATGAGCTCGTCAATGTCGGCGCGGCGACCATCGGTTCCGACCACAACGTCATCGAAAAAATCGACATCGGCGTCGATTAATTGTGCGTCTTCGATATCCTTGCCCAGCCGATGCTCATGAAATTGCCCGAGCAAGCGCGCGAGGCCAATTTCTTCCATATCCATCTGGTACAGCGCCTGCACAGCAGCCAGCCGCGCTGCAGACCGGGCTTTGGAAGTCTTGCTCATAATCTTTTCCTTACGCTCAGCGCGTGCGCTGGCAAACCTTCGGCATCGGCGAGCGTGGCCGCTGCCGGACCAATGGCCTTGATCGATTCCTTATCTAACGCAATGAAGCTGGTGCGTTTCATGAAATCGAGCACCGACAGGCCCGACGCAAAGCGCGCGCGGCGACCCGTTGGCAATACGTGATTTGGACCAGCGATATAATCGCCGATGGCTTCTGGGGTCATTCTACCTAAGAATACCGAACCGGCATGGCGCACCAGCGCAAACAATGCTTCCGCACGGTCGTCGTCCACCGCCAGCTCAAGATGCTCGGCGGCCAACCGGTTTACCAGCGGCATCGCATCTTCAAGACTTTTGACTACGACAATCGCGCCATTATCGGCCCAGCTTTGACCAGCCACCGCGCCTGTCGCCAATCCGGCAAGCTGCGCCTCGACTGCAACGGCAACCTTGTCGGCAAATGCGGCATTGTCGGTGAACAATATCGACTGGCTCGTGGGATCATGCTCGGCCTGACTGAGCAAATCTGCGGCAATCCATTCGGGCTTGTTCTTCGCATCAGCTACTACGACGATTTCGGACGGCCCAGCCACCATGTCGATCCCGACCACGCCGTAAAGCTGGCGTTTGGCTTCGGCCACCCATGCATTACCCGGACCCGTGATGACATCGACAGGCTGAATGCGGTCGGTGCCATAAGCCAGCGCCGCAATCGCCTGCGCGCCGCCGACACGCCAGATTTCATCGACTCCTGCAAGGTGCGCGGCAGCCATAACTGTCTGGTTGACCTCGCCCTGCGGGGTTGGCGTCACCATCACCAGTCGCTCCACGCCGGCAACCTTGGCGGGAATGGCATTCATCAGCACCGACGACGGATAGGCCGCACGTCCGCCGGGCACATAGACCCCCGCCGCATCGACTGCAGACCAACGCGCGCCGAGGCGGACGCCTTGCTTGTCGCGATAGTCGCGGTCTTTGGGCAGTTGCGCCTTGTGATATGCCTTAATCCGGGTCGCCGCCAGCTTAAGCGCATCGCGCAAATCGGGTGCGAGGCCATCATACGCTGCCTTGCATTGCGCCGCGTCGATCTGCCAGCCTGTGCTGTTGAGATCGAAGCCATCGAACCGCTGCGTCATTTCGACGAGGGTCACATCGCCCCGATCGCGTACCGAACGAAGAGTTTGCGCGACAACGCTCGACACATCGGCATCGGCCTCACGCCGGTCATTGACCAGCGCATCGAAGGCTTCGGCAAAGCCGCTGGAGGACGCATCAAGCCGTTTCACTTTGCAAGCTCGCGGAAGCGATCGACCAATGCCGGAATCGTTCCGCTCATCATCTTATAGGCCGCACGGTTCACAATCAGCCGAGCAGACACTTGCGATATGATATCAGTCTCAACCAAGCCGTTTTCCGCTAATGTCTTGCCTGACGACACCAGATCAACAATCCGTCCGGCTAGCCCCAGCGAAGGCGCCAATTCCATCGCACCATTCAGCTTCACGCATTCAGCCTGAATACCCTTGTTCTGGTAATAACGGCTCGTCGTCGTTGGATATTTGGTGGCGACGCGGATGTGCCCGCCATTGGCATTATCCTCTGCCCCCGCAGGCATCGCTACCGATATCCGGCAACGTCCGATGCCAAGGTCTACCGGCGCATATAGTTCGGAATAATCAAACTCGTCGATTACGTCCGAACCTACAATCCCGATCTGCGCCGCGCCGTGTGCAACGAACGTTGCGACATCGAAAGCGCGTACGCGGATGATGCTCATCTGCGGATTGTTGGTCGCGAACAGCAACGCCCGGCTGCTGTCATCAAAAAACGCCGCTTCGGGTTCGATGCCTGCGCTCTGCATGAGCGGCAACGCCTCGTCCAGTATCCGTCCCTTAGGGATTGCAAAGATGATGCGTGTTGTCACAATGGCCGCGCTTTAGGGGTCAGCGGCGGAAAGGGCAATATGGCAGAAAGTTTAGGGTCAGACCAATTTGGCATTGGCGTGATGGACGATGGTCGCGTTGCAGAAGGCATCAAGGTGCAGGCCGAACATTGCCGTCGCAATGGCGCGCCCGCGACAGCGAATATCGTCGCAGCACAACTGGCGTTGATGCAGGGCGACACGCTCTGCGGACAGCGAATTGCAAACTGGCCAGGCCTGCCGCTGGAGGACGCAATGCCGTTACGGTTGGCAGGAGGCTTCCACCATCTGAAGCTGACGGGCGCCGATGACCGGCTGCTTCCGGTCTATCGCGGCGACGTAACCGATCAAGCGGTGGTCGACGCTATCGTAGCCGAAGTGACTGCGGACCATGACACGCGCTTGCTACCATGGCTCGATGGCCCGCCGCAAACGAACGAAGCCGGGCGGTCGGCCAGCTTTATGGCGGGGTTGCTGTGGCTTTCGGACAAGGTCGGTCCGCGTTTCGAGTTGAACGAATTAGGGGCAAGCGCCGGCATCAACACGATGATGGAGCGTTATCATTACGACCTTAAAGGGGTAACCGCAGGCCCCGAAAATTCGCCGATGCAGATCAAGCCCGAGTGGCGCGGGCCACCTCCGCCTATTGCCCCAGTGGAGATTGTCAGCAGCCAAGGCTGCGACCAAGCGCCCGTTGAGCTATCCGACACAGAGGCCGCCCTCTGCGTGAAAAGCTATATATGGCCCGAAAATGAAGATCGGCTGGCGCGCATGGACGCAGCTATCGCACTTGCCGCAGAAAAACGGCCCGATGTCGTGCAGGCCGACGCGCTTGATTGGGTAACAGAAAGGCTCGCGACGCAGCAGGATCCAGGAATTGTCCGCGTCATCAATCACTCCATCGTTTGGCAATATATACCCGACGACCGGCGCAAGCAGTTAACCGAAGCCATCGAAGAAAAGGGCCGCGAAGCCACCACAGAACGCCCGCTCGTCTGGATGATGCTCGAAACCAATCGCGAAACTTTCAAGCACGAGCTTTCCATCAAATATTGGCCGGGGCCGGACAATTGGCACCTGCTGGCCGAGGCGCAGGCGCATGGAAGTTGGGTACAATGGCTAGCGGATTAGTTCTGCGGGATTCTGCTAAACAACGGCGCCATCCAGGGTGCCCAGCGTTGATATCCGCCATTGAGTGAAAACCATTCCCAAATGGCCGTAATTATCAGTGCGGCAGTAGCCGAAATGCCGATGGTCAGTGGCTGCCAATGCCCAAACCAACCGCCAATTCCGACTATCGCGAGCAAAATCAGGCCTACAAAATGCGACAATGGCGGGTATTTGACACCTGCTGTCGTCCACTTGAAGGCTTGATTGCCAAGTAGAAATAGCATCGGCCCGCCTACAGCGGTCAGGACAAAGGATAGCTCGTTATGCCCCAACGGATGCGCGAGCATTTTCTCGTCACCCACCGCGGTCACGATAACACCGGCAACAATCGGCATGTGGAGGTAGGTATAGGCATTGCGCGCGATCAACCCTGCGTTGTTCGAAGCCGCGATCATCGACGAACCACGCTTTGCGCCGACGTCGAAGTAAATCCACCACATCGTCGCGCTCCCGACAAAACTCGTGATGAATGCAGTCCATGTCGGCACATTATGCGTCAGCTCGGCAAAAGTTGCGCCTGTCACCAGCACGGCTTCACCCAATGCTATGATAATGAACAGCGCACATCGTTCGGCCATATGTCCGCCTGAAATGTCCCAGTCATCGGCGGTAGAACCGCCCAACCACGGCGTGCGAAAGAAAGCGAACGGCCCGGCATATTCGATTACCAGCGCCCCTGCCCAAAACGCCAGCCGCAACGAAGGCTCGGCAAACGCGCCCGCGATCCACAAAGGCAGCGACAGCAGGAACCAGAAGCTGATCCGCAGGAAATTACGTCGTCGTCCTTCATGCACACCGGCCGAAGCCCAGACCATGTAGAGCGTCCGGAATAGCTGCATGGCGACATAGGTCAGCGCAAACATCAGGCCCGTTTTGCCGAACGCTTCCGGGATGGCGCTCGACAGCACCAGTCCGCCTGTCATCATCGCGATCAGCATCAGCCGGACATTGCCACGCTCCGGGTCTAGCCAGTTGGTCGTCCAGCTCGTGTAAATCCACACCCACCAAATCGCAAGGAACAGCACCAGTGTCTCCAACGCGCCAAACAAACTTAGATGATCGAGCAACCGGTGCGACAATTGGGTGATGGCGAACACGAAAACGAGATCGAAAAACAGCTCGATATAGGTCACCGGGCTATGGTCGTGCGGATCGCGGGCGCGGAACAGATGAGGACGGGCCATGCGCCCTGCTTAAGACAAAAATTTCTCCATTGCAGCATTAACTGCATCGGGTTTTTCCCAGATGACGAAATGGCCGCAATCGTACACCGGCTCGACCGTCACATTCGGAACCACGGCTTCAATGCCATCGATATTACTGGGCGGCAGCGCGAGGTCATCCATCGCCCACACAACCAGCGTCGGAATGTTCAGCTTGGGAAAATCACCGCTGGCAAAGGGCGGCAATTTCGCATCTTCGTCCATCGCAGGCACATAAAGCGCTGATGCACGATACCAGTTCAACATCCCGAAACAGGCGTCGCGGTCTTCCCAGTCGGCAAGCAATGCCGCGCGCTCGTCAGGTTCCATGCCGCTGGGCTTGTCCCATTTGATGGTTTTGAGCAGCAGACCGGTCAACCCATGTTCGCGGACAAGGGCGTCGTTAGCGGCATCACGAAATGCGCGGATATATTGGCTCGCGGCACGTTGCTCCATGTCGTTAATCAGGAGCCGCTGAAACAGATAGGGATGCGGCGCATTGGCGATAATCGCGCGCGGCACGCGTCCGGCCCAGGCGGGGTTGAATCCGCCCGGCTGCCCGCTCAGCGCCACAGCCCAGGCAATCGCGCCACCCCAGTCATGGCCAGCGATGGTGAATTCCTGCACGCCCAAAGCATCGGCCAGTGCAAAGATATCGGCGGTCAGCTTGTCGGCGGTATAGGCCTCCACCTCCTGCGGCTTGGATGTGCCGCGATAACCGCGCTGGTCTGGTGCGATACAATAAAAGCGATCGGCAAAATGCGCGATCTGGTGCCGCCATGTGCGGTGTGATTCCGGAAAGCCATGCAGGAAAATAATCGCCGGATTTGCAGGATTGCCCGCTGTATAGGCATCCATTTCAATGCCCGTCGATAACGAAAGGCGCTGACGGGAGAGTTCGGTCATCTGTTTTTGACACCTTGGATTAGCGAGAACGGAATCTGGACCGCTAACTCACTTAAAACACAAAATAATCCATACTGATTGTAAAAAATCCGCAATTCAGTCGCTTTTCGTTAGCGGTATCTCCGGAATGGGGATGAACTCTTGCGTGTCACCCGGCACAAGCGGGAACGCCCTTGCCTTCCAGTCCGCCTTTGCCTGATTGATCCGATCGCGCGAGGAAGACACGAAGTTCCACCAGACATGGCGCGGGGTGCTGAACGCCTCGCCTCCGAGCAGCATGACACGGCAATCGCTGTCCGCTTTCAACGTCATCGTCTGCCCCGGCTTCAGGATATAAAGGCTATGCGTTTCCAGCCGTTCGCCATCAAGGCTCGCCGTGCCGAGCGCAACCAGTATCGCGCGTTCGTCGGCCTCGCCATCAATCGGGATAGTTGCGCGTGCGTTCATCAATATGTCGGCGTAAATGGTCGCCGAATGCTGGGTGGTCGGCGCAGTCACGCCCCACAAAGACCCCATAATCACCCGCGCCGAAACCCCGTCATTCTCGATCAACGGCAAGTCGTCCTTGGCGACATGCTCGAAAGCCGGGTCAATTTCCTCCTTACCATCGGGCAACGCAAGCCATGTCTGCATCCCCGAAATCGGCGAGCCGCTCGCGCGTTCGGGGGCTGGCGTCCGCTCACTATGAACAATGCCTTTGCCTGCCGTCATCAGATTCAGCGCACCGGGGCGGATCGTCGCCAACGTGCCAAGACTGTCACGATGCTCGATCGCACCTTCGAACAAATAGGTCACTGTCGACAGATTGATATGCGGATGCGGCCGCACGTCCATGCCTGCGCCAATGTCGAAATGTGCGGGCCCGAACTGATCGACGAAGATGAAAGGCCCGACCATCGTCCGCGCCTTGGAAGGTAAGGTCCGCCGTACCTCGAAAGCCCCGAGGTCGTGCGTGGAAGGCGTAATTTTGAGCATAATCAAAATATCTGCAGTAGCATGTCTGTTGTCAAGGCGAGGCTGGCCTCAATCTTCGAAACGGCTCTCTTCGCGGAGTTTCAGGCCCGCGGTCTGCAAAGGCGTCACTGCTTTGGCAAAAGTTCGCGGTGTCATTCCGGTATAACGCTTAAACTCACGGTTCATGTGCGACTGATCGAAATAGCGCAGCGCATCGAGTTCGCTTTCATTGGGGTTGCTAAAACCGCGAAATGCTGCGGCAGAATCGAGAAAACGGCTCCGCCTGAGAACTGCTTTCGGAGAAAGGCCAAATGTCGCAAGGCACCGGCGTTCAAGCTGGCGCATAGAAAGTCCTATTTCCTTGGCCGCATCTTCGACCCGAATGGTGCTGTCGGTTCGCGCGATGGCTTCAAACCGCGCCATTTGAATGTCGATTTCCGGAGCATGGACCAGAGCAATTCGCTCTCTCAATGCGTTCTCCATAGCGACCAACTTCGCATCGTCATCTGCAGCGTTCGCAACCCCTGCAAACATTGTATCGGCAATTTCGCCCCACAATTGTTGCAGTGGCAACATCTTGTCGGACAACGACTTATGCGAGTCTCTAAAAAGCGCGTGCCAGCCACTGGGGCGGATGGCAAAGCCCGTAACCGCAAAACCGCCTTTAACTCGCACCCGCAAAGGTCGGCTATTGGCACCGAAAAACACGACATTGCCTGCCGTGCTCCATTGCCCAGGGCTGGTTTCTGCGGCCCAATCTCCGCGTATCAGGCAGCGGACAAAGGCAGTTTCGGCAAGCAGGAAGTCTTCTATCACCGCGCCTTCGGGTAAGGTGGCCTCGAATACATAGAACCGGCGAATATAAGGGGCGAGATCGGCGGATGGCCGATATGTCCGCGACAGCAGCATATGCCCCTCTTCGTTGAATGCGACCCAGAACAGTTTCGAACTGCTCTTCCAAGAAAATAAATCTACGCTTTAAGGCGTTGTCGGGCAAGGATATTCCGGCTGGCGTTACTCGCCCGGCGCACGCGCCTTGATCGCCAGCGCATGCACACGTTCTCCAGGGATATCGCCAAGCGCCTTGTTTACCATGCGTTGCCGCATTACGCGGCTCACGCCGGCAAAGGCGGCACTTTCGATCGCCACTGTAAAATGCGATTCGCCCGATCCGTCATCACCGCTATGGCCATGATGTTTCGCGCTATCATTTATGACAGCGAGATGGGTGGGAGCGAAGGCTGCGGTGAGCAGCACTTCCATTTCAACTTGCGCAGGGCCTTTTTCCATAAGCCCCGTATTCCCATATCGGCAGTTTTTCGCCAAGGGGAATTATGGATTCGAAGCGGCCCACAGACCGATTTCATGGCCGCGTACGCGGGTCGCGACGGCATTGCGCCTATCCGGGTTGTCCTGAAACCGGCGAGTTTCGGGCACCCGACCCAAGTGGTCAGGCAGCCTCGCCCAATGGTCCGGGCGATTATCAATATCTCTGCCTAGACCATGTCCGCGAATTTAACGCGGGCTATAACTGGTTCGATGGGATGTCCGCCGAAGAAATTCTCGACGCGCAAAGCCCGCTCAATATCTGGCCGTCGGAAACGCGCATATTTCGAAGTCTGGGCGGAGCCGATTTGCCGCCCAAATGGGCCGATTTCAAGGATCCACTCGATGCAATTTCCACGCGCTTCCGCGACCGCATGCCAAAACCGCGCGCGGATGGACATTTCCTCACTCCTGAAGACCGTAGCGCGCTGAAGACGCTAGGGCTTGGCGAGGATGCCGACCGGCGTGCGTTGCGTACCGCCTACTCCGTGAAAGTCCGTGCATTCCATCCTGACAAAAATGGCGGTAACCGGTCATATGAAAAGGCTTTGCAAGACGTGATTGCGGCCTATACGCACCTTAAATCCACTCCCGCCTTCGCTTGACGAGAACTAAAATGACCGACATTCCCAATATCCAGCCCGATAGCCGCGATGCGACCATCCTTGCCGCACCCGATAAGACCATCAGCGTGCGCGAGATGTTCGGCATCGATGTGGATATGGAATGTCCCGCATTTTCGATCGCTGATGAGCGCGTTCCCGATACCGATGATAATTATGTGTTCGACCCCGACACAACGCTCGCGATTCTAGCCGGTTTCGCCCACAACCGCCGCGTCATGGTGCAGGGTTATCACGGCACCGGTAAATCGACACATATCGAACAGGTTGCAGCGCGTCTGAAATGGCCGTGCATCCGCATCAACCTCGACGCGCATATCAGCCGTATCGACCTCATCGGGCGCGACGCGATTGTGCTGCGTGATGGCCAGCAGGTCACCGAATTTCGCGAAGGCCTGCTCCCGTGGGCGTTGCAGTCGCCGACCGCGTTGGTGTTCGACGAATATGACGCGGGCCGTCCCGACGTGATGTTCGTGATTCAGCGGGTACTGGAAACCGAAGGCAAATTGACATTGCTCGACCAGAACCGCGTCATTCGCCCCGATCCGTTCTTCCGCCTGTTCGCCACGGCCAACACAGTCGGTTTGGGTGACACCAGCGGCCTCTATCACGGTACGCAGGCGATCAACCAGGGCCAGATGGACCGCTGGAATATCGTCGTCGGGTTGAATTATCTGCCCGCGCAGGTCGAAGGCGAAATCGTTCTCGCCAAATCGACGGGGTGCGATGCCGCAGAAGTCGCCAATATGGTCAAGGTCGCCGACCTGACGCGTCAGGGCTTTATCAACGGCGACATCTCGACCGTTATGAGCCCGCGCACCGTCATCACCTGGGCGCAAAACGCTGCGATCTTTAAGGATGTCGGCTTCGCCTTCCGCCTTTCGTTCCTCAACAAATGTGATGAGGCAGAGCGTGCATTGGTCGCCGAATATTATCAGCGCGTCTTCGGCAAGGATTTGCCCGAAAGCGTCGTGGGTAAGTCAAAATAAGGTCAATCGGCTATTCCGCCGACTCGCCTTGTTGGGAACAGCTTATGAAACGCTTAGCCATCATTCTTGCACTGACCGTCGCCGCCAGCCCCGCATTTGCGGCGCTGAAGCCCGGCGTGCGCGCTACAGATTTCACGACGCAGGCCGTGCTCGCAGGTGACGCCTACACCTACAACCTCAACAAGGCGCTGAAACGCGGTCCGGTTGTGCTGTATTTCTATCCCAAGGCCTTCACCTCGGGGTGCACCGTCGAAGCGCATGAATTTTCCGAAGCTGCCGATGATTTCGGGGCGATGGGGGCGTCGATTATTGGTATGTCCGCCGACAATATAGAGACGCTGAAGCGCTTTTCGGTCGAAGCCTGCCGCAACAAATTCACCGTCGGCATCGCATCGAAGGCAGTGATAAAATCCTATAAGGTCAGCCTGCCCGTGATGGGTGGGTCGAACCGCACGACTTATGTCATCGCACCCGATGGCAAAATCCTGTTCGCTTATTCCGAACTTGGCGTCAAAGGCCATGTTTCGGGTGCGCTTAAGGCCGTCAAAGACTGGCGCGCGGCCAACCCCAAGGGCAAATGATGCGGAAATTTGTCGCCTTTCTTCTGGCGCCGCTGGCGCTTTCCGGCTGCGGCGTAGCGGTCGAGTACGGCGATATTCCGCATAGCCAGCTGGTAGACAATCCGCGCTGTAATCCGGCGCAAACCGATGCCGCCGCGATAACGGGTAAGGATTATTTCGCGGTCACCAGCCGTCTGCCCGATTGTCTGGGCGAGAATGTCAAGCTGACCAACCAGCGCGGCGATCGCGTGCGCTATGGGCGCTTTGCTGCGCCACTAACGATCAAGCCTGCCAAGGGTGACAAACAGACGGTGGTACCGCTCGCGTTCCAGCCCGAGGCCGAATGGTGGGACGGCCTGCGTGACGCGGCCAACCTGCGCAAAGGCCGCGTTCTGCTTTATGTTCACGGCTATCGCGAAACCTTCCCGACTACGGCAAAGGATACGGTACAGATTGCTGCGCTCACGCAATTCGACGGGCCGGTTATCCAATATAGCTGGCCTTCGCAGGGTGAATTGCTGAGCTACGCCGTCGATGAAACCAACATGTATTGGGACGAACGCAACTTCCGGAATTTCCTGACCAAATTGGCGCGCACGGAGTGGGTGAAGGAAATCGTGATCGTCTCGCACTCGCTTGGCGCACGTCTTGTCATACCCGCGGTCGAATATGTTGACCGAACCTCGACCAATGCGGATTCTAGCAATATTTCCAATATCATATTGGCATCTCCTGATGTTGACCGTGAAGATTTTGAACGCGATATTGCCGAAGAAGTTCTGGCTATGCGCCGGGTCAACAATGACCGGCGGATTACGGTTTACGCCTCGCTGAATGATAAGGCACTTGCCGTTTCGCGCGCCGTCCACGGTTATCCGCGCCTTGGCTCACCTTTTTGCTTTAACCCGTTCGAAGCGAAGGAACTGAAGGACAAGGGCCTGCCCGAGCGCTGCTTTGCAACCAAAACGAAATACGAAACCCAACCCAGCAAAACCGGCTTTTCCATCATCGACACCACCGATGTCTCCAGCGGCGGTAGCGGCCATAGCGACTATCTGCGCAGCATCGCGGTCTGCAAGGATTTCGCTGCAGTTGTGAATGGTTCGCGTAGCGGCGAAGGCCGCCTGCCCTCACAGAATGCGCATGTGTTCAAACTCCAGCTGACCGCCAAGCCAACAAAGGAAGCGGTGGCCGCAGCATGCAAACTGGCGGCTGAATAATGGCAGGCGAATCGCCGCTCGAACAATTCAAGGCGGTGCTGACCGGCACTGCACGCGCGCTGGCGCATGAGCCGGAGGTGGAGCTTGCCTTTACCGCCGATGCGCCCAGCCAGTCAGGCAAAAATTTCAAGGTGCCAATGCCGGGACGCCTTCTGCCGCCCGAGCAAGTCGCCGAAGCACGCGGATTTGCCGACAGTTTTGCTCTGAAGTTAAAACACCATAATGCGGCACGCCATGCGAACGCCCGGCCGGCCGAGGCAATTGCCGGTGCGGCGTTCGATGCTGTCGAAAATGCCCGGGTCGAGGCGTTGGGTTCGCGTAATATGGCGGGAGTCGCGGCGAATTTGGGACATGCGCTCGACCTCAAACTCCGGACCGACCCTATCAGCCGCGCGCAGGCCGCCGATGAAGTGCCGATCTCGACTGCGCTATCGCTCATTGTCCGTGAGCGTCTGACCGGCTTGCCCATTCCCACCGTAGCCGCGGAGGGCGTTGATATGCTACGTGGCTGGATTGAGGAAAAGGCAGGTAGCGACTTGGACGCGCTCGGCCTTGCGCTCGACGACCAATCCGCATTTGCCGCGCTCACGCAATCGATGCTCGAACATCTCAACCTCACCGAGGGCGATATCGACCCGTCTGACGCCGACGAGGGCGGCGAGGATGCCGAGGACAGTCAAGATCAAGACGGTGATAGCGAGGACGACGGTGAAGGCGAAGCTGGCACCGCCGAAGCCCGCGCCGAGCCGCAGGACGGCGAAGGCGAGGAGACCGAAGCCGACTATGACAGCCAAGACATGGACGACCAAGACGGTGCCGACGGTGAAATGGGCGATGACGGCATGCAGCCAGTCACCCCGCAGCGCCGCAACTGGGATCACCTGCCGCAGAGCGATTACAAAATCTGGTCAACCAAATATGACGAAACAATCACCGCGCTAGAGCTGGCCGACGAGGAAGAGCTAAACCGCCTGCGCGCCTATCTCGACCAGCAATTGTCGAGCCTGCAGTCGGTCGTCACCAAGCTCGCCAACCGCCTGCAACGCCGCTTGATGGCGCAACAGAACCGCAGTTGGGCATTCGATCAGGAAGAAGGCATGCTCGATGCCGCGCGGTTGGCGCGCGTAGTCGTGTCACCCGGCAGTTCGCTGTCGTACAAAATCGAACGCGAGACCGATTTTCGCGATACTGTGGTGACGTTGCTCATCGACAATTCAGGCTCGATGCGCGGACGGCCGATTTCGATTGCTGCGATTAGCGCCGATATCTTGGCGCGTACGCTTGAACGCTGCGGTGTGAAGACCGAGATATTGGGCTTCACCACCCGCGCGTGGAAGGGCGGACAGGCGCGCGAAGACTGGCTTGCGGCGGGCCGTTCAGCCATGCCGGGGCGCTTGAACGACCTGCGCCACATTATCTACAAAAAGGCCGACGAGCCTTGGCGGCACGCCAAACGCAATCTCGGCCTGATGATGCGCGAGGGGCTGCTCAAGGAAAATATCGATGGAGAGGCATTGCTTTGGGCCCACAACCGCCTGATCGCCCGCGCCGAGGATCGCCGGATATTGATGGTCATCTCCGACGGCGCGCCGGTTGATGACTCGACGCTGTCGGTCAATCATGGCGGCTATCTGGAGCAGCACTTGCGCAAGGTCATCGAAATGATCGAAACGCGCAGTCCGGTGCAATTGGTAGCAATCGGCATCGGCCACGACGTTACCCGCTATTATAAACGCGCGGTCACGATCATGGACGCAGAGCAATTGGGCGGGACGATGATCGAACAGCTCGCGGGATTGTTTGACGAGGAATAGGCTTGCGTTTCACATCCCGCATGGCATGAGTTAATCGAACGATTAAATTTGCCGGAGCCAAGCCATGAACGTCACCGAAGCTGTCGAAACACGCCGATCTGTCCGGCAATTCACCGACAAGCCGGTCGACAAGGCGACCCTCGAACGCGTGCTGACCAGGGCGCAACGTTCGCCCTCCGGCGGCAATACGCAGCCTTGGAATGCGGTCATTCTCACCGGCCAGCCGCTTGCCGATCTCACCGCCAAGATAAAGGCGAAAGCCGCGACGGCTCCCCTTGGCGAAGCGCCGGAATATGACATCTACCCCAAGGGGCTCGAAGGTCGCTACGAAGAGCAACGCCGCGGCGTTGGCAAGGCGATGTTCGATGCGCTTGGCCTTGCCCGCGAAGACAGCGCGGGGCGTATCGGTCAGATGATGAAAAACTGGGACAGTTTCGGCGCGCCGGTGCAGTTGTTCACATACACGCGCAAATATATGGGCCCGCCGCAATGGTCCGACATGGGAATGTGGTTGCAAACCGTGATGCTGTTGCTGCGCGAGGAAGGCCTCGACAGTTGCGCGCAGGAAATCTGGGCGATGTACGGCACCTATATGCGTGAGTTGCTGGACATCGACGACGACCATATCTTCTTTTGCGGTATGGCGATTGGCTATCGCGACGCGGATGCGGCAGTGAATAATTTCACGGTGCCGCGTGTTGATATTGGTCAGGCGATCCGCTGGGAAGGTTTTTAATCCTCCCCAATATGGGGAGGGGGACCATGCGCAGCATGGTGGAGGGGCACCGCAGTAATGGCCTGCCCCCGAAAGCTCGGGAAATCTGCAACGTGCCCCTCCACCACCTTCGGTGGTTCCCCTCCCCGTTTCGGGGAGGAACTGCGCTTGACCTCTAAAGCATCCTAAGCCATCGCCCATCCATGACCGAATTACGCCTCTTCAACAGCCTGACGCGGCAACTTAAAACCTTCAAACCCGTCCATGAAGGCGAAGCGCGCGTCTACACCTGCGGTCCCACGGTCTATAATTATCCGCATATCGGCAACATGCGCGCTTATGTCTTCGCCGACACGCTGGGCCGCGTGCTGAGCTACAAGGGCTATAAGCTCACCCACGTCATCAACATCACCGATGTCGGCCACCTGACCGACGACGCCGATGCGGGTGAGGACAAGATGGAAAAGATGGCTGCCGAAAAGGCGCAATCCATCTGGGACATCGCGCGCCATTATACCGAGGCCTATTGGGAGGACATCAAGGCGCTGAATATCCGCCAGCCGGCGCACTGGTCGATTGCGACCGACTATGTGCCGGCGATGATCGAGTTCGCCAAAAGCATCGCCGAAAAGCATTGCTACGAACTCGAAGGCGGGCTTTATTTCGACACGTCGACCGTCGCCAATTATGGCGCGCTGGCGCGGGCGAAAACCGAAGACGGTGCCAATGCTCAGGGGGCACGCATCGATGAAGTCGAAGGCAAGCGCCACGCCGCCGACTTCGCGATCTGGCGCAAGACACCTGTGGGCGAATCACGGCAGATGGAATGGGACAGCCCATGGGGCAAAGGCGCGCCGGGCTGGCATCTCGAATGCTCGGTGATGTCGGAGGCTTTGCTCGGCCTGCCGTTCGACATCCACACCGGCGGCATCGACCACCGCGAAATCCACCACCCCAATGAAATCGCGCAAAACCAGGCGCGGTGCCACAGCGACGCGAGCGGCGCGAATATCTGGATGCACAATAACTTCCTGATCGAACGGACGGGCAAGATGAGCAAATCGTCGGGCGAATTCCTGCGCGTGCAGTTGCT
>JANNQI010000005.1:0-27902 GCA_031400695.1 Sphingomonadales bacterium | reverse complement strand
GATTTCTGTCAGCTTTCGGGCAATGATGATAGCTGGCTGGCCTTCATGGCGGCGGGCGGGCAAGGCTGCATTTCGGTAGTGGCCAATGTCGCGCCGAAGCTGTGCGCAGAACTGGCAGCGGCCTGTGGGGCAGGCCATTTTGAGTTGGCACAATCAATCAATGATAGGTTGCATCCACTTCATAATGCCTTGTTTTCTGATGCATCGCCAGCGCCAGTCAAGTATGCATTATCGCGCGTGATCGATGGATTTCCTGCTGAACTGCGGCTTCCTATGGTCCCGGCATCCGAGGCTAGCCGCAACGCCGTGGACGCCGCTTTGGAGCATGCGGGACTCATCTGATGGCGCGTCCAAGGCATGCAGAATTCGACAAGGTCAAAACCGTCGCCGAAAACCGGCGCGCGCGGTACGATTATCATATTGATGATAAATATGAGGCGGGCATCATGCTCACCGGCACTGAGGTTAAGTCGCTGCGCTTCGGCGAAGGTTCGATTGCGGAGAGCTATGCAGAGGTCAAATCGGACGGCATCTGGCTGATCAACGCCAACATCCCCGAATTCAGCCACGGTAACCGTTTTAACCACGAGCCCAAGCGCCCTCGTAAATTGCTCCTTAATGTCCGCGAGATAAATAAGCTTCACGCCGCTGTGGCGCGCGAGGGAATGACGCTGGTTCCACTGTCCGTCTATTTCAACGCGCGCGGACGGGCAAAAGTAGAGCTGGCGCTGGCCAAGGGCAAGAAAGCCCCGGATAAGCGCGCGACCGAGAAGGAACGCGATTGGAAGCGCGAGCAGGGACGCATTATGCGGGATCGCGGATGAGGCCGCCGAAGAACCGCTTTGGTGCATGGATCCACCGGCAAGCCCCGACGCGCGATAGTTTCGAGCGTAGCCGCTTCCTGAGGCCCTTTGCCAAGCGGGTTTTCCATCCGGCACTGTGGCGCTTTACTAGACGGTCGGTGCCGCGCGGTGTAGCACTCGGGCTACTGGTCGGCATTTTTCTGCTTGTTCCGGGCGTGCAGATTGCGGGTGTTGCATTGCTGGCTTTGCCGGTCCGTGCCAACATTCCGATCGGCGCGGCCATGACTTTCCTTAGTATGCCCGCGACGACACCCTTCATTTTGCTTGCGTCGGTCTATGTGGGTGAATCGGTACTTCATCTGGGCGACGGCTCGGGGCGCTTTTATCAGCTCATCGAGACGTCGGCGCCGTTATCGGCGTGGATGGATTATTTCTGGACCGAGGCGCCGATGGCGCTGTTGCAGGGCGTTGCCGGCCTTGCAATCATCTCGGTAGTCGCGGCTGCATTGGGTTATGTCTTTGCAGCGTGGTTCTGGCGCTGGTGGATAAGCTCGAAATGGCGACGCCGGTCGAAAGCTATTGCCGCTGGTAGATAAGCACTCGCTTGCGAACTAGAGAGAAATAGGCAGACTCCATTCACATTTTTGGGAGTCTCGCATGAAGTTTACCACTCAATTGGCTTTGATCGCATCGGCATCGTTGTTGGCGTTGGCGTGGCCAGCATTCGCTCAAACTGTACCAGCGGTAGATGAAGCTGCGCTCAAAGACGGCCCGCAACTTGGCACGTTCGGTTTCGACACAAGCGGCATGGACAAATCGGTCGCGCCTGCCGACGATTTTTATCTGTATGCCAGTGGGGAATGGGCCAAGAAAACGCCAATCCCTGCCGATAAATCAAATTATGGTATGTTCACTGCGCTCGACGATTTGTCGAAGGATCGCGTCAAACTCGTGCTCGATTCTGAAAAGGACCGCAAAGGCAGTAAAGCCGGAGACGTCTATGCCAGCTATCTCGACACCGCGACGGTCGAGAAACAGGGATTGAGGCCGCTTCAGCCATGGCTGAAGCAGGTGCGCGGCGTTAAGTCCAAGGCCGCGTTCGAAAAGCTGATGCCGATCGCCGCACGAAATGGCGTCGGCGCATTGTTCGGCGGCTTTGTTGGTCAGGACGATAAAAACCCCGACGCTTACATCTTCCAGATTTTCCAAGGCGGCACCGGGCTTCCGGACCGCGACATGTATTTAGTTGAGAACGATAAATTCGAAGCCATTCGCAAGGCATACAAGGAGTATCTCGGTAAGATGCTGACGCTTGCGGGCGAGAAAAACGCGGCTGCGCGCGCCGAAGCGATTTTTGCGATGGAAAAGAAAATAGCAGAAGTTCAATGGACAAGAGAAGATAGTTCGGACGCAACCAAAACTTATAACAAAATGACTCTGGCGCAACTCGATGCCATCTCGCCCGGGTTGAAGATGTCCGGCATTCTCACCAAAGCCAGCCCAAAAATTACTGAAGTCGTAGTCGGGCAGCCAAGCGCGATTACCGGAATTTCCAAAATTTACGCGGAAACCGATCTCGGCGTTCTGAAAGACCAGACGATCGTCAACAGCCTGGCTACCTTCGCCAATGTCCTGCCCGATTCGGTTTCCGACACGACCTTCGCCTTTTACGGCACCACGTTGCAAGGCACGCCGCAGCGCGAACCGCGCTGGAAGCGCGGTGTTCAGCTGACCGAAGGTACGGTGGGCGATGAAGTGGGCAAAGCCTACGCAGCCAAATATTTTCCGCCCGAAACCAAGGCCGCGATGGACGTGCTCGTCAAGAATGTCCTTGCCGCGATGGGCCGCAGGATCGACGGTCTTGCGTGGATGCAGCCCGAAACCAAGGTCAAGGCACGGCAGAAACTGGCCAATTTCACCACAAAGATCGGCTATCCTGACCGCTGGAAAGATTATTCGAAGCTGAAAATCGTTCGGGGCGACCTGTTCCGTAACGATTTGCGCTCGAACCAATGGGGCTTTGACGTCAATATGTCGAAGCTCGGCGGGCCGATCCGCCGATGGGAATGGGGCATGTTGCCGCAAACCGTGAACGCCTACGCCAATTTCGGCATGAACGAAGTGGTGTTCCCTGCCGCGATCCTGCAACCGCCGTTTTTCGATCCCAAGGCCGATCCGGCGGTCAACTATGGCGGCATTGGCGCTGTTATCGGGCATGAGGTCAGTCACCATTTCGACGACCAAGGCGCGAAGTATGACCAGACCGGAAAGCTGTCCGACTGGTGGACACCCAGCGACGTCGCTGCGTTCGAAGCTGCGGGCAAAAAGCTGATCGCCCAATATGACGCGTACAAGATTTTCCCCGACGCAAACGTGAAGGGTGAATTTACGCTAGGCGAGAATATCGGCGATCTCGCCGGGCTGACCATTGCTTATGACGCCTACAGGACCTCGCTGAACGGAAAGGAAGCGCCGGTAATCGACGGTATGACCGGCGATCAGCGGTTCTTCCTTGGTTGGGCGCAGGTGTGGCGGCGCAATTATCGCGAGGCGAATTTGCGCCAGCGGCTTATAACCGACCCGCATAGCCCGTCGGCACAGCGTGCGTGGGTCGTACGCAATCTTGACAAATGGTACGATGCGTTCCAGCCGAAAACGGACGGAAAGCTATACCTCAAGCCCGAGGATCGAGTCCGCATCTGGTAAGGAACCGTTTTGACCAGCCAAGTCACCCCCAAGCAATTGCAGATTTTCGGGGGTGATGGCGAGGAAGTAGCGCAATCGAACCGCCAGCACGCGCTGTTGCTGGCGGTGGCTACCTTGGTATCGCTCGTAATACTGTGGTTTGCGACAAAGAATCTGGTTCTTGTTGGAAGCTGTGCCGGCGCAATGATCGGGGCATGGGGTCTGGTAGATTATGTCCGCCGTACCCGCCCCGCCGAAGAGGCGGAAACGACGCTGCCGCCAGACTGGTCGATCACACATGCGGCGGCGCAACTGAGCAACGCGGCGATCGCGATCAGCGACCGGGCAGGGCGACTGGTGTGCGCTAACGACCATTTTACCAAGGCCTTTGCTGGATTGAAAGCACCGCCCGACCTGGGCGTCGATGAGGCGAGCCGCGAATTGCTGGTCACTGCAGGTCGCGCCGCCTGGCGCGATGGCAGTGCGCAAATCGATGCAATTACCAAGGATGACCGCCAGTTCGGCGTAAAGGTCGCGAGGGCAGGAACCGCGGACGAATATCTCCTCTGGCGGCTCGCGCCTATCGAACGGCTCGATATCGAAAGCCGCGCAATCGAACTGATTACCGGGCGAATCGGGCGTGCAATGGCGCAAAGTGGCGTCATGGCGGTATCTATTGGTCCTGAGGGTCGGATCCGCGCGGCTAATGCTGCCTTTGCGCTGCGCGCAACGGGCAGCGATAACGAACCGATTACCGGCCGCGAGTTCGCCGCCTATATGCGGATGGACGAGAAGGGCAGCATCTTCTTCGAACGCGAAGGACGGCGCGGGTTGCCGATCCGGCTGATGCATGTGCCGCTTGCCGAAGATGAGGCGCAAGGCGCATCTTTACTGCTCGCTGTTGATGAGGAAGGCGCAAAGGTTGAGCGCGGTATGGCGCTGGCGCATGTCGAACAATTGCTGTCGACATTGCCCTTAGGCTTGGCGCTAGTCGACCGTGATGGCCGTTTTTTGTTTGCAAATGAATCATTTGTGCGCGTTATCGATATTCCTTCTGAACAATTGCCGCCCTATCCCGGCGATCTTGTGATTGCCGAAGACAAGGCTGCGGTGCTCGAAAGCATCCGCCGTTATGGCAGTGGTTCGATGAACTCTGGCGATATTGCTGTGCGGTTGAAAGAGCGGCCCGACGAAGTGATTGCGCTGTCGATAGCGGGCGTGCGCGGTTTGGGCGAGGCAGCGGTGCTGCTTGGCCTCAAGGACAATAGCGAGGAAACTAAGCTCAAGCGCCAGGTTGCGCAGCAGACCAAAATGGAGTCGATCGGCCAGCTTGCAGGCGGTGTTGCGCATGATTTCAACAACATATTGACCGCCATTATCGGCTATTGCGACCTCATGCTGCTTCGGCATCAGCCTGGCGACGGCGATTATGATGATATCCAGCAGATTAAAAACAATTCGAACCGCGCTGCCAGCCTGACGCGGCAATTGCTAGCGTTTTCGCGGCAGCAGACGTTGCGGCCGCAGGTATTGCAATTGGCTGATGTCGTCGCCGATGTGTCGAGCCTGCTCAAACGACTACTGGGTGAAACGGTACGACTGGAGCTTCACCACGGCCGCGCGATGGGAGCGGTGCGGGCCGATCCGGGGCAGTTGGAGCAAGTCATTATTAACCTCGGCGTCAACGCGCGCGATGCCATGCCCAAGGGCGGCGTGGTGCATATCAGCACCAAAGCTGTCGGGCAGGACGAGGTAAGGGCGATGGGTAGCGATATCCTGCCCATCGGCGATTATGTCCAGCTATCGGTCGAGGACAGCGGTGTGGGCATTCCCAAGGAAAATCTCGCCAAGATTTTCGAACCCTTCTTTACCACCAAAGAAGTCGGGAAGGGCACTGGCCTTGGACTCTCAACGGTCTACGGGATTGTCAAACAATCGGGCGGGTTCATCTTTGCCGAATCGGAAATCGGCAAAGGAACGCGATTCGATATCTTCCTGCCAGTGCATGTCGGCGAGGCACCCGCGGCTGATACAGGCAAGCGTGAATTCTACAAACCGAAGGATTTGTGGGGCAGCGGGCGTGTGCTGGTCGTCGAGGACGAGGATATGGTCCGCGCCGTCGCCGAACGCGCACTTGTGCGGCAAGGCTATGTCGTTGAAACCGCGTGCGATGGCGAGGAGGCGCTGGCGCTTTTCGCCGATGGCAAGCGGTATGATCTAGTGGTGTCCGACGTCGTGATGCCCAATATGGACGGGCCGACGATGGCGCGAAACCTGCGCGGGCAGTTCGGTGATATTCGCCTGCTCTTTATGTCGGGCTATGCCGAGGAGCAATTACGCGAGACGATCAGCCTCGACAATGTGTCCTTTCTGCCCAAACCGTTTTCGGTGCAGCAAATTGCCGAAGCGGTGCATGATGCGCTTGCCCGCGAGGGATGATTTCGTTATACACTGATAAATAACAAAAATAATATTTTGTTCCGCTCTTGTTCTTTTGGAACATTTGGAATACATCATGGCTCTGTTCCGGAGATGTTCCGGATCGGGCATGATGCTAAGGAGTGGAAAAATGGCAGCAAGTCTCAAGATAATCGATGGGGATCAGGCAAAGAATATGAACAGTTCGGACCGCGAAAAGGCGCTCGACGCTGCGCTCGCGCAAATCGACCGCGCATTCGGCAAGGGCAGCGCAATGAAGCTCGGCAGCCGTGAGGCTATTACGATCGATGCGGTTTCGACCGGTTCGCTCGGGCTGGATATTGCGCTCGGTATTGGCGGTCTGCCAAAGGGGCGCGTCATTGAAATTTACGGCCCGGAAAGCTCGGGTAAGACGACACTGACGCTGCATGCCATTGCAGAGGCGCAGAAAGCAGGCGGTACGGCTGCGTTTATCGACGCCGAACATGCGCTCGACCCCGGCTATGCTAAAAAGCTGGGTGTCGATATTGATAACCTGATCGTCTCGCAACCCGATACCGGTGAGCAGGCGCTTGAAATTGCCGATACGCTGGTTCGCTCGAACGCGGTGGACATTGTCGTGATCGACTCGGTCGCGGCCCTAGTACCACGTGCCGAAATCGAGGGAGAAATGGGCGACAGCCATGTCGGTCTTCAGGCGCGCTTGATGTCGCAGGCGCTGCGCAAGATTACCGGATCGATCAGCCGGTCGAATTGCATGGTGATCTTCATCAACCAAATCCGCATGAAAATTGGCGTGATGTACGGCTCACCCGAAACCACCACCGGTGGTAATGCGCTGAAATTTTATGCCTCGGTCCGCCTCGATATCCGCCGCACCGGCCAGATCAAGCAGGGTGAGGATATTGTCGGCAACACCACGCGCGTCAAAGTCGTCAAGAACAAGGTCGCTCCGCCCTTCAAGCAAGTCGAATTCGACATCATGTATGGTGAAGGCATTTCCAAGACCGGTGAATTGCTCGATCTCGGCGTGAAGGCCGGGTTGGTGGAAAAATCGGGCAGCTGGTTCAGTTATGATTCGATCCGCATCGGGCAGGGGCGTGAAAACTCCAAAACCTACTTGACCAAAAATCCGGAAGTTGCGGCCAAGCTCGAAGCGGCTATCCGCGGCAAGACTGAGGAAGTCGCCGAAGTGCTGATGACCGGTCCGGACGCTGACGACGATCTTTAAGATTTGATATCCTCTCCCCTAGAGGAACGAGCGATGGCCCCTGCCTGAGGCCACCGCTCCCGACCCGCCCTGGTCCACCCCAGGGCGGGTCATTTGGTTCTTGAAAGCGCGTTTAAGGTGAGACCTTAGTGTGACTTTTGACGATTCCATACAATGGCCACATCGCTTGACATGTCGGGACGGCTAGGGTCATCAGATTTGGTGCGACCCGCAATCCACCTCATCGGCCTGCCCACTGACCAGAACAGCTCGTTCGAACGCGGCGCGGCTTTGGCGCCGGCCGCGATCCGCGACGCGCTGTGGAGTGATCGGGGTAATCTTGCGACGCAATCGGCCCTTGAGATCGGTACCGACATCGACCTTGTCGACAAGGGCGACCTGATTCTTTCGGACACCGATTGCGTTGCCGACGATGCCCTAATCATCCAAACTGTCGAAACGGCTTTGCAGTCAAATGCCGTCCCACTCTCGCTCGGCGGCGACCATGCTGTGACCTATCCATTGGTCGCCGCCATCGCCGCCCATCACGGGCCATTAAGCATCCTTCATTTCGACGCGCATTCTGATTTGTACGCCGACTTCGAAGGCAACCCGCGCAGTCACGCTTCGCCCTTCGCCCGCATCATGGAGGCATACCACGCCACGCGCCTCGTACAGGTTGGAATCCGCACACTGACCAAACATTGCCGCGAACAGGCTGAACGCTTCGGCGTCGAGATTATTCCGATAACCAGTTTTACCCCCGATATGGTACCGGTCCTCGACGGCCCGCTCTACATCAGCATCGACCTCGACGGCATCGACCCGAGCGAAGCCCCAGGCGTTGCCCATCCCGAACCGGGCGGCCTCACCGTTCGTGAAGTGTTGGCCGTCCTTGCCTTGCAAAAGGCCCGGATTGTTGGCGCCGATATTGTTGAACTTAACCCCGCTCGTGACTTGAACGGCGTCACCGCGATCCTTGCGGCAAAACTGGTACGGGAAGTGGCGGCGCTGATTACGCGAAACAACGGACTAGTGAAATGACCACAATCATGACCAACGTCGGCGAATGGGACGGGCAGGTAGGTGATGTCTGGGCGCAGGAGTGGCAGCGCACAGACCGGAGCTTCGTCGAACTCAACGCCCGTCTTTTCCCAATGATTGCGGCGCTGGCACCCGCCACGGGTCGAGCTATCGACATCGGGTGTGGTGCAGCCGAAACCGCTGTCTCCATCGCCCGGGTTAAACCGGGGCTCGACATCACCGGCATCGATATTTCGCCTAGCCTGCTCGAAATTGCGCGCAGCCGTGCTCAGGGCATCGCCAAAATCGACTTCGTCCTAGGCGATGCGGCGGCACAAGCGGCCCGTAACGCATCGGTTGATCTCTATTTCTCGCGGCATGGTGTGATGTTCTTCGACGATCCCGTCGCTGCTTTCACCGCCTTTCGCCAGGCGGCATCCGCTGAAGGCCGACTCATTTTCTCCTGCTTCCGCGACTGGTCGCTTAACGGCTTTGCCTATGAAATCGGCAGGCTAACGGACGCCGCCGCTCCGACCGAATCGCCGGGTCCGTTCGCATTCGCATCGCAAGACAGGGTCGCCGCTATTCTCGCGGCTAGTGGATGGTGCAATGCGGAGGCATTGGCAGTCGATTGCAACTATATTGCGGGGCAGGGCGAAGATCCGGTCGGTGACGCCATGTCCTTCATGCAGCGTATTGGCCCCGCCGCGCGCACAATCCGTTTGGCAGATCAAGAAAGGCGCCCCGCAATTGTCGAGGGGCTGCGCCGGATTTGCGAAGACCACCGGCAAGGCGACTACGTTCTGTTTCCCGCAGCCATGTGGATTTGGACAGCCCGCGTTTAAAGGAGAATAATAATGTCGATTAAAGTTCATCACCTCAACAACAGCCGGTCCCAGCGCATATTGTGGCTGCTCGAAGAAATCGGCGCACCTTATGAAATCATCCATCACCAGCGCGATGCCGTCACCAGCCTTGCGCCGCCTGAGCTTTGTGCCATTCACCCGCTCGGCAAATCGCCGGTGATCGAGTATGATGACAAGATTGTTTTCGAATCCGGCGCCATTGTCGAATATATTTGCGAACGCCATGGCGGCGAAAATCTCGTTCCGGCACGTGGTACAGATGATCATATCCGCTATCTTGAATGGCTGCATTTTGCCGAAGGGTCGGCGATGACGCCGATATTGCTCAATCTCTACACCAGCCGCCTCGGCGATGCAGCCGCTCCCTTGCGCCCGCGCATCGACCAGCAGTTGCAAAGCCATTTCCAATATATGGAAGACAGCTTGTTGCCATCTGGCTGGTTCGTTGGCGACGGCCTGACCGGCGCCGATATCATGATGAGCTTCCCCGCCGAAGCCGCCGTCAAAATGGGCTACGCCGCCGACAAGCCGAAGCTTACTGCCTATGTCGCTGCTATCCACGCGCGCCCCGCCTATCAAGCTGCGCTCGAAAAGGGCGGTCCTTATGCATATGCCTAATCGAGATATCCGTCTTGCAGGGCGCTTCAACTCTCCCTAAGTCGCTGTCACTATGACCTCGACCAATGATATCCGCCGCGGCTTTCTCGACTATTTCGGGAGCGCGGGCCATGATGTGGTGCAGTCCGCGCCGCTGGTGCCCTATAACGACCCTACCTTGATGTTCGTCAATGCCGGGATGGTGCCGTTCAAGAACGTATTCACCGGCCTTGAAAGCCGCGAAACACCGCGCGCGGTTTCAAGCCAGAAATGCGTTCGCGCGGGCGGCAAGCACAATGATCTCGACAATGTCGGCTATACCGCGCGGCACCATACTTTCTTCGAAATGCTCGGCAATTTCTCGTTCGGCGATTATTTCAAGGAACAGGCGATCCACCATGCGTGGACTTTGCTGACGAAGGAATGGGGCCTCGACCCGAACCGCCTGACCGCAACGGTCTATCACACCGACGATGAAGCTTTCGACCTGTGGCGCAAAATTGCGGGTCTGCCCGAAGAACGCATCATCCGCATTCCCACCAGCGATAATTTCTGGTCGATGGGCGATACCGGCCCGTGCGGACCGTGCAGCGAGATTTTTTACGATCACGGCGACCACATCTTTGGTGGGCCCCCCGGCAGTCCTAATGAAGATGGCGACCGCTTTGTCGAAATCTGGAACCTCGTTTTCATGCAGTTCGAGCGGCAGGACGATGGAACCGACGTGCCGCTCCCCAAGCCGTCAATCGACACCGGCATGGGCTTGGAGCGGATCGCTGCCGTTATGCAGGGCGTGCCCGACAATTATGACACCGATACGTTCAAGTCATTGATCGAAGCATCTGAGGCGCTGACCGGTACCAAAGCGGAAGGCGAACAGAAAGCCAGCCACCGCGTCATTGCCGATCACTTGCGCTCGACCAGTTTCCTGTTGGCCGACGGCGTGATGCCATCCAACGAAGGCCGCGGTTATGTGCTGCGCCGCATCATGCGCCGCGCGATGCGGCACGCGCACATTTTGGGTGCGAAAGAACCCCTGATGCACCGTTTGGTCGGCAGCCTCGCGGCCGAGATGGGCGCTGCCTATCCCGAACTGCTCCGTGCACAGCCGCTAATCGAAGCAACGCTAAAGCAGGAAGAAACGCAGTTCCGTCGCACGCTCGACAAAGGCATCAAGCTGCTCGACGATGCGACACGCGGCATGAAGGCTGGCGACGTTCTGCCGGGTGAAACTGCGTTCAAGCTCTATGATACATATGGGTTCCCATATGACCTGACCGAAGACGCGCTGCGTGCGCAAGGCTTTGGCATCGATCAAGCCGGATTTGCGACTGCCATGGGCGCGCAGAAGGCGATGGCCCGCGCTGCGTGGAAGGGGTCAGGTGCCAAGGCCTCGGACGACGTCTGGTTTGATATCGCCGAGCGCGTCGGGTCGACGGAATTCACCGGCTACACGGCGAGCGAAGGCGAGGGGCAGGTTGTGGCGCTTGTTCGAGACGGGTTTGAAGTACCTACCGCTACGTCAGGCCAGAATGTAACCGTCATCACTAATCAGACGCCCTTTTATGGCGAAAGTGGCGGCCAGATGGGCGATGCCGGGACGATCACCAGTGCAAACATGCGCGGCGAAGTCACCGACACTTCCAAGCCGCTGGGCCGCTTGCATGCACATCAAGTGACGCTGCAAGAAGGTGAAATCAAAGTCGGCGATGTGGTTGCGCTCAAGATCGATACAAGCCGCCGCGATGCCCTGCGTGCCAATCATAGCGCGACGCATCTGCTCCACGCTGCGCTGCGTAACCGCTTGGGCGGGCATGTGACGCAAAAGGGCAGTCTTGTTGCGCCCGACCGGCTGCGGTTCGACTTCTCGCATAATCAGGTGGTCAGCGCTGACGAGATGGCGCAGGTCGAGGCGGACGTGAACGCGCAAATTCGCGGCAACAGGGCCGTAACAACACGGCTTATGACGCCGGACGATGCAGTCGCTGCGGGCGCGCTTGCCCTATTCGGCGAAAAATATGGCGATGAAGTGCGCGTGCTCAGCATGGGTGACACCGAAGGCACCAATTACTCGGTGGAATTATGCGGCGGAACGCACGTCAACGCGCTTGGCGACATCGCGCTGTTCACTGTAGTTTCGGAAGGCGCTGTCGCGAGTGGCATTCGCCGGATTGAGGCCCTGACCGGTGAAGCCGCACGCCAGCATCTTGCCGGGCGCGAGGCGCAACTCAAAGATGTCGCATCGATGCTGAAAACCGCACCGGACGAGGTGGCAGGTCGCGTTGAAACCTTGCTCGTCGAACGGCGGCGGTTGGAAAAGGAACTGGCCGATGCCAAGACCGCGCTTGCGCTGTCGGGTGGAGGCGGGCCGAAGGCTGAGGCGGAAGACGTCGGCGGTGTGTCCTTCATGGGCCAGGTCATTGCCGGGATTGATCCAAAGGCATTGCGCGGTCTTGCCGATGAGCAAATGAAATCCATCGGTTCAGGCATTGTGGCGATTGTCGCGGCCAATGATACCAGCAACACTATCGTTGTGGCCGTGTCACCAGCCCTCCACGATAAAACCACTGCACCCGATCTCGTTCGCGCAGCAACCGCTGCAATGGGCGGGCAGGGTGGTGGCGGACGGCCCGATATGGCGCAAGGCGGCGGTCCTGCGGGCGCCGATCAGGCGCAGGCTGCACTGGTTGCTATCAAAGCAGCGTTGGCACCTTAGCTGGACAGTTTTAGCTTAGGGCTTTGTTCAAGCCCCCCTGCTTCCTTGATCTGGCGACGGAACTCGTCGCGCTTTTCGTGGATCGACGCGATCACCGGGCCCATCGGCACACCGAGATCGACTAATACCGCTTCCGAAAGCTGCAGAGAGCTCTCAAGTGTTTCCGGCACGGCGTCGCTCGCGCCTGCTTGATACAGAAGCGCTGCATGGTCGGCGTCCCTGGCCCGGGCAACGATAGTAATGTCGGGTAGCCATTGCCGCACCCGCTTGACGATATGCTCGGCCAGCACCGGCTGATCCATTGTCAGGATGAGCGCTTTGGCATGACCTAGGCTTAGTTTGTCCAGGGTTTCGGGCCGTGATATGTCGCCGAATATGACTTTGTAACCCGCACGCCGGCCTGCCATGACCGCATCGACGTTGGATTCAACCGCGATATAGGGCTGATCGTGCGTAATAAGCATGTCAGCAATCAGCTTTCCGACCCGGCCAAAGCCGATAACCACGGTGCGCGGCTCCTTCGTCGGGTCTTGCTCCAGCACCTCGTCGTCGCTTTCGCGCAGCTCCAAACGGCGGGCCATATCATGCCCGACCCGCGCCAAAATCGGCGTGATGGTCAGGCCAATTGCTGTTGCAACCTGCCAGAAATTGATCGTTGCCGCGTCTATAATCTGGGCAGCACCCGCTGCGCCAAGCACAATGAGTGTTGTTTCCGAAGGGCTGCCCATGAGTACGCCGGTTTCCGTTGCCGTCCCTGTGCGCGCGCCGTTGAGCTTGAGCAAACCTGCGGTCACCGCTGCCTTTATGAGCACCACGCCTGCCACCGCAGCAAGTAATTCAACCCAATTTTCCGCAACGAAGCGAAGATCGACCTGCATTCCTATGCTGATCAGGAAAACACCCAGAGCTAGGCCTTTGAACGGCGCAGTCATCACTTCGACTTCTGTGTGATAGTCGGTTTCGGCAATCAACAAGCCTGCAATCATCGCGCCGACTATCGGCGATAGACCCACCGCGCCGGTAGCAAGGCTGGCGACGATAACAACGAGCAAGCTGACCGAAACGAACAATTCCGGGCTTTTGGTGCGGGCCGCCTGTCCGAATAGCCGGGGCAGGAAGAAACGTCCCAAAACGAGCATTGCGACGATAACCAGTGCACCCTGCCAGAGGGCAGTGATCATGCCGCCCCACGAGTCCGCGCCCGCTTGGGGTGCCAAAGCTCCAAGCACGAATATTATCGGGACGATTGCCAGATCTTCAAACAAGAGCATCGCCAACGCCGATTTGCCCACTGCCGAGTGCGTTCCCGATATCGGTAAAACCAGTGCTGTTGACGAAAGTGCGAGAGCAATACCGATGCCCAGAGCCGCGGTGGGCCCGTATCCGAATAACAACAATCCGACAGCGATAATCAGTCCTGCGCCGAATAATTGCGCGGCGCCGACGCCGAAAACTAGCCGTCGCATTTTCCATAATCGTCGGAACGACAGTTCGAGGCCGATGGAGAACAGCAGCAAGATAATGCCATATTCGCCGATCGGACGAATCGCTTCGGGCTTTGAAATTGTGAACCATTCCAGCAACGGATAGCTACCCACAAAGGCGCCCAGACCCATCGGTCCGACCAAAATCCCAACCAGAATGAAACCGATAATTGGTGTAATCCGGAAGCGCGCAAATGCAGGTATAACGATGCCTGCCGCGCCTAAAATGACGACGATGTCGCTAATACCTTCAGTCTGCAGTTCAGCCGCCATGGCGCTTTATTACGCACATGCGAGATGTAAAGGGAAGGGTAGGCGCAAAAAAAGCGCGGACATTGCTGCCCGCGCTTTGTGTTCAGTCTCTGATCGCTTTAGTTACTGCCAGCTGCCCATTTTCTTTTCGAGGTTCGAACGAACGCTTTCGAAAAACTGTTCGGTTGTCTCCCATCCCTGATCCGGGCCGATCAGGATTGCAAGATCCTTGGTCATGTGGCCGGCTTCGACGGTTTCGATGCAGACCTCCTCTAGCGTTTCGGCAAAACGGGTCACTTCGGGCGTTTCGTCGAATTTGCCACGGAATTTGAGACCGCCTGTCCATGCAAAGATCGACGCTATCGGGTTGGTCGACGTCGCCTTGCCCTGCTGATGCTGACGGAAATGGCGCGTCACGGTCCCGTGCGCGGCTTCGGCCTCAACCGTTTTGCCATCGGGTGTCATCAGGATTGAGGTCATCAGGCCCAGCGAGCCAAAGCCTTGCGCGACCTGATCGGATTGCACATCGCCGTCGTAATTCTTGCAGGCCCAGATGAATTTGCCTGACCATTTCAACGCGGATGCAACCATGTCATCGATTAGTCGGTGCTCATAAACAATGCCCAGTTCCTTGAACTTGGTTTCAAATTCCGCTTCGAACACTTCCTGGAACAAGTCCTTGAAGCGCCCGTCATATGCTTTGAGGATCGTGTTCTTGGTCGACAAATATACCGGCCATTCGCGGGTAACGCCGTAGTTCAGGGAAGCGCGGGCAAAATCGCGGATCGAATCGTCGAGATTGTACATCGCGAGGGCAACGCCGGGCGAGGGGTAACGGAACACTTCCTCGTCAATCTTGCTGCCGTCGTCGCCATCCCACACGAGGCGCAGCGTGCCGGGACCGGGGACGAGGAAATCGGTCGCGCGATATTGGTCGCCGAATGCGTGACGGCCAATCACGATTGGGTCGGTCCAACCGGGAATCAGACGGGGGACATTCTGGATGACAATCGGCTCGCGAAATACAACGCCGCCCAGGATGTTGCGGATGGTTCCGTTGGGCGACTTCCACATTTTCTTGAGGCCAAATTCTTCCACCCGCGCTTCGTCGGGCGTGATCGTCGCGCATTTAACGCCAACACCATATTGGCGGATTGCATTGGCGGATTCGACGGTGACCCTGTCGTCGGTCTTGTCGCGATATTCCATACCAAGGTCGTAATATTTCAGGTCGATATCAAGGTACGGCAATATCAACCGCTCGCGAATCCACTCCCAGATAATGCGGGTCATTTCGTCGCCATCGAGTTCGACGACCGGGTTCTTCACCTTGATTTTTGCCATGTGGGAAAACGCTTTCCAAAAGGGGAGTCGGGTTTGTCGCCGGAGCCATAGCAAAGTCTGCCATATGTTCAACCATCTGCCCGAAATTGGCTGGAAAAGGCATCTATCGGTTGTATCGTACCGCTTCACCGCCTAGTTAGGCCGTATGAGCAGACAAGAACTGACAAACCGGGGTACCGGGGTCGCAAAATGGTCGTTTCCTCCCGTTCATCCTGAGGGTCGCAAATTTGGCCTGATTGCTGGCGGTATCACCTTATTCTTCGCCTTCATGGCGTGGGAGACATTGGCGTGGCCGATGGCTGCGGTTACGGCGTGGACTCTGGCATTTTTTCGTGATCCGGCGCGGGCGACACCGACCGATGACCGCTTCGTCATTGCGCCTGCAGATGGTCTGGTGACTCTAATCGAGATGGTCCCGCCACCGCCCGAATTACGCGGACCTGATGCGCTGGGCGAACAACCGATGACGCGGGTGTCGATTTTCATGAGCGTGTTTGATGTGCATATCAACCGCACACCCATTCGCGGAACTATCAAACGTGTTGTCTACATTGCAGGCAAGTTCCTCAACGCCGACCTAGACAAGGCAAGCGACGAGAATGAGCGGCAGCATTTCCTGGTCGAACGCAGCGACGGCGTGCGGATCGGCTTCACACAAATTGCTGGGCTGGTCGCGCGCCGGATTGTCGCTTTTGTCAAGGAAGGCGACAGTGTTGCCAACGGCCAGCGTATAGGCCTTATCCGCTTTGGCAGCCGTGTTGATGTCTATCTGCCGCAAGGCACCGCCTCGCGCGTTATCAAGGGACAACGCTGCGTTGCCGGTGAAACGATCATTGCCGAACTGGGTGTTGATCAAGACTTGATTGCTGTTGCTCATTAAAGGCGCGCGTTGATGGACGAAAAGTCTGCCCGACCCGGAATTTCGCTGCGTGCACTGGCGCCCAATGCCGTAACTGCTCTGGCGCTGTGCACCGGTCTTTCGGGCGCGTGGTTTGCCTTGCAGGGGCGTTGGGAAAATGCTGTTGCAGCAATTGTTGTCGCAGGCGTTCTCGACGCATTGGACGGAAGAATTGCGCGAATGCTGAAGGGCGAAAGTCGCTTCGGTGCCGAGTTGGACTCGCTGTCCGATGTTATCGCCTTCGGCGCGACACCCGCGCTCGTGATTTACATCTGGGTAATGCAGGATATGCCGCGCTTCGGCTGGACCATATCGGTATTTTTTGTGCTTTGTGCCGCGTTGCGGCTGGCGAGGTTCAACGCGCGGATCGATACCGAGCACCAGCCGCACAAGTCGGCAGGTTTTAATACCGGCGTGCCGTCGCCGCCGGGAGCAGGGCTTGCTTTGCTGCCCATGCTTATCTGGTTTGAGACCGGCGCTGATTGGGTACGCGATTATCGAATCGTCGCGCCGTGGTTACTGATTGTTGCCGTACTGATGATTTCCAATGTGGCGACTTTTAGCTGGGGTTCGATCAAGGTGCGGCAAAATTTCCGCTTTATTGCACTAGCGGGCGTAGGATTGTTCGGCGCGGTGCTGATCGCAGCGCCTTGGGTGGCGTTGATTGCGGCGAGCTTCGTATATGCCGGCCTTATACCGCTGAGCATATTAAGCTATGCCAAAGCAAAGCGTGCGCGACGGGCGGCCCAATAAGCCGCTTGACGCCGGCCCTGCAGTGGCTATGTTCCTTATACGTTCTAAATGGGGAGACAAGCGGTGGAGCCGCTGATTATTGCGCTTGTTGTCATCATTGCTTTGCTCGTCGGGTTAGCCCTCGGCTGGTGGGCGGGCGGACGCAATGCGCGCGGCGGGGCTGACATCGTGGCGTCGATGCGGATGGGGCTGGATGAAATCACCCGCGAACGCGACGACGCACGCATCAGGCTGGCGCAAGCTGAAACGACGCTGACCGAGCGCGAACGCGCGTTTGACGAGCAACTGGCGGCGCTTTCCGAAGCGAAGAATTTGTTGGCCGGGCAATTCTCGGAAATCAGCGCGAAGTTGCTCAACGAAGCCCAGTCGCGTTTTCTTCAGCGGGCGGATGAGCGGTTCAAGGAATCCGAAAGCGCCGCCGGGCAGAAACTCAGCGCGTTGCTTCAGCCTGTGCATGAGCGGCTCGAAAAATATGAAACAGCTGTCGGTAAGGTGGAAGCGGAGCGCCGCGAGGCGTTCGGCAATTTGCATGGCCTGATGGAATCAATGCGGATCAGCAACGACGCCGTGCGCACCGAAGCGCAGCGGCTCGGCAATTCGCTGCGGGCGGCTCCCAAGGCGCGCGGGCGTTGGGGCGAGCAGCAATTGCGCAATGTTCTCGAAAGTTGCGGCCTTTCCGAACATGCCGATTTCCAGACCGAAGTGTCGGTCGAAGGTGCCGACGGCCGGTTGCGGCCGGATGTGATTATCACAGTGCCCGGCGGCCGCAATCTGGTCGTAGATGCCAAGGTGTCGTTGAACGCTTATCAGGAGGCGTTTGAGGCCGATGACGATGTCCGTCGCGAGACCTGTCTGGCCGCGCATGCTGCGGCAATGAAGGCGCATGTCAACGCGCTCGGGCAGAAGGCCTATCAGGATCAGTTCGATAACACTCCAGATTATGTGATCATGTTCGTGCCAGGCGAACATTTTCTGTCGGCGGCACTCGAAAAAGACCCCGAACTTTGGGATTTTGCCTTTGCCAAGCGCGTGTTGCTTGCGACCCCGACAAACCTGATAGCAATCGCCCGCACCGTGGCAGCGGTCTGGAAGCAGGAGAAAATGGCCGGACAGGCGCGCGAAATCGCCGAACTGGGCAAGGAACTATATGCACGGCTGTCGACGATGGGCGGACATGTCGGGCGGATGGGTAAAAATCTCGATACCGCAGTATCGGCCTATAACGCGCTGGTCGGCAGTCTTGAATCGCAGGTTTTGACGCAAGCGAAACGTTTTGAGGAACTAAGCATCGATACCGGCGGCAAGGCTATAGAGAGTCTGCCCATTGTCGAGCAATCGACGCGTCCGATGGTCAAGCTGGTCGAGGCAACTTCGCGCGACGAGGATGCGGCCTAAATTAGATAGCGCGTTTCAGCGTCGCCCTTTGGCCATTTTCATTGGCAAGTATCAGGTTTCCTTCAATGCTGTAGCGTTTTGTTACCGTTCCTTTAAGCAGCGCTAGAAACTTGGCTTCTTGTGCCATTTGCTTTTCGGGGCACATCATTCGCGTGCTCGCGATCGCACCGAAGGTCAGGACGTTGCTGTTATGGCTATAGTTACCTGTGAACCGGTTGCAGCCGGCCGTTCCCGAAATTTTGCCGTCGGCAAAACGCACTTCGGTCTTTATGGCGTCCAAGGTGGGCATTTGGTCCATCATGATGATCGTCCATGCGGTTCCATCAAGCGATTCAGGCGGCAATTTCCGGCCTCCGCAACCCTTTAGCTCCTTGCTCTCCGCCGTAATCAGCACGCTGTCCGAATAGCGCTCGCCGGACATATCGTCGGCGCAGCTGGCATATGTAATGTCCACCGTCAGGCGATCGGTGATGAAGCGCATTCCGTTAAACGACGGTCGCCCTTCGGGCTGCGCGACCTTGATTTTGGTCGAGCCGTAATCACCCTGATAATCGAGCGTCTTGCCATCCATTTTCAATATCCAGCCCGGCTCGTTGCCACGGGCGATATAGATCGCCGCATTGTCCACGGGTGGTTCGGTTTCAGAAACAGTCTGGCAGGCAGATAATAGCATCAGCGATAGGATTGGAAGTGTGCAGTTGTAAGGGCGCATCTGGAATCTCCGTGTCACGCAGCTTGATATAATCTATCAAGCCAGATTGGAACGCCGAAACTGGTTCAAGACCTCGTAGGCCATGACGGCGGTCGCCACCGCTGCATTCAGGCTGTCTGCCTTGCCGCGCATTGGCATTTTAACCAGCAAATCGCATTCCGCCTCATATTCCTCGGGCAATCCCTGTGCTTCGTTGCCGGTTAGGATAAAGCATGGAGCGCTGTAAGTCGCTGCTTGATAATCGCTTTCGGTTTGCAAGCTGGTGCCAACCAGCTGGCCTTCTCCGCCGCGTAACCAGGCGGTAAACTCGGCCCACCGGCATTGCACGATTTTCTGTGTGAAGACAGCACCCATGCTGGCGCGCACCGCCTCGACGGAAAACGGATCGGTGCACTCGTCAATCAGGATCAGGCCCCCAGCACCGACGGCATCGCCGGTTCGCAGCATGGTTCCCAAATTGCCGGGGTCGCGCATCGACTGCGCCACCAGCCAGATCGGTGCGCTGCTTCGGTCGATGTCGGTCAGTTCGGTGCCATGATCCCTATATACGCCAACGACTGCCTGTGCATTGTCCTTGCCCGACAGTTTGGACATAATTTCGGCGCTGGTTTCGATAACATCGCCGCCGGCAGCCAGCACGTCGCCTTCGAGTGCGATTTCCAGCGCGTGTACCTCGCGGTCCTTTACGCGGAAAAGCATTTCGGGAAGGAAACCTGCTTCGCGCGCCTCTGTCAAAATACGGAGGCCTTCAGCGAGGAATTTGCCGGCCCGCTTACGGTGCTTCTTTTCACGAAGGCTACGGATTTCCTTCAGCAGCGGGTTGGAAAATCCAGTGATTTCCCGGCGCATCAATCTTCGCCGAAACCGTCGACCACAAGCCCCACAAGCTTCTCCAGCGCCATGTCGGCATCGTCGCCTTCGACATGCACGGTGATTTCGCTACCCTTAGCCGCGCCGAGCATCATCAGCCCCATGATAGACGTTCCGGTGACGATATGCCCGTCTTTTTCGACTTCCACCTTCAACCCCTCTGGCAGGCGGCTCACGAATGTCACAAACTTGGCGCTTGCCCGTGCATGAAGGCCCTTCTGGTTGACGATCGTGACCTGACGGCTGAGCCGGATCACCGCGATGCTTCCAGCACTTCCGAGGCCACGCTGATGTATTTACGCCCCGCTTCGCGTGCGGCGGCGACGGCTTGGCGCACATCCATATTCTTGCGCGCGCTGTCGAGGCGGATCAGCATTGGCAAGTTGACACCGGCGATAACTTCAACCCGCCCTGCATCAAGTAGCGAAATCGACAGATTGGAAGGCGTTCCCCCGAAAAGGTCCGTTAAGATAATAACACCTTCGCCAGTTTCGACACGCTTGATTGCCGCAGCAATTTCCTTGCGCCGGCTTTCCATATCGTCATGCGGCCCGATACAAACAGTCGCCACCTGCTTTTGCGGGCCCACCACATGTTCGAGCGCGACAAGGAATTCCTCCGCCAACCTGCCATGTGTAACCAAAATCAAACCGATCATGTGCGTGCGCTACCCCGTTTTGTCTTTTTCGTGTCAGCGCCGTTAGCAGGCCCTTCCAGCGCGTCAATCGGCCTTGACGTCAGATTGCGGTGATTGACCGTGGGCGAAAATCCTTCCTCGCGCAACCATTTGCCGAATTGTTCGGCAACATGTACCGACCTGTGACGCCCACCGGTGCAGCCAAATGCTATGTTGACATAGGCTTTTCCCTGTCCGTCATAAAGCGGCAAAAGGAAGAATAGCAGCTCCCTGATTTTTGCCATAGCTTGCACATATTCGGGGTCACCCTCGACATAGGTGGAAACTTCAGGGTCGAGTCCGGTCATTGGACGCAGTTCATTATCCCAATGCGGGTTGCGCAGAAAGCGCAAGTCGAAAACAAGGTCGGCATTGTGCGGCACGCCGCGCGAATAGCCGAAACTGGTAATCGTGACCGTAGAATGACGTGTCGCCTCGCGGCTGAATCGTTCGCGGATATCGACTTGTAAATCATGTGCCGACAATTTGCTGGTATCGATGACCGTCTCTGCCCAGCGCCGCAGCGGTTCCATCATCATCCGCTCTTGCGAAATGCCATCGATAGCCGGGCGATCCTGCGCCATCGGGTGACGGCGTCGCGTTTCAGCATAGCGGCGTTCTATTTCGGAGCCCGAACAGTCGAGAAACATGGTCAGGATATTTAGATCAGGATTCTTCTGCAGTGATTTTATCTGTTTGATCAGCTGTTCAACCTTGAACCCCCGCGTGCGGCTGTCGAACCCTAATGCGAGCGGAATCGATGGTGCCGACTTACCGCTGCCGCCGCCGGGAATATCGAGTAATGGTCCTGCAAGTCTGATCGGGAAGTTATCTACGGTTTCCCAACCCAAATCTTCCAATGTCTTCAGAACTGTCGACTTTCCAGCACCCGACAGGCCAGTTACCAGCATTATGGTTTGAGGTTTCGAAGCGGCCTTGCGAGTCAAATATCGAGACTTTCGGGTTCATTAGAATTTTTCATTGCCACCGGCCAACGTCCGCCGTCAATCACTGTGCGAAGCGCGTATTCCAGCTTGATTGCGGCGCTTGGCTCGAAAGGAACAAGAGCGAAGTAGGGAATATCATAACTTCGAATGTGTGTTGTCCGGCACGACGGTGGCATCCTTTCGACGTCGGAACATAGGTCAACGACCAACCGGAGTGGCATTAGCGAAACCGTATCAACATCGCATATCCCGATGCCGCGGACCTCAATTTTGCCTTCGATATTAGGTGCGGTGGCAAGCATAAGCTTACCATCGACCAGATTGATTGCGACCGCGTCGTCACTAACGAGCTTGGCGCCGCGATCGATGAGACGAAGCGCCAAATCGGATTTTCCCGATCCCGAAGGGCCGGTTATTAATACACCATGGCCGTCAATGGCGACGGCCGTTGCATGCAATATGCCGCTGCTCATTGGCTCGACGCCGCTTCACAGGGCAGTGCGATTTCAAAACAGGCACCACGTTTGCCGTCAACGCGGTCGCGCACTGAAATTCGGCCGTGATGCCCTTCGACGATGGTGCGCGCAATCGCGAGGCCTAGGCCGCTATGCTGGCCGAAACTTTCGGTGTCTGGCCGCTCGCTGTGGAAGCGACGAAAGATCGCCTCGCGCTCCTGCTCGGGCACGCCGGGGCCCTCATCGCTGATCCGGATGATCACTTCATCCTCGGCGAGCGTCGCCCCAATCTCCACGACTGCCCCGGGAGGGGAGAAAGAGACCGCATTGTCGATAAGGTTGGTCAGCATACGTTCGAGCCGGACATCTTCACCCATAACCGTTGCTATGGTCCGCCGCGGTCTTGCGAAGGCAATACTGACTTTTCCATCGGCGGCGCGGCTTTCGCGTGTCTGCAAAAGCTGTTCAATCATGTCGCCAAGATCGATCGGTTCGAATTTGGCTTTGGCCAGTTGCGAATCCACGCGGCTGGCGTCTGAAATGTCGCTTATCAGGCGATCCATGCGTTGTACGTCGGCCTTGGCTACATCCATCAACTGTGCCCGCAACTCTGGGTCTTTCACATTGTCCGCTCCGTCCAGCGCCGACCTTAGCGACGCAAGCGGGTTCTTGATTTCATGTGCGACGTCCGCGGCGAATGCCTCGGTCGCATCGATCCGTTGGCGCAGCGCAACGCTCATGTCCGACAATGCGCGGGCCAGCATACCAATCTCGTCTCGACGCGAAGGCAGGCGGGGAACATTTACTTCCTGGGCGCGGCCCAGTCTGACTTTAACCGCAGCGCGTGCGAGGTGACGTAATGGCCTGACGATAGTTCGTGCAAGGAACACCGAAAGCAATACACCGACGCCAAGCGCGAGCAGAACAAACATGGCAATGTCGAAGCGCTCAGCCCTGACGAAAAGGCGGATATCGCGCTCGTTGGCGGTAGTAAGGACGGTGTAGTCACCAGATCTGGCGCCGGCACTGATGACGTGCGTGAGGTCCGGCGCAAATCTGGCCAACGAAACCGGCTTTCCGGGTTTCGCGGCAACGACCTCTGGCCAGGCATTTGCAGTGTCGTGTTCGGGCTCGATGAAAGGTTTAAGGGTTGGCGCACCCACCATGAAGTCGACCACCTTATCGATGGCCCTCGCGGCAACTTTCCGTCGTGGCTCCGTCGTGGGATCGCGAAACGTGTAAGTTGGCGGCGCGACGGTAAAGCTGTCCATCAGCTTTGCGCCATTGCTGTCATATATCCGTATGCGCGATTCGAGTTGTCGACCAAACGCCACAATGTAAGGGCCTTGGTTTTCAGATTCGACAAGCGGTAGGCTTTCCACCAGCAATTCTGCTTGCGATCGCGAGGCCAACTCGCGTTCGGCGATTAAACGCACACGATAGCTGTCGAGGAAAAACAACCCGGCACCGAGCAACGCCAGTACGAACAGGTTGACCGCCAGTATGCGCGCCGTCAGCGAAAGACTCCGGCTCCAGCGCAGCTCGAGTTCGGCGGGTTCAGTTGTCTGCAAAACGGTATCCGGCGCCGTAAAGCGTGTCGATTGCCGCAAAATCGGAGTCTATTTCGCGGAATTTCCGGCGCAGGCGCTTGATATGGCTGTCGATCGTACGGTCGTCGACATAGACATCATCCTGATAGGCAGCGTCCATCAACTGGTCTCGTGTGCGAACGACGCCCGGCCGGTTGGCAAGCGCCTCAAGGATCATGAACTCGGTTACGGTCAGCGTAACCGTTTTGCCGCCCCATTTTACATGGTGACGGGCTGGGTCCATTTCCAACTTTCCACGCACCATTGGTTCGGGCTCATCCGCGGCGTCCCCATTCGCCGGTGCTTTTCCATAGGTCGCGCGACGCAAGATCGCTTTAACCCGCGCTATCAATAGCCGCTGCGAAAATGGCTTGGTGATATAGTCATCCGCGCCCATCGCAAGACCAAGAGCCTCATCGAGTTCTTCATCCTTCGACGTCAGGAAAATAACGGGCATTGCACTTTTCTCGCGCAATCGGCGCAGTAATTCCAATCCATCCATCCGTGGCATTTTGATATCGAATATGCCAAGGTCTGCTGGATTTTCGAGTAGCGCCTTCAACGCAGTTTCACCGTCCGGATAAAGCCGGGTGACATAGCCTTCGGCCTGCATCGCTATCGATACCGACGTCAAAATATTACGGTCGTCATCGACCAGCGCGATTGTTGCACTCATGCGACGCCTATAGGGCGCAGATTGCGGCGGTTCAATCCATAGCATTTGACGCAGCCATGTCTGTCGGCTAGCGGCGCGCAGTATATCAGTGCATACGTATGCCCTAGATTCGTTTTCTTGCCAATTGGAGACTTTTTCATGTCAGTGGCCCTGAATTTTTCGCTTGAACAGCAAGGTATTGCAACCAGTGCTGAGTTATTTGCCAATTTGGGAACAGCTCCGCTGGTCGAGGCTGCATTGGCGAACGGGGAAGGGATGCTTGCGAAAGACGGGCCTTTGGTTGTTAAGACCGGATTGCACACCGGACGATCGGCTAAAGACAAATTCATCGTCCGCGACGCGGAGACCGAAAATTCGATTTGGTGGGGCAAGACCAACGTACCGATGGACCCAGCACACTTTACTGCGCTCAAAGCCGATTTTTTTGCGGCGCTTGGCGAAAAGTCCAAGCTTTACGTCGCCGACCTGTTCGGCGGGTCACAACCCGAACACCGCGTCAATGTTCGTGTCATAAACGAACTTGCCTGGCATAATCTGTTTATCCGCACCTTGTTGGTTCGACCGACGGCGGAAGAACTCGCTGATATCGTGCCCGAATATACCATTATCGATTTGCCCAGCTTCCGCGCCGATCCCGCACGTCATGGCTGCCGCAGCGAAACGGTCATCGCCGTCAATTTCACGGAAAAGCTGATCTTGATCGGCGGTACCGCCTATGCCGGCGAAATGAAGAAGTCGGTATTCGGCATTCTCAATTACCTGCTGCCGGTAACGGGCGTCATGCCGATGCATTGCTCGGCCAATATTGGCGCGAATGGAGACACGGCAGTGTTCTTTGGCCTGTCGGGTACGGGTAAGACGACATTGTCTGCGGATGCCAGCCGTACGCTGATTGGCGATGACGAGCATGGCTGGTCCGATACCGCTGTGTTTAACTTTGAAGGCGGTTGCTACGCCAAGATGATCCGCCTGTCTGAAGAGGCAGAGCCCGAAATCTTCGCGACGACCAAGCGTTTCGGTACGGTGCTTGAAAATGTCGTGATGGACCCGGAAACCCGCGAGTTGGATTTCGACGATGCGAGTCTCGCCGAAAACAGCCGGGGGTCTTACCCCATCGAATTCATTCCGAACGCCTCGGAAAAGAATATGGGGCCGGTGCCCAAGACCATCATCATGCTAACCGCAGATGCCTATGGCGTTTTGCCTCCGATTGCGAAGCTGACGCCAGAGCAGGCGATGTACCATTTCCTGTCGGGCTACACCGCGCGCGTTGCGGGTACGGAAATCGGCGTGACCGAGCCTGAAGCGACGTTCTCGACTTGCTTTGGCGCGCCGTTCATGCCGCGTCATCCAAGCGTCTATGGCAACCTCCTCAAGGAACGGATTGCCAAGGGCGCTGTGCAATGCTGGTTGGTCAACACCGGCTGGACCGGCGGCAAGGCAACAATGCCGGGGATCAGCCGGATGCCGATCAAGGCAACGCGTGCTTTGCTCAACGCTGCACTCGATGGCAGCTTGAACAACGCAGAGTTCCGCAAGGACCCTAATTTCGGCTTCGAATTCCCGGTCGCGGTGCCGGGAGTCGATAGCGCGATCCTCGATCCGCGTGAAGCGTGGGTGGACAAGGCAGAATATGACGCTACGGCGCGAAATCTGGTGCAGCAATTCATCGATAACTTTGCCCAATTCGAAGATTATGTCGATGAAGGCGTAAGGCAATCGGCACCAAAAGCAGCGTAACCCGCCCGTACATCCCGGGCAAAGATGAAAGCCCGGAAATGTCCGAATTTGACGTCCGCTTGTTTGAAGATGATGCGTCGATAGTGCATATCGGCGAAGGTTTGCTTGCGCGCACTTTGCCGCGAGAGGAATGGACGCATGAGGCGCATTTGGCCGCTTGCACTTGGATTGTCCGCGACCGGCCTGACATCAATCCGGTGACGGATATGGCGGCCATCATCTCCTCATATAACGTGGCGGTGGGCGGGATTAACGATGACACGCAAGGCTATCACGAGACGATAACGCAGGTGTATATTGCCGGGGTGAAGGCGCATCTGGCAGAGGTCAGTGTCGCTGTGCGGCTGTATGAGGCGGTCAATGCGCTGCTGTTGTCAGCGCGGGGGCGGAGGGATTTGCCGCTGCGTTTTTACTCGAAGGAATTGCTATTTTCGGTACCGGCGCGGCGGGAGTTTGTCCCTCCCGACCGCGCCAGCTTATCCGAGATTTAGTCCAACAATTCAGCAGGAACCTTGCCGCCATTTTTGGCGAGTTCGCGCATCACCGCCTTGTGCAGCCAGATATTCATTTCAGCGCTGCCTTCGAGTTCGCCGGTGTAGCCAAGCTCCATGGCGAGGTCCTTGCGCTCCTGCAGCGAGGCATCCATGCCGAGTAGCTTCATCAGGTCGACAATCGACGTGCGCCAGTTGAGATTCTTGCCAGCGCCCATTTCTTCGAGATTGGCGATGACATCGACTTCGGTGATGGCAACCGGCTCGGGCGCGGTGGGGGTGGTATCAAGCGGGATGGCTGACGGCGCGGAGGTGGTTGCCGCAACGGCTTTCTTGCCGAAAATGGCGTCTTTGATACTGCTGAAAATGCCCATGATTTTCTCCTGCGATACATGGCCGGGGGATGGCCAATAAAGACTATATGCCGCTGTTGTGAAATTTGGGAGACGTAATGTCGATAGGAATGTAAAATCAGTAAGTTCCGCGCGTTTGCGGGGCAAGGCTGTCTTGCCAATGACATCAAATAGGCGCAGTCTTTGCCAAATGTTGCGGAGGAAATCGACATGGATATTGCCAGCATCTTGAAACAGACCGGAGCTATCGGTCAGGTCGCACAGCAACTGGGCGTAAACGAACAGGTCGCCGAAGCAGGCGCTGCGGCATTGCTGCCCGCGATTCTTGGCGGATTCAAGAAAACAACGCAGGCGCAGCCGGGCGGACTTGAAGGTCTTGGCGGTCTACTTGGCAGCCTTGGCGGCGGCGGGCTGTTCGACTCGGTGGTCTCGCCTGAGCCGACTCCGGTAGACAAGGGCAATGACGTGCTCGGCCAGATTTTCGGTTCGAAAGATGTGAGCCGCAGCGTTGCCGGACATGCGGCGGAGCAGACGGGGATCGACCCGTCGCTGTTGAAGAAGATGTTGCCGATTTTGGCGATGCTGGTTGCGGGTTATATGGCCAAACAAAGCGGCAGCGGAGAGGGAGGTGGCTTAGGCGGCCTGCTCGGCGGAATGCTGGGCAATGTACTGGGTGGTGCGCTCGGCGGTGGCCAGCAAGCGGCGCCCGCTGGCGGCGGTTTGGGCGGACTAGCGTCGATGCTCGATATGGACGGCGACGGCAATCCGCTCGACGACATCATCGGCATGGCTGGTAAATTCGCGCGCTGAAACCCGCAGCGTATTGGTAAGCGAAGGCAGGCGATCATCCCCTCTCTCCCCTTCAGGGGAGAGACACGAAGCCTTGTTGCTTTAGCAACTAGGCGTAGTTGAGAGGGGGAGGTCGCGCACTACCTCGCCGCCGTACCCC
>JANNQI010000004.1:0-88808 GCA_031400695.1 Sphingomonadales bacterium | reverse complement strand
GACATCTGACCTTTCGCGCCTGGCTACAGAATGTCCAACAAATAAACCCCGCCGGATCGCACCAGCGGGGTTCAATCGACTTCAAGCAGGTAAGATTTTAGGCGAAGGAATTTGCGCTAAAGTGTTTCGGCGGCGACGCATCGAGAAGCCGATGAGACCAAAGCCCATAACGAGCATCATCCATGTGGCAGGTTCTGGCACCGCGGAAACTTGAACAAGCCTAATGTTATCAAGATATCCGCCGAGGCTGTCGCTTTTACCACCGGCTCTAAATATCAACTTCTGACCAGCAAAAGCAGTGAAATTTAACGTATTTTGTGACCATACTGTCGTTGCATTCGGGCCGCCATTGTACGATCCAAGCAGAACGTTATTTCGTAGGCGTACCTGTCGTCTTCGATGCCGCAACTGGAGCAAAATCGTCTTGATATGTAATTTTCGCTTTGGCTTTTGCTTCGTCAAGACGGGCCTGAAGGACTTTACCGAGATTCTCGGCGCGCATCGACTGCGCGGCCAATGGTGCCACTTCACGATCATTGACCGCCACAGGCTGGCGCCCGGTAATAACGCTTACCACAACCTTGCCCTGCGTCGGAATGATGAACGGTTCTCCAGCAGGGAGCGCGAGGATCTGCTTCATTACTGGCGCCGGAACACTGAACGAATCGATACTGTTCTTGCCCTTTCCAAAAGGAATTTTAAGACTAAGCAAAGCTTGCTCAACCTCTGCCAGCGTCTTGGTAGATTCAAGCTGTTTGAGCACGGCCGGATCGTCAGGCATCTCGAAACTGATCTGGTCTACGATGTAAGCGGTACGTTGACTGAACTTGTTCGGGTTGGCTTGCATATATTTTTGCACCGCTGCCGAATTAGGCACGCGCGTCGCATCGGCGGCTTTCTTGCCATACATCTGCACCAATAGTTCTTCTTGAAGTCGGCGTTCGCGGATCACATAGAGAGGATCACGGTCGATCCTCTCCTCTTTCGCGACTTGGGCCATTAGGCGGCGGTCGACAATCTGCTGCAACACCTGTTTGCGAATGGCGCTCTTTTCGCCTGCCGGCTCTGACTGAAGCTGCTCAAGCTCGGCATTCAGTTCCTGCTGTGTAATTTCTTCGCCATTGACGATGGCAATCACCTGGCCCGTTGGCGCATTATCGCAACCCTGCAGCATGGATATTGTCACTACAGCGGTCAGCAGCCTTGCGGTTCGCCAAACTTTCACTAAACTTCCCCTTGTTTAATAGGCCGTTCTGCAGTTAGCGCCGCAGTAACTAATTTGTAAGCCAATTGCGGCTTTTTGTTCAACTTGCAATGGGGATTAAGTTTGGAAACTGTTTACGATTGGGTCACCGTTGCAATTTTTGCTGCACTCGTTGTGCTATTTTTGCAACGATCATCAGAAGACGAGCCCAGAGACAAACTGATCCATTACGCTCCGCCATCTGTCGGTTGCGCCCTGGCCAATTATCTCGGTAACGAAGGATATGAAATTGCAGCCTACGCGCTGATTGCAGCAATAGTAGGCTACATCATCTTTATTCTGAAACCTTTTGATGGGGTTAGCGACAATACCGATTAAGCGGTAGCAACTTTATGCGTGGTTTTCCGCATCACTTTCTGGCCAGCAATATCGATGAGATAAATGGTGGTGAGTGCAATAGCGAATGTGACAAGGCCTGAGAAATCGTGTAGGAACCCCTGCGCGGCCGCTTCGCCGACATGAAAAGTGATCAGAATTAGGATCAGCACCCGCATGAAGTTCGAGAATATGGCGATTGGAACCACCGCAGCGGACAGCAGCAGCATATATTTCCAGTTCGAACGATGGGTCAGATACACATAGAACATCGTCAGCGCCGATAATGTGATCAGCGAATTCAGTCCGGCACAGGCCGCAGCAACCAGCAGTTGATACTGCCCGATTTGAATCGCGACACCGGCACTCGCGATGGGATAGCCCAGCGCATAGAGAACAGACACAGCGGTCGAACTGATCCAGATTTTCAGCGGGTTGGTAAAGAACGAGACCAACGTGTCAGGCAACGGCATGACGAAGATCAGGTAGAAAATCGGGAACCACAGCCGCTTCATGACTTCGAAGCCGACAAAGGCAAACAGCGTCGCCACCAGCACGAAATAAAGCGCGTAAACCTCGATCTCGATCACTGCCGAAATGTGCGCGACGGCATAAAGAACCAACAGTGGCACAATGAGTGTCAAGACCTGCCACAAAGGGGGGCGCACCTGGAGATGCGAAACCTGTCGCCATTGGTTAAACAGCAGCCACGCGCCAGATGCCAGCACCAGCGGTCCATGCGACCCCTGCTCAGTCGTCCAGCTTTGCGTTGCGATATAACGGAAGGTCGGAAATGCGACCAAGACCACACCCAGAAGCACAGGCCAGCTGCGCAGCAACCAAGGAACCAGGTCAGCCTTTAAATTCAATTTAGACACGAAATAAAAAATCCACATTCCCGCTAGCTTTGCTGAGCAACAATTCTCTAGCAGAAAGCGTCATCCTCACCCCTTTTGTTATAGGCGCGAAATAGCAGCGAAATCTTTAACAATGCAACCTGTAAGGGTGATGCGGATGGTTTGGGTCGGATTTGACGGTCACCGTGGGCAAGCCGCAAAAGCTGCCGCGGCCTTTTAACTCGACAAGAAGCGTTTGCATGATAAGCGCCGGTTCTGCAAACATTCTGGGTTAAAGCGGGGCATGCTATTTTGCGTTCAATTTTCAATATATCGCTGATGAAACAGCGTTTGGAAAATGTACGCGCCGCCGTAATGAACGACAGCCAGTCGGCGTCCCTAGGTTCACGCGCTACCCGTTCAGGAGTCTGGATCGGCGGCGGATTCGTTATCCAGCGCGGATTGCAGTTTGCTTCGAACCTGATTTTGACGAGACTGCTGTTTCCGGAAGCCTTTGGTTTGATGGCGTTGGCGACAATTTTCCTGGTAGGGCTCGCGATGTTTTCAGACATTGGCATTAAGCCTTCGATTATTCGAGACCCCCGCGGAAATGAACCAACATTTCTTAATACGGCATGGACGATTCAGGTCATTCGCGGATTTGGATTGTTCGTTGCCGGCTGCCTTTTGGCGTATCCGATCTCGCTGATTTATGAACAGCCTATCCTGTTTCCCTTACTCGCGGTGCTGAGCAGCACCGCGGCGATTGCGGGTTTTAATTCCGTGAAGATGATTACGGCTCAGCGTGATCTGGATTTTCGAACGCTAACTTTTGTGCAGTTGTACGGCCAAGTCATTTCGATCGTTTTGATGGTTGGGTTTGCATATTGGTTCCGTTCGGTTTGGTCTTTGGCAGCAGCAAATGTTCTCGGTTCGATAGTGTCGCTTGCCCTCAGTCATTCCATGCTTCATGGTCATAAGCATCGCTTTAGCCTCGATCCAGCAATCGCAAAATCTATAGTCCATTTCGGAAAATGGATTTTCGTGTCAACGATAGCAACCTACCTCGGGGGAGAGGGCTTGCGGGCGGTCCAGGGCGGACTGATCAGCCCCGCTGAATTTGGCGTTCTGGCAATTGCCTACACGATTGCTGCAATTCCAAACGAACTGACATTGAAACTTGCCAGTTCGATCGGCCTCCCTGCTCTATCCGAGGCATTTCGCAATGACCCAGCATCGATGGCCGGTGTCCTCCATAAATTCCGCAAACGCGTCCTTATGTTGGCGCTCATTCTGGTGTCAGCGGTGGTGTTGACCAGCGAGTTCCTGATAACGTTGCTCTATGATGAGCGCTATCATGCGGCCGGTGCCTTTGTCGTTGCGATAACGCTTTCAAACGCTGTCACGTTGATTGCGAGTGGCTATAATGATGCAATTCTGACTCTAGGGAAGTCACGGATTTTCCTTGTTTTCATGGCGATAGCGGCAGTTTCACGGATTATCGGGACAGTCGCGGGTTTTGAAATATTTGATATTTTGGGAATGATCATCGGCATTGGCGTTGCCAATCTGGCGAATTTATTGTTTGTTTGGCCGGTAATGCATCGATTTGGGTTACTGGATTTGCGTCTAGACTTGCTCTTTACAATAGCAATTATATTTTTTGCTGTATTTTCAATATACTTTTAGTATTAAAAAATATTAACTGTCTATATAAATTAATATTGCATATATTAATTATTTGTTTTTTTAATAAATAATTTATCTATAATTTTCTTTTGATCAACAAATACACCTTCAATAGCCTTAGTGTTAGTATATTTATCTGGATTCTGTAATAAATCATCAAAACGAGATGATAATTCATCGGCACTTATGGTAAGTTCAATAAGAGAATGTGTCATAAAAATAGGTTCCACGAAGTCTGATGCTTTTTCTTTGTATTTAAACATAAGAGTTGGTGTCCCGGCCACCATTGCTAACCCAGCAGCATGTAACTTCAATCCAATAAAGAATTTCAGTTTAGAAACTTGTTTCATATATTTTTTGGGATTATCATAGCAATAGTGAATCGTATATTGGTTTTTATCTAAACCAACCATTTTTATAACTCTCAATGTTGACAAAATATCACTGGGAGTAACAATGAAAAATTCTATGTAGAATAATTTTGAATATTTTTTTAGTACGCAAGCCCAAAGCTGTTCATGTTGAGCTTGGTTTCCCAAACACTCACCTATGTTTAAACCGATTCGGTCTGATCTTAAATTATGATTCCCAAAAACTATTTCTCGATCAAAATGTAGAAATGCAAAATCTCCAAATTGAGATGCATCTGCACCCATTTTATCAGCAGTTGCGCAAGATAATGGTCCACGCAACGACACGACGTCAGCTGAACTTAGAAGAGCAGACCAGCGCATATAAGCATCAGATTTTTGAGATATTTGAGATTCTAAGAAAGATATACCCGTGCCAAGAAAGACAAGCCTTGAATCTTGGTTTGCACGATGCTCGACATAATCAAGCCAAGCTGTGTCACCTCCATGTATTAAAGTTCCACCGGCTACCAGCAATGTCTTTCTATTTTTTCTTTGGATTAATTCATCAAGAAGCGAGACACGAGAATTTCCAACTGTTGCCATTGCCCTACCAGCGGGAAGAAACTTCAGCGCAGCTACTTTCATAGCCTCATCGCCCAAATTACTCTGACCGTACATCCCGAATACTTCAATATCTGAATTTCTATCGCATATGAAATTTGTTAATTCTTTAAAACGTAGAAATTTTTTTATCACATTTATTCCTAAACTTCTCTTTTTGTTAATTTATTGTACTTTTCGTTTTTAATAAGTGCTTTACGCGAGAAGAAAATGTTTTCTCAAAGCTATGTAATTCCGCAACTTCTCTAGTTGCATACATTTTTAGAGCTAACATTGAACGATCAATATCCAATTCCGCAATGGCATTTGACAGCAAATCTGGCCTGTCCATTGGAACCGACATCCCGACATTGCCAAGCTCAAGTATCCCAGCAAATGCTGCGTTTTCATATCCCACTATCGGTACGCCACAGGCCAGTGTTTCGATATATGTGCATGATGGATCAGATTGGCGATGACAGCAGACGAACAGGTCGGCACTCTCCGTTAGTGCAGGAACCAATACATCATCAAATGGCACCGGACCGTGAAAGATTACCCGGTTGAGCAATCCCGCAGACTGGATTTCCGCCTTCATTTCATGAGCCAAGCTGCCATCGCCATAAATATCAAAGGTGAAGTTTACCCCTCTGTTCGCCAGAGAAATTATTACCGGCACAAGATGATCTGCCCCTTTGAGACGTTCTAGACGGCCAGAAAAAACTAGACGCAACGGTTTGCCTGTGTTGACGTGTTGAGCCTTTTTTTCAATTTCTTCCTTGGTAACCTGCTGTGCCTCTCCGATGCGATTATCAAAATACAGCAGCGAAGATCGGGTGAAGCGACCATAAGCGGCGAATGCTGGCGCCCCATTTGCCTGCAGGCCCGCTGCTTTTTTAAATGCCTTACGTCGGTTTCTTTCGTTGAACACAGTCCACACAGCAGATTTAAGTGTTCTTAAACTGACCCCATTTTCTATCATCATTATTCTAATCTGTGTTTTTAGAGTGTTCTCGATTACGAAAACAACAGGCGTATCGGTCACTTCGCCTATTTCCAGATCAAGATGATTGTCCCCGGATGCCAATATAGCAGCAGCGTCATCAAGTTTTTGGCGGACGGAGTTGAACTTGCCAACCAATGGCTCCACGATGAAGGGAAGTTCGTCCTGCGCGTACGTTTTACCATAGGCTATGTTGGCTCGACTGCCTAAACGCATCAAACATAAAACGGGACCGGGCCAAGCTGATGCATAATGCCGCAATCCGTCAACAGCTTTGATGTCCAGGAAAAATCGGTCACCTTCAATCACCATCGGCACCGAGGGAATTACAACAAGTGAACGAGCCATATTACCCTTCAAACTGCATCTAGTGTTTGTCGCTTGGCATTTTAAAGGTTCGCTGGCAACTTCTCTTGATTACACGCCACCAAAGCCCGCATCTTCGGGCTAACGTCATCTGCCTCGGCGTAACTAGCCTTGGCTCCCCAGCTGCCCCAGCGTGTTCCTTGCCGTCCTACGCTGCTGAAATGGCAGAACATTTCGCAGCCCAGATCGCGGTGGAGGCGTAACAGTTCGACATAGAGGTCGTACATCGCCGGATGATATTGCGCCGCGCCCAGCGCCGCGTTGTACGGCAACTCCGCTTGGCCTTTCGACTGGATGTGCTGGCCACCTTCATATGCGACATATTTCAGCCCACGCTCCGCGGCGTAGCGCACGATCGTCGCGGTGCTGTTCTCACTACGCGCCATATCGCGACCGGCCATGACATCGGCGACCACCTGTTGCGGAGTAAGGCTCGCGCCCGCAGCCTCCCACCGGTCGTAAACTGCCGTGCCCGGCCCGGCATAAGCCGCTGGCGAGACGACATCCGCGCCGCCATTATCGACACACCATTTCACGGTGCGCTGAGAAGCATCCACCCACGCAGCCTGAACGGCGCATACACGGATCAGGCGGCTGCGATCGGTATCGGTCCACTCCCGCTCCCAAATGGCGAAGGCCCGGCGGAACAGCGCGCCGATCCGTTCGGGATGGTCCTTGCCCTCTTTCTTGCTGGCATCCTTCCAGGGGCTACCCCCCTTCGCCTCGACCAGCGCGCCTGCAAGCGGCGAACGGAGCATCCACCCCGCCTGATGGAACTGCCAGTTCCAGATCTCGTTGGAATATTCGACATAGACCTTCAGCTTGAGGTCGAGCTGCTCCTTCACCAGCCTTGCGAACTGCGCGATATAGTCATCGGTCGCCCGGTGCGGGATGCAGAACCAGGGATTGATCTGCAGTTCGTTACACAGCTGGATCATATATTCGATCGCGACTCCGCCCGAGTACATATACTGGAATGGCGTTGGCGCCGGACCAAATTTAGCCTCAGGATCGCCTGATTTGCCGACCTGCGTATAGAAGGTCCTGCTCTTACGGCTCTCCCAGGTCTCCTCAAGCGAGTTATTTGTCGACCCCCAATCCATGAACCGCAGGCAATGAAAGGGCCGGCAGAAATCAAGGAACTCAGGCAGGAACGGCGAAGTGTCGAGGTCCACCTTCTCATCCGCCTCAGCCACAAGTCGGATGTTGCGAATGTGATTACCGAGTTTGGAGCGTTTGATGCGTATCGGAACTGGACCACCAGGGAAATGCGCCAACCGCAACTTTACTCTACCTGGACGCGACGATAATATCTGTGTCCATTCAGTGCCCTCAAATTCCCCGTCGCCATCAAATAACAATATATATATACCCGGTTTTTGGCTATTAGTTAAGTATGTGAACACTATTTGCGGAGTCTTATGTTGAGGACTAGCCACTGGAACCTGAAGTGGATAGCCATTTTCATCATATTGGAAGATTGACTGAGTTTCTGTGTTCTCAGGTCCCGGACCAATTAGATTCGCCGTGACCCAAGGCCTCGCACCTAAAAAAAGATTGCGAAATGGATAGCCCGGTTCCCAATCCGATATGCCAGCGAGATTCATTCCTATCGGGATCTTCGGGAAATCGGAACCGCGGGAAATTATACCCGTCGGAGATGAACCCTTGCTAGCAAAAATATATCTGGAAGCTCCAAGCCCTGCTATTCCCACTCCTGCTGCTGAAGTCGTTAAGAGCAACCGACGGTTGAATTCCATATAAAAATCCTTTCATCGATACCCAAGCGATTGAAACACGTTCACAAATAAATCGTTCCAGGGCAGATTCTTACGATCCGAATGAATTCTAGACTGCATGATTTGTAGACTTCTTGGTTTTACCAATAGCCAGCTCCAGCCCCTCGATGCATCGCAATCTGTGCACGAAAAAACACTAGAGTGTCGAAAGCTGTTCCAACGGCTGCAATTATCATGCTTCTTATTGTGAATTTATGCGAAGAACCCGACCATCTGATCATCCGCTTAGTCAGAAAATGCCATGGTACATATCCAAATTTTGTATCAGGCAATTTTTTAGCAATCGTCCGATTTATCCATTGATCATCTGAAGAGATTTCTTTTAAAAATTGTTGAACTTTTGATTTATCTCCTATCCGCCATAATTCACCAAAAAGTACCGAATTTATTGAACTACCGACCACAATTCTGGTTTGATGATTTATCAAGCCCGATAAAGTTCTTTCAGACTCGTATAAATGAAAGATTCCCTCAATATTTTCGATACGGTTCACGCTGCCATCAGTTTTATCAAAGAAATCGGTTGAGATTAACGCACACATAAACCCATCTTCTACCGGAAGACCAATTGGCAGATAAATTAATCTCGCGACATTTCCTTTTAAGACGTAAAGGGATCCACAAACTGACTTGGTCCAATCATTCAAACCATCCGCTGATGACCCAATAACTTTATCAAGAAAACTTTTTTTTGCAGAACTAAAATAGTTTATATCTTTTACTGGCTTGCTCGAGCAAATGACTGGGCTATTTTCCTCATTTATACATTCTAGCATTTTACTTATGTTATTTTTATTAATTATTTCAATATCTGCGTCTATAAATATCAAGACTTCACAATCTAATCTTGCCAACTCATGAACATACTTATTCCAAGTCCTAGATTTACCACCTAACGGTAGATCATGTATTTTTATAATATTGCATTGCTTATTTATATTGATGGCAGCATTAGCATTGATTACGGTATTATCAGTGCAACCATTTGCTAGAATGCGGCAAACTATATCATGTTCTGGATTTTCGAAAATATCTTGAGATAGCAAATTATTTATAGTCTTTTCGATATTTGCTTCTTCATTATGAGCAAAAACTCCGATTTCAATCTTCATACGCCCTCGCAGAAATTTTATTCACATTATCCAAATATGAGCGGATTCAACGCAGAATCTGACGAAAGCCGTAATTGCTCAATAAATTGCATAAGTAATTTTCTGGCGCTTCTTTCTTCTTCCATTATCGTTGACACGCGTAACAAAACTCCATCCGGAATCTTTCCGGAGAGATTAGCCTTCGCCATTTCTATTCTCTGGCTTCGCCAATCAACGGGAAAGCTCTTCCCTACGCGCGTCCAGTATAAAATCATTTCCCGGAGTCCGCCGCGATCGGCGATGAGGAAGCGGGCATTGATATCCTGATTACCCACCGTGATCTTTTCTGCCACGTTCTTGGTGATAGGATAACCCGACGCTGGATAACAAACTTCGGGTCGGTGTACTTGTACGTCATTTTTCTGGACGTTGCTGTAGGCGCACAGGAACATAATCGCCGGCAATTCAGCGCCTAAATATATGCGTGTTTCCAAGTTCTGATAAAGCTTGTCACTCGTTTCATCAGGGGCAGCCAACACTACTTCAGAGCTTTTCTCTGCCGTCCAACCGCCAACTTTAGCAGGGATCGACGCAGCAAATGCCTTGGTAGAAATAGGGCTAGCGCCTTCCAGCGGTCGACGAAAAGCAGTCAAGCCAGCGCAAGCAACAAAGGCCGCACCGAGTATCGCGCCACGACGATCAATCGTCATCCGGCGTCCAGGCTGTTCTACTTCTGTCATTGGTTACCAATACCGCTCTCATGCGCTTTTTCAAATATCACATGGCTATAGGCGATATATGGAAGAAAGAGCACTAAAAAGGTGATTAACAAAATGGTGCTTCGCTTGCAAAGTCGAAGCAATTAATTAGGTGCAGACAAGTTCTCCGCTTCAAAGGAAGTTCAGTGAAAATAGCGTATCTGGTAAACCGCTATCCAGCGGCAAGCCATAGCTTCATCCGGAGAGAAATCGCGGCGATTGAGGAAGCCGGCGGTACGGTGCAGAAGTTTTCCGTCCGCACTGCTGACCTCGCAGCCTTGCCTGACCCAAGAGACCAAGCAGAATTTGCTGCTACCCGGGTTATATTGGGCACTAACCCGCTGACCCTGATATTCAATTTGCTCGTTACAATACTGCTATCTCCCGGAAAATGCTGGGCGGCACTTTCGACTTCGTTCAAGAATTGCAGCTTCAGGCCGAACGATATCGTAAAGCGCATTGCCTATCTGGCCGAAGCTGCTTGGCTCGCAAAGGAATTGACGGCAAACAATGTCGTGCATCTCCATGCTCATTTTGGCACCAATTCCGCGATGGTGGCGCGTCTCTCAAGGAAGCTTGGCGGACCAGCATATAGTTTTACGGTCCACGGCCCAGACGAATTCGATCGCCCCGAAGATCTCGATTTGTGGGGAAAGATTGCGGATTCAGCGTTTTGTGTAGCTATCAGCAGCTTCTGCACAGGTCAGTTGATGCGCTGGTCAAATGTCGCCGACTGGCCCAAGATCCGCATCATTCGTTGCGGCGTTGACGACAAGTTTATTACCGAACGCGCGGATCATCCGTTCCCGACGGAACCTCAATTTTGTTCAGTAGCGCGGTTGAGTGGCCAAAAAGGTATTCCTTTACTGATCGAAGCGGCTGCCCAGCTCAAACGCGAAGGTCATGTTTTCAGGGTCAGCATATTGGGCGGCGGAGAACTGCAAAGTCAGATCGAGGCTTCAATCGTTGAACATGACCTTACAGATAATGTCGAACTGGTAGGCTGGGCGAATTCCGATGAAGTGGTTAGGCATCTGCTGTCATCAAGGGCAATGGTTCTTCCAAGCTTCGCCGAAGGCCTTCCGGTGGTCATCATGGAGGCTCTCGCACTGGAGCGCCCTGTCATCGTATCTGCGATTGCAGGTACGCCAGAGCTGGTCGATGAGCAATGTGGCTGGCTCATTCCGTCCGGTTCCGTTGACGCATTGGTGGATGCGCTAAAATACGCGATCAATGCATCACCACAGGAGCTATCGGAAAAAGGTAAAATCGGACGTGAACGCGTTGTCGCGCTTCACAACTCACGCATAAATGGCGCTCAATTATTTGATATGATCAAACATCATCATGGCATCGGGTGATGACATCATGACGATATTTGCCTGGATTATTACGATTCCGCTTCTGCTGCCGTTGCTTGTATTTTCGTTCGAAACCTTTTTTGGTTTAGCTGGTCAGAAACGAAGCGAATATAGCGGGGACGCACCCAAGACCGTTCTCCTGATGCCAGCGCATAATGAGGAATCGACGATTGGGGATGTTCTCGAAAAACTGATGGATATCTTGAATGGCAGGGTCCGGTTGCTGGTTGTTGCTGACAATTGCACCGATGAAACAGCACGGATCGTAAAGTCTTATGGCTACGATGTCATCGAGAGACATAATGTTTCTGCCAGGGGAAAAGGATACGCCCTCGATTTCGGCCGTGACTTTCTCAGGCAGGATCCTCCTGAATGTGTGATCATATTCGATGCAGACTGCGAAACGGATTCGACCTCTATCCGTGACCTTTCGAGACATAGCCTCAAGCTGGGTTTGCCCGTGCAGGCCCGCTACGTCATGCGTGCTGACCGGACGGCGTCGCCTATCGTACAGATATCTAATTTTGCATTCTGGCTGAAAAATGCGGTTCGCCAGCGCGGTGTAAATCGCATGGGAGGCGCGGCGTTGTTGACTGGTACCGGAATGGCATTTCCATGGACGCTATTCGAAACATTGCCATTGGCGACTTCGAACATCGTGGAAGATCTTGCGCTGGGCATTTACCTGACTGAAAACGGAAATGCGCCAGTTTATCTGGATCAGGCATTGGTGACAAGCGCCGCAGCGAGCCAGCAAGCCACGTTGAGTCAACGCACGCGCTGGGAGCACGGCTTTCTGGCGATGGCCAGAGAATATGGATTGAAAGCGTTGCGGCAGGGCGTCACAAGTTTCGACCGCAAATTATTTCAGCTGGGGCTGCATTTAACCGTGGCGCCGATCACCCTTCTCTTCTCCTTTTCTGCAGTGGTTGCCGTGGTAACAGGCATGATGGGTCTATTTAGCGAAAATTACAGGCCGTTTCTGTCGATCGCTGTCATGCTGCTCATTGCGACCGTCACGGTGTTCGCGGCTTGGGTTTCTGGCGGCAAAAACTGGCTGGCCGGTCAAGCCTTATGGCGGCTTCCGCTCTATGTTTTGTGGAAAGTTCCAGTCTATTTGAAACTGGTGAAGGGTGAGACACCGAACTGGGTGCGTACCGAAAGAGAATAGGCGCCAAGCCTTATTATCAGGATTGCAGGTCTACGCCGCCTTTCAAGAAGATCAGAAATATTCTGGGTCCTTCGACCAGATATCGGCGCCACAACCGGGCTGGTTCAGACAACAGCCGGTAAGCCCATTCCAGACTTGCTTGCTGCATCCATTTCGGTGCCCGCATCGTCTCACCGGTCAGGAATTCTATCGATGCCCCTATGCAGAGGCTGACTCCGCCAAAACGCCCGTCCTGAGCACATATGTCAGCGATGATTTCGCTGCGCGGCGCGCCCATTGCCAGTAATGTATATTGCGGCTGTTGTGCTGCCAGAAAGTCGGAGATGGCGGCGATTTCGGCTGGCTTATCCAGGATGCCCATTGGTGGAATATGCTGAATGAACTCAGGTTCAGGAAACAGCTCGCGAATTTTATCTACGGTCGCGGTGGTTCCGCCGATTATCGCCACTTTAGTGCCTGCACTAAATTGATGTGTCATCAGTAGTGCCGTCAAATCACTACCCGGGATGACTGGCAAAACGACGCCCTTCAGGCGCGCTAATCCAGCGATGATACGACTATCGCATAATCGAAGTGCCGCCGTTGAGTAGGCTGCCCTGAATAGATTCATCTGTTTATTGTTGTCGGCGCTGTCCAGCAAAACAACATGATCGACATTGGGTGTCACGACGAAGCTATGCACGGAAGAACGTGATAGCTGGGCAATATGGTCGAGTACGTGCGGTAGAGGACTCTTGTTGATTTCCAGACCGAGAAAGGAAATGCTTGGCAACACATCACGGCCGCTCAGACCAGATTGGGCTGCTTCCAACTTCGGCGTCACGCAGTTACCCCCGATTTCGCAATGGCATCAACAGTCTGCGTGGACGCGGTTTTGGCACGTGCTGGCTTCTTCTTACGATATGGTGAAATCTCATACCCGCTCAGCGCCCCAGCGATGAGCCATGTCAGCGGCGAGAGCGATGCATTGGGCAATAGGTCGAACAGGTTGATGACCAGAACTGCAAGCAGCGTTACACACGGCCCGGACTGGCTGAACTGCCGTTTGTAACGAAGGGCGCGGAATGTCGGATAAGCGAGCAGGCCGAAGCAGGCTATATAGCCAATCCAGCCAAAACTGCTGATGATGATAATCCAAGTGCCATCGGTGATGGTGGTATCGACGTCATCTACACCTGTCCATGAGGTGGTGTAGATACGCCCACGACCCCATGTTCCCCATCCAAAAACCGGCTTTCTCGCTGTTTTTTCCAGTAATTTATCTTCATTATCTAATCTAAATTGTAAAGATCCCGAACGCTCGGTGCTGTAGTCAGAAACAAGCTCCGCAATCGAATTTACAGGTACTAAGCCAGCTCCTCGAAGAGCTGGATAAGATATGATCACCAATCCACTTATAGCTAAAATTACGACCAGACGGCGGTATTTCAAGAAATAAGACGCCGCACCAATAAATATCGCCAACAATAACGCACCAAAGGATTTGCTGATGATGAGCACGAAAATCAGTATGCCCGTATAAGCAAATCCGGGGACCCCCTTAATCCGCACACGATCGCGCCATAAACCGATCGCGGCGATCAGGGCCATTGCGACGAAAATCGCAACGATTAGACCATGGCCTAAAAAGACCACGGCTCGGAAACCACCTGCCCGCATTTGCTGGCTGAAATCATGGGAGAAAAAACCGTAAATTTGCGTGTGCAGTTGTGGGCTCATTCGGACTTCCCACATTATGAGGACCGAATATGCCAGCGCGGCAACAACTAATGCCTTTAATATCTCACGAATATCAGCCTCGGTCTTGAAAGCGCTGTATGCAATCATGAAGGGTATGAGTTCGATCATCTGCTTAACCGAGAGCGCTATGCCATCATATAATGTCATGGCGGGAAGCGCGCTGACTGACAGTAAAAGCGGTTCCCTGTTGTTGAACGTGGTCAGAAATGGTGACGCCACGTAAAGAGCCATCAATCCAATCAAGACCGCGTTTTTAGGTATGCTGATGACTTTGTGCTTTGCGAAAATTAAAGCACACAGCAGAACTGACAGATTGGGAATCAGCGTCTTGTCCATGTTTGGAATGCCGGGCGCGTCAAACCCTGCCTTGACCGGCAACAGCAGATAGCCAGCCAAAAGCGACCAGATAATTGCCTTCCGGGAGGACATCATCTGAAAAAGTATCAAGGTGATGATGGGCCAGACCGCCAGGGCGGTATAAGCAATCAGATTTGGAATGAACCTATCCTTTTGGTACGCGGTCTCATTGCTCTTTACCCGTTTTGCCGCAGGTCACAAGTTGATGCATTTGATAACCCTGAAGGTTAAACACTGGTCGCGTTCGGTAAAAAACGTTGGCGCATCTTGTCGATTTATTTTTATTTGAAGTTCACTTATATTCGATGATCGAAGATTTACGCCCTCGAAAATGCCCAACTAGGAACTTTAAAGCGCCCGCGCTCTGCGCGAATTTGCCAACGAGTAACAAGGCAGAATCCATCCATGCTTCTTTGATAGTAAAGCCGTTTGAAATTCCGCGACCCCAGAGCCGGCATAGTTGGACGATGTAGAGCAAGCCAATTGAACATGGCACGATATACCATATTACATCGTAAAATAGAGATGTAACTACCCCCAAACAAAATACAGTCGGCAAAAAGATTGACCAGAAGAGCATACTGATAAGCGATTTCTTCCATTCGGTGTCTGCATTCTGTTTGTGCAAACAGAGATGCTCAGCGTACGCGTGGCCTGTTCGCTTTGATCTTTTCCACCAGCTCCCAAAATCGAGGATGGAAGCGTCGTGCATTCCCATATCACCAGCTATTCTGTAGATTCTCCAACCTAACGATCGCATTCGCAGGCAAAGGTCAGGTTCTTCACCAGCAATTAATTCGTCATTATATCCACGAGCCTCTTTAAGAGCATCGACATTAATAAATGCGTTGCCCCCACACGCCCTGACTTTGCCAATGGGGACATTCCATTCCCGATCGCACACAGCATTGTAGACGCTAACTTCAGGAAATCTCTCTTTAAGCCGTCCAAAGACAACCGCAGTTTTCTCCCCTTTTTCAATCTCGGCCAATGCGTTTGGGAGCCATTCGGGATCCAGCATGCAGTCACCATCAAGAAACTGAATGAAACGCAGATCGGGATGCTGGGCCAACAGCGCTCTCCATCCCGCGTTGCGTGCACGTGCAGCAGTAAAGCCTCGATCGGTTGACAGATGCACGACATGTACGCCGGCTTCTTCTGCGAGGGCAACACTGCTGTCGGTTGATCCGGAATCTACATACACTGCGGGAATGCCCTGCGGCAGGGAAGCGAGGCATGCCCGAAACCGATCGCCTTCGTTGCGGCCGATCGCAACTATTCCCACCCCAGGCAGATTTTGTAGAGGGCTATGCCGCATTATCACCTTTTCCCTGCCACTCCATCCAGCGCGGAGCTATTCCCCGCCGGTCGCCTGCCGAGATTTTCACCGGCTCGCTGTCTCTGAAACTCGGCCAAAGTCCAAGCCTAAGCATCTGCTTCATGTCAGCAAAGGCCGAAGGGTCGGCTCGTGGTGGACGGATCAAGCCCACCAACTGCCCTACGAACGTCCCGGCAATCCAGAATATGCCAGCCAGCCACGCTTTGAATGGACCGTAAGCCAAGGCGAAGAACCGACGGCGTGACTCGAACCAGTAAAGAGGAAAGCTTGGTGCAGTCAGTGCCTTTCCTTCTCGAAGTCCGGTCGACGCTCCACCTATATGAAATACGTGGCTGGCAGGAGCGTGCCGTATCGACCATCCAGCCTCTTGAAGGCGATGCATCAATTCTACTTCTTCAAAATAAAGGAAGAAGCCCTCATCGAACAACCCTACTTCATTCAATGCACTAGTTCTTAACATGCAACTCGCGCCGGTTACCCATTCAGCTTCGCAAGAGCTTTCACTCATAATCAATGTCGGGGATATACCGAGCAAACGTCCGAGAAACGATACACGCGTGCCGCGCAAGAACTCTCTAACTAGAGTTGGAAACCGGAATGCTGACCCTGTCCAGCTTCCATCGGGATTGAACAACTGGCTGCCAACGACGGCGCAGTGTGGATATGCCGCCATCTCGTCGCGCAACACAGTTACTGCATTCCGCTTAATGGTACAGTCCGGATTGAGCAGTATGAAATATTCGGGTGGAACCGCTCGCTCCATCAACTTTAAAATCGCCTGATTATTTGCCCACCCAAATCCGCCATTTATTTCCAGCGGCAGGAGTTCGACGAAACCATCTTCAATAAGGTCGGCGAGCCCCGCCCTCATGGTTTCTGCAGACCCATCACCAGATGCATTGTCGATGAGAACGACTTCTAGATCAGGAATGTCCAGCCTTTCCTGAACGAGTGATCGAACGCAATCAATCGCATAATGCGGCGTGCGAAAGTTGACGACGACCACAGCGATGCTGGAGGAATTAGTCATTTTGCCGCCTGCATCTTAGAGACAGCGACCATTCAAATGCTGATTTTTTCTCCCTGCTCCAGTCCGGGTCGGTCGCAGAAGGCAAATTCATGTCAGTAGGCATTTTTATCCCAGACCAACTTGGCGAACGTTTCGATCATGATGCGCAGGTCAAGAAGCGGAGACCAGTTTTCGATGTAGTAAACATCATATTCCACCCGTTTGCGCGCACGCTCCGTGGTTGCGATTTCTCCGCGCAGTCCCCTCACTTGGGCCAGGCCTGTGATACCCGGTTTTACCCGATGGCGTGAGGCATAGCCTTTTACAGCATCGAAATAGAATTTATCGCCGACCCGCATTTGGGTTGCATGGGGGCGAGGGCCTACCAAAGACATATCGCCTTTCAATACGTTGAATAGCTGTGGCAATTCATCAATGCTCGTGCGGCGTATTATCCGGCCTATAAACGTAATGCGAGGATCGCCTTTCTGAGTTCTTTCGGCACCTGTTACATCCTGCTTGTCGGTGTACATCGATCGGAATTTGAGAACAGAAATTTCGTTATTATTGAAGCCAAAACGTTTTTGACGAAACAATATGGGACCTTTGCTCTCCGCTTTGATGGCCAGGGCAACGAATAGAAGAAGCGGCAACAGAATCACCAGGCCAACGAAAGCGAGGCTACGGTCGATTATTTCCTTTAGTATGCCGTCAATATCCCGAATGGGCTGTTGCCAGACGGTCAGAACCGGCAAGGCGCCCAAAAATGTAACGCGATAGCTGGAATTTAGTTCTAGAGTTTCCCGAGGTAAGATGCACAGGTCTATCGCGGCGGAACTCAAGGTTTCCGAAATATAGTCCAAACGATCTTGGGTGATATCCGGCAAAGCCAGAATAAGCTGATCCAGCTGTCCTGCTCTTGCCAAAATTAACAATTGTTCAAAGCCGCCCAGATAATGCAAATTCTGATCGCTCGAGAGCACCTCAGCACTCTTGGAGACCCGTTTGCGATCATCGGCATATCCGATGATGCTTAGATGCGGTAATCTTTCGAGCTCCAGCATGTTGACGACTTTGGCGACTATGGCCCTATTCGCACCATATATTGCAACTCTTTGGCCGACGATCCCCTTGTCCATCAGCACCCATGTCAATTTTCGAAAAATGATACGGCTCAGAAACAAGTTCATCAGACTGAATGATATGTACAGCAAACCGATACCGCGTGAAAATTCGCGCATCATTCCCAACTGAACGACCACCAGAATAGTGAGGCAAGCCGCAAGAAGGAAGTCAGCCAGGGTACTACCGCCTACATCCTCGCCCTGCCCACGAAAAACCGTGTAGCCATCGTGTGAAATGCGGATGAGGAAAAAATTGATCCCCATTATGAAAGCGCCGGTCACATGCAGGCGGCCGTCATAATAATAACCCACAAAATAATCATAGGCCAAAACCGCGAACCCATAAGCGATCATGCAGCACATGATGTCATTCAGTATTCCGAGTGTCCTCAAGACATTGGATGTGAAACGAATGTGGCTGTTCGCTCGACTGGGGACGTGGCTTAACTGTCCGTGCATATGCCACCAGTCGTCGAACAAATCTTTTCAGGGGTGATCCTGGCGAAAAGCCCACGCCGTCTTGGCGTACCGGGCGGTTCGTCAATGATGTAGCTTCGCTCGGCCCGCGCGAGGCCAGCCAACGCTTTACTCGAACAGTTGCTGTCTGAGTAGAGTTGGCACTGCGATTGGTAATTCTTCCAGGCCTTCGTAGAAGAAGGGCTAGCAAGTGCGACACTGCGGGCCAGCGACACAATGCGCTGAGTATCTCCAATTTTCTCGAGAAACTGTTTATAGTGCGAGGCCAGAAGCAAACTCTGCGGCATCGAACTCATCCCCTTTTCAAATACCTGCCGGGCACGCACTGGTGCACCTTTTGCAAAATGAGCCTCAGCAAGCGCGACATAACCCGTCGGGTTCAGCGGCGCATCGCTAACCACCACATTGGCATCCTCAATGGCACGATCATAATTTTTGGCAGCGAAATGAATTGCACTGCGAACCAGCAATGCGTCCTCATTTCTAGCATCACCTTGAATGACCTTCCCCGCAAGATCGCTAGCTGCCTTGCTCTGGCCTAGAGCTAACAGTATTCGCGCCTGCAATGCAATGCCCTCAGCCACTTCATTCCCTACTGGACCTGCTACCAATCTGGCCGCGGTGTCAAATTTACCTTCGGTATAATAGTGGCGAGCCAAAATGATTTGTGTCACTACAGTCGACTTACCCGCAATGTCTTTAAGTTCTGTTTCCGTAAAAGGTAGATTGTCATATTGGCTCCATAAAGCAGTCAATTTCTCTAAAGAAGGACGGCTGTTCGCCTCCGCGGACAAAAGCACCTTACTGTCACGACGGGCAGCCGCAATATTGCCCATTTTGTACAGCAGATTTATATAATCCAGCCGGATATCAGCATCGTCCTTCATCGTTTTCAGGATCGCCGGAAAGACGCTTGCCATACCCTTTGGGTTGCCCAGGACCCTCAGAATTTCGAGGCGGGTGACGTTCAACGCATTTGTCTGGCCAATTGTGGCGATGGATTTGTCAATTTTTGCAAGAGCCGCCTCGGTACGGCCCTGTAATGCATCAACTCGGGCTCCCAAAATCACGCCGCCTTCATCCGAGGGATTTATCGCCATGATGTCGTCGACCGACTTCTGGGCATCGTCAAATCGACCCTCGTCAATTGCGATGAAGCCTTTCACTAGCAACGCACCGGTTGATGCAGGCGCAAGCAGCAAAATGCGACTGGCCGCTTCTTCAGCTTCCTGCACACGACCGGTCTGGAGCCCTAGGTCGGCAATATTCTGCAGCACTTCAAGATTATCGGCTTCCAGATCCAATGCCATAGAATAAGCATTGAACGCGCTGACCGGCTGTTCTGCCTGCACTTCGATCCGTCCCAGTAAAATATAAAAGGCAGCGACATCATCGCGCTTCGCAATGGCCTTTTGAATATTTAGCCGCGCTTCGACGAGGTTACCCGATGCGAACAACGCTTCCGATTGCGTCGCATATTGGGCTGCACTTTCATATTTATCAGTGCAACTCATTGACAACGAAAGGATACATATGAACGCCAACCATTTTGGCATTAACATGGACAGCGAAAAATTCGGCAAATTCTACGAGCTCCGGGGGTATGTCTGGATTTTGTTTAGAGATAGCAGTTTGTATTTGCCATAGAGTTAATGCAATTGACTTTCGGAGCTAAATCCACTCCACGCGGTTCACATTTTTCTAACATAAATCAGCTAGGAGGCTGTGTGCAAAAAGCAATAGGACTTGTGTGCCTGTTCATCTCGATTCTAGCCACTTCCGCTGTACATGCCCAATCTACGGTTGGCGCGCCAGTACTAGAAACGTCCCCCACGTCCTCCAATTCGGCATCCAATGTTGGTACATATCGTATCAATCCCGGTGACGAACTGGAAGTCAATGTGTGGCGTGAAGAACAGCTGCAACGCGTGGTGAAGGTTTTGCCGGACGGCACGTTCAGTTTCCCGCTTGTGGGTACAATAATGGCCGCTGGAAAAACCGCGTCGCAAATCGAGGTTGTTATTACCTCGGCTTTGCGACCGCAATATGTTGATGGAACTGTTCCCAACGTAACGGTTTCGGTTCGTGCGCCTGCAGGTTTACAGTTTTCGGTTATGGGGAAAGTCAAATCTTCAGGCACATTCACGCCTGGTCGGTATGTGACACTACTTGAGGCGTTAAGTTTTGCTGGAGGAGCAGATGAATTCGCAAATCTGGATAACATTGCAATCATCCGCAAAAACGCAGGAGGACTGGTAGTCATCCGAGCCAGACTAGGTGATGTGCTCAAGAACAAGCTTCAGGCAGAAGATGCGATCAAAAGCATCCCTATGATCGAAAGCGGGGATACGGTCATCGTGCCATGACGATTGCAAACAAGGCAAAGTCCAACACCAACATTACAAACATTCTTCGCCTTGCCGCCATTATAGGGTCATCGATGGGCTGGGCGGATTCTGCTGATGCTGAAACGACGAGCGATTTAAAAGTTTCGTCATCCGTCGGCTTTGATAGCAATCCGTTTCTGGGGCAAAATGGGAATACGGAAGGTGCTTCTTTTCGTTTGGAATTGATGCCGACCGTGAAAAAAAGCGACGGCGTTTCGGTATTCACACTTTCAGCACGAGCCGAACATATAGAATATTCGCGACGTTACGATTCAGCGCAGAATCTGGGCGCACAGCTATCTGCGCGTACAAAGGTCAATGAGCGCCTTGAAGTTAGCGCAAACTTAAAGGCTGCTAGCGTGGTATCTACAGCCGACAATATTGGACAGCAAATCGGCTTTGAGCCCAATGATCCTCAAGCGCCACTATCACCCGTTACAAATGACATCACGTTGATTGGCAGCCAGCAGCGGCGTACAACTTTTGGCGCCCAGACAACGATCCAGTATCGTAGCGGTGAATATGACCAGTTAAGATTATCAAGCAGCTTTGATATCCAGCGTTATGAAGAAAACTCGGGATTGGGGAATTCCAATTTTGTATCCCATAACCTATCCTATTTGAGGCAGATGAATGAAATTCTGTCTTTGGGTGGCGCATTAGAAGTGAGTGCTGGCGATTTTAAATATATTCAGTTCGGAGATTCACGGACCATATCTCCACAATTCGTGATAAATGCCCGCCTCAGCAGCAGGTTAAATGTTGCGGGAGGCATCGGTGTCACTTTTACGCGTGTTGATTTGCCAACGGGTCAGTTGAATTCAACCGGTTTTTCGGGAAATGGGACAATTTGCTACAAGGGTACTAAAACTGGATTTTGTCTTAATGGCCAACGGCAGTTGGTGCCGTCTGCACTTGGCGGATTACGCACGCAGACATCCATCGGAACATCCTATTCCAGGCGCCTTTCCACAAAGGATACGTTCCAAGCTGGCGCAAGCGCGTCTCGAGCTTCTGCCCCATTGGCGGGCGGTTTCGAAAAATTTAATAGTGTCAGGATATACGGTAATTACCAGCATCGCCTGACGGAGCGACTGTCGTTAATAGGATCAACGTCCTATACGAATAGCAAGCAGCGTCTCAACACGAACAACCAGAATTTCCAAGCCTTACTGGGAATTTCGTACACATTTGGGAAAAGCAGATGAGCGCCGTAGAATTAGATACTGATACTGAGGAAAGCGGCAATTTGCTTTCCCATCTTCCTGCTATCATCAAGGAACGATATCTGTTTCTGGTCATACCGGCTGTGTTATGTACAACTGCTGGGGTCGCCGCTGCATTCGTCATGCCAAAGGTGTACCGTTCGACAGCAACCTTACTTGTTGAATCGCCTCTGCTTCCGGAAGATATTGCCGGCGCGCAAGATGTAGACATTGTTGACCAACGAATTGCGAAAATCCGTCAACAGGTATTAAGTCGGCCGCGCTTAATCGAATTGATCCAGAAAAATAGTCTTTATACAAAAGAACGTGCAAACAAATCATTGTCCGAAGTTATACAGGACATGCGCGACGCCACAAAGATAAGTTCGGTTTCGGCAGAATTGCAGAAAGCTGGAAGTGGGCAGTCATCGACGATCGCCTTTGCGCTAAGTTTTGATTATCAAGCAGCGCCTCAGGCGCAGGCGGTCGCTCAGGATATGACCGAGCAAATTCTGCTGATTGATGCAACGAAGAACTCGGAACAGGCAACGAACACTGTACAGTTTTTGACCGACCAGGCTACTGCGCTGCAAACCCAGATTTCGGAACTCGAACGTTATCTGGAAACCGTGAAGGCTCAGAACGGCTTTGCATTGTCCAGTAATAGCTCGGCGGTATTTGGTGGATCCGGTGGGGGTTACGAGGCTCAAATAATTGGCCTTCAACGCGATAACGCGATAATATCTGCTCAGCGTGAAGCAAAAAAGACGTCGGCTGAACGTGATCCGCTTGTCTCATCCGCCGAAATTGAGTTGGCTGCAGCACAGGCCCGTTATTCCGAAAATCACCCTGACATCGCTATAGCAAAACGGCGTCTAGCCGAGGCCAGAAAGCTCGCCGCGAGCAATCTTGCCAAGCAACCTGCCGATACTCTTGAGCAGCAGATTGCTTCCAACAATGCCCAAATTGCAGCTTTGCAATCGGCACGCGCGCAAGAAAATGCGCGGATGTCCGCCACGCAAATGGCACAGGCAAAAGCGCCTGTCATCATGGAACAAATTGCCCAGCAACAGCAAAAGCTCGACGCGTTGAATTCTCAATATGAGGCAGTTTCAACACGTCTACTTTCTGCACAGGCAAACGCCAAAGCGGAAAGCGAACAAAAGGGAGAGCGTCTGTCGGTTATCGATCCACCAGTTGTGGCGGATGAACCGATCTCGCCGAACCGGCCATTTTTGATCGCTGGCGGTTTAGGTTTCGGCCTGGCATTCGGCATGTTTCTCATTTTGTTAGTAGAGCTTTTCTACAGGCCAATCCGCGATGCGGCTGATGTATGCCAGGTGACGGGCAGCATGCCTTTGGTCTCTATACCAACAATTGACGCCGTTTCGGAGAATGTGTCACGGTGGTCGAGCCTGACGAAGATGTTCGGATTTTTCCGTCGCAAGCGGAATGCAGCAGAATGACCATAATGAACAACTTCCCACAAGATCCTAATGCGAACGCCTCAAACTCGGCTGCGTCAATTGTGTCTCCATTACCAGGCACTGGTATGGTGCAGCAGCTTAATTCGCTTAACCTAAGCGACAAGCTGGTAGCGGCGGACGCCACCGATGCCCGATCGCGTCCCTTCAATTTGTTACGTTCGCAACTTATAAAGATTTTGGCGCAGGACGGTGGTCGCCTGGTTGGCATAACCTCAGTGGCGCCCGGCGCAGGAAAGTCTTTCGTAGCCTCGAATCTGGCGGTTTCGATTGGACAGCTTTCTAATAAGCGTGTTTATCTGGTTGACCTCGATTTACGTCGAGCAAGCCTCGCAGAAGTTTTCGGGATAGGGGCACAGCCAGGACTGGCAGATTATCTATCGAATCAGCCCGTAAATCTGCGCGATATCGGGCGTCAAATTGGGGATAGTAATGTGGTTGTTTATCCAGCATTTCCACAGCATCTCAGTTCGGCCGAGCTTCTGGTTGGTCCTCGTTTTGACACCTTGATCGAAAGTGCTCGCGCATTACCAGAGGACTCGATTGTATTGTTCGACCTCCCCCCGGTATTTGCAAACGACGATACCATTTTGGTGGCGGACAAATTAGACGGCATGCTTATGGTTGTTGAGCAGGGTGTAACAACTAAGAAGCAATTGCAAATGGCCATTCAGTTGCTGCATCCCACACCCATATTGGGATCAGTATTCAACCGTTCCGACGGCGGTTTTGGTGACCCTTATGGCTATAGTGGGAAATACGGCAAATATTACAGCCGTTAGCCGCGGGACGCCAAATCTAATACAGACTGCCCATATTGTGTTTTTGCAAAAAATTCGCCGCGTGCCCTTAACTGCTCGCGACTTATAAAGCCTTGCAAATATGCAATTTCTTCCAAACAAGCAATCAGCGTATCGGTGCGCTTCTGAATGACACGGACGAATTCGCCCGCTTCAACCAAGATGTCATGCGTACCGGTGTTGAGCCAAGCATAGCCTCACCGAATCCTGATTACTCAGTGATTATAAAGAGCGCTCCAAAATCCCCAAAATCGCCAATATTAACGGCTTGATACCGCGATGTATCAAAAAGACACATTGTCAAATTACGTAAAATTTTAAAGGAAGTTTGATCTTTAGGTGAAAACAATAATATCGTTATATTACAGTACCTTAAAAAATATATTGCACCTGCGAACATTTTTTAGTGGATTTCGCAATGACGATATATAACGAAAGGGTTAAGAACGCGTTGACAAAGATTAACGAATCGTAAATATGCAGGACACATCACGAGCATAAGCTTGGTATCATTGGGGTAGCAAACAAATAAGCCGGCAAGGTTCCATACTCGCAGAGCGTTGTGAGGGTGGTTCGTTGATAACCACCAAGTTGCGTGGGACGGCCATGCCATGTCCCGTGTTCTGTTCGGTCTAACTGAAGGACGGACAGGGTTGGTTTAGTTCGACGTTATGAATAGTCCTCAGGGATATTCTTCGACCACGTCGTTTATATTAAAAAAGAAAGCAGGGTTCTATGTCTATATCGATGAAAACTACTGCAGCGATTGCGTTGGCTTTGGCAACTGCCACGGTTTCGACATCAGTGAGCGCTGCAACGACCGTAAACGTTAGCACCGGAGTTAACACTTGGACTGTAAATCCGGGCACGGTAATAGTCCCAGGCACAATAAACAGCGCATGGGTCGGTAGTACGGGTAATACTGCAGACGCAAATGGCGCTAAGTGGATAACACCATCTAATTGTAGCGTTTCTTGCGACCCTACGGCAAATCAAGACTATATCTATACGACTGTTTTTAGCCTTCCGAACATTTCGGGTCTGACCGCCGTTTCGTTGGCCGGTAGGTTTTGGGTTGATAATCAGGTAATTGAGATCTTATTGAATGGCGTCCATTCACTTACCGTAACTCCAGGCGGAACTTTCAGTGGTTTGGGTACGATCTTTGGTACATCGAATCTGTCTCAATTTGTGACTGGTAACAATACGCTTACTTTCAAGGTTCGGAACATTGGGCAACGAACGGGTAACCCATCAGGGCTCCGCATTTCGGCGCTCGTTACTGCTGTTCCTGAGCCAAGCACTTGGTTGCTTATGCTCATGGGCTTCGGCTTTGTTGGCTTCCAGATGCGTCGTCGTCAGAAGACGCGAGTGCGCTTCCAATTTGCGTAAATAGAACAATAGCTCCTAGAGCTCTGTTTTTCTGTGAGGGCCAGCTGAATAAGCTGGCCCTTGTGGTTTTCAGCTAACTCACGCATAATATTGTTCCCGTAAAAGCGACCAATTATGCGCTCCGGTCATTTGATTACCTTGTTTTTGCTCAGCCTGCTCGGCATGGTCGCAGGAGGCGCGGCAATATGGTTTTCGCTTGATCATTCCAGCTTGCCGGCTTGGCTGGACCACCGCCCAAATGCCGCAAAATCATCCTTCCCCCTGCCTCCACCTGAGATTTTCAATTTCAAGGAAGGAATAGCTGCCGCGGACGCGGAAGCCATCAATGACGCTGTGCCGGTGTCTACAGTCCCGATCATACCAGCAAAACCACTATTGATTGTTTCCGGCGGAGCGCAAAGTCTCGACCAGCTAAGCGCTGTCGACTGCCTAACGGCGGCGGTCTACTATGAAGCGGCGTCGGAAACTCCGGTCGGCCAGCGGGCGGTAGCGCAAGTGGTTCTCAATCGGGTGCGGCATCCGGCGTATCCAAACTCAGTTTGTGGCGTTGTCTTCCAGGGTTCAAGCCAGCAGACAGGATGTCAGTTCAGCTTCACCTGCGATGGCTCCCTAGCGCGGCGCCCCTCGGCCTATGCATGGGCCCGCGCGCGGCAAGTTGCCGCCATGGCGTTGGCAGGTTACGTGGAACCGGCCGTCGGACACGCCACACATTATCACACGAAGTGGGTCGTTCCATATTGGAGCTCCAGCCTCAGTAAATTGGGCACGATTGGATCTCACATTTTTTACCGGTGGAAAGGCCAGAACGGCATGCGCCAAGCCTTTACCAACAGATATGCCGTATCGGAAGCTTTGCCCGATAGCCTTTTGGTTAATCTGAAAGGTTTTCTGCTTGCCGATCCGGCTTACGCCAGTCTCGGGAACCTACTCGAGGCCGAGGCTGTTGCGATTCCATCAACGACCGATCCAGTCGTCGACGCCACTTCGCTTGTAGTGAACAAGAATGAAACCTTGTTGGGAAAATCGGATAAACTTAGCGAAGCATTGGTGACAAAGAATGTCCTACGGATCGATGAAAAAACTCCGTCTTTGAACGAAGCGAAATCCACTTTGGTAATTGACAAGAAGTAGCAGCATTTCGGCCGTACCCATCAATGATGGCTGGAAGCTTGCGCGATCAGCCAGGGAAACAAAAAAGAGATTATGGTGTGCCGGTACAGTGACCCCGGTAATCCAATCGGAACTAATCCGCTGCTCAGCTAAAAACCATCGTCGATATTGTATTGACGTCCGTCACGACGGATTATTAGCTTCATAAAATTGTTAATCTATGGCGCGTGCTTTATTTTTCATCGCATCTGCGTTAATTTGTGCGTCGTTGCCATAGGCACTCGCCATGTCGAATCACAGTTTGTTTGTTTGGTTTGCCTAGCTTGGTAAACGGGCTGTACTATTGCATAAAAACAATTAGTCACCGCTGTTAACATGACCGTTCAACTCTTAATTCCTAAATTTTTCGCTGATTCAAGGGGCTGGTTTGTCGAAAGCTGGACACGGCAGCGTTATGCGGGATATGGGATTGCGTCCGACTTTTGTCAGGATAATCATTCACTATCGAGGCAAGCAGGCACGATCCGTGGTTTGCACTTTCAGCGCACACCTTTCACCCAAGCCAAACTCGTTCGCTGTGTCAAAGGCCGCATATACGATGTTGCTGTTGATGTTCGTAAAGCATCTCCAACTTTCGGTCATTGGCTTGGCGCTGAACTAACTGCAACTGGGGGCGAGCAGCTTTTTATACCTGCCGGTTATGCTCACGGCTTTTTGACGTTGGAGGACGATACTGAGGTGGCTTACAAGGTCGATGCTTATTATGCACCAGAAGCAGATGGCGGTATTGCGTGGAATGACCCCTTTATAGGCATAGAATGGCCTCTGGATGGCATGCGTCCGCTGCTGTCGGAGAAGGACAAGGGATTACCAATCCTAAAAGACATAAATGTCGACTTTGTTTACGACGGCACTCCCCTTTCACCTTTGAATAAATCGCAATGAGCCAACCGCTTCGAATTCTTGTGACCGGCGGTGCCGGATTCATCGGTTCTGCCTTGGTGCGGCATCTGATTTTAAACACGCCACATATAGTGCTGAACCTAGATGCCTTGACCTATGCCGGCAATCTTCAGTCGGTCGCAAGCGTTGCCGCATCAAGCCGTTACAGTTTTGCTCAGGCCAATATCTGCGACACCAGAAAAGTTTCGGAGATTCTCGGCACATTTAGACCTGATATTGTAACGCACCTAGCGGCCGAAAGTCATGTTGATAGATCAATTGATGGACCTGCCGCGTTTATCGAAACCAATCTGGTGGGAACGTTTTCGATGCTGTCTGCCGTGCTCGAATATTGGCGAACTCTTGACCCAGTTTCCAAAAATGCATTTCGATTTCATCATATTTCCACTGACGAGGTGTTTGGTGCCTTGGGACTGGATGGATATTTTACCGAAGATACCGCCTATGATCCACGTTCGCCGTACTCGGCAAGCAAGGCTGGGTCGGATCACTTGGTTAGTGCATGGTATCATACTTACGGTCTCCCAATCTTAATCACCAATTGCTCAAACAATTACGGTCCGTTCCATTTCCCGGAAAAACTTATCCCGCTCATGATCATCAAGTGCTTGGCCGGCGAGCAGCTGCCCGTCTATGGCGCAGGAAATAATGTTCGTGACTGGCTTTTCGTAGACGATCACGTCCGAGCTCTCGAGGCTGTGTTTGAACGCGGCAAAGTAGGTGAAAGCTATATGATCGGCGGACGCTCAGAACGCACAAATATTGAGGTCGTTGAGGCGATTTGCGATACGCTCGACAAGCTACAACCTAGACGAGACGCTCGTAGCTACAAATCCCAGATAAGTTTTGTTTCAGATCGTCCGGGTCATGATTTTCGTTATGCTATCGATGCAACAAAACTGGAAACTGAACTCGGTTGGAAGCCACTACAGACATTTGAGAGCGGCATCGAAGCAACCGTACGATGGTATTTAGATAATCAGACGTGGTGGGGTGATATAATGTCGGGTGCTTATCAAGGCGAGCGATTAGGTCTCAGAACGTCGGGCGACGCCCTTTGAAAAAGCAATGGCTTGTTACTGGAGGTTCTGGTCAACTCGGCAGCGCAGTTGTTCGACTCTCAAGAGCGTTGGGTGACGAAGTTTTTTGCCCCACTAGCGAAGAGATGAATCTCTCTGATCCATCTGCAATCAGGCTGGCAATGAATTCGAAAATCTTCAAAGGTGTACTTAATTGCGCAGCCTACACCGCTGTAGATAAAGCAGAGAGTGAGCCCGATCTGGCCTTCGCCATCAACGCTACGGCACCAAAGATATTGGCCCAAGAGTGCGCAAGGCTTGAAATTCCTCTGATTCATGTCTCGACTGACTATGTTTTCGATGGAAGCAAGAAAAAGCCTTACGTCGAAAACGATCCTGTCGGTCCTTTGTGCATCTATGGAGCGAGTAAAGAGGTAGGCGAGATCGCCATTCGCGAGAGCGGTGCGCAACACGCAATTATTCGAACGGCATGGTTGCTGAATCCAACAGGTGCGAACTTTTTTACAACGATGCTACGATTGGGTAGCGAGCGCGAAGAACTGCGTGTTGTTTCCGATCAATATGGTTGCCCCACCTCGGCAAAAGATCTCGCGACTGCGCTCATTTTAATCTCACGTCGCTTATACGGGAAAAGCGGAACTTGGCATTTTGTCAATCGAGGCGATGCAAGCTGGTACGATCTGGCTACATATATTTTTCACCAAGCCGGTCGGCGCGGGTGCCGCGTTCCTTCGCTTACCGCAATCCCTTCGTCGGAATACCCTACCCCGGCCAAGCGGCCTGCAAATTCTATACTTTCGACTGACAAATTGGAGTCAGACTTTGGAATTCGCCCGCGACATTGGCAACACGCCGTGGATAGTATTTTGGAAGAGCATTTCATTTGAATCGATCTAGGAATTTAAACTGATGCGTGGAATCATTCTAGCAGGCGGCAGCGGTACGCGGCTTCATCCCGCGACACTGGCTGTAAACAAACAACTCTTGCCAATATATGACAAGCCGATGATCTACTATCCGATGTCTGCTTTGATGCTGGCCGGCATTAGCGATATTTTGATAATTTCATCGCCCGAATATATCGATAATTATAGACGCCTTTTTAGTGATGGGTGCGAACTCGGCCTGAATATCCAGTACGCGGTTCAACCTAAGCCCGAGGGGCTTGCTCAAGCATACCATATCGGCGCCGACTTTGTTGACGGTGAACCCTCAGCTCTCGTTTTAGGCGATAATATCTTTTTCGGAGCGGGCTTCAGCGAGCTTTTGTCGAACGCTCGGAATAGGGTGTCCGGAGCAACGGTTTTTGCTTATCATGTTGAAAACCCAACGGCATATGGTGTGGTTGAACTAGACCGTGGCGGCCGTGCCATTAGCATTGAAGAAAAGCCCGAGTTACCCAAATCAGAATGGGCGGTCACAGGCATGTATTTTTATGACACCAAAGCGGTCGAATATGCGCATCTGTTGAAGCCATCTGCTCGGGGCGAGCTCGAAATCACCGACCTGAATAGAATATATATGGAGACGGGTGAGTTATTTGTAGAACGGATGGGTCGCGGATACGCTTGGCTCGATACAGGAACTCATGACAGTTTGATCGAAGCAAGTGAATTTGTGCGGACAATCCAGAAACGAACAGGCACGCATATAGCCTGCCTTGAAGAAATTGCTTATCTTCAGGGCTTCATTGACAAAGCTCAATTGATCGCTCGAGGTAAGCTGTTCGAGAAGACCAGCTACGGTCGATACCTGCTTGCTCTTGCCGAAAAAAACGAGTTTTAACGATTAGCCCGCTAGGCGATCGCGAAATAGGTCGTAAAGCTGGCGCAACATCCGTTTGGGTGTCTCGCGCTGTCCGGAAATGGCAGTATCAGGCGTTTACCAACCTGCCAGCCTGGCCTTTTTGGCGCATAGCAAAGCCAACGAAGCCAAATCCGATCAGCATCATCATCCATGTCGACGGTTCGGGTACAGCCGACAGCACCGACACTTGCGACAACTTGAATCCGTCCAGACACGGTTGATTTTTCTTCGACCCCGACTTGCAATCTTCGTTCGGATTGACGAACGCAGCGCCAATCAACCACGTGTTTGCGCTCATATTTCCTGGGTTTAGCATCCTTGTCGAAACCGATTGACCGCTGGTAGAACCGACATTGGATGATTGAAACCCATTACTGAACAGCGTCGCAAACTGCGCGTAAGTCGAAGTCGAAGCCAAGGGATCGACCATCCAGTTGGATGATGTCCCGCGAGCGATAGTTGCATCACCGTCGGTCCGGTTACTGCCCATATTATATGTAGTAAACTTTGCGCTTTCCAACTCAACAGGTTGGTCGAACTGGAAAATAAGAAAGTCTCTATTGGTCAGATTGTCCGTCGTATGGTGTGGGCTACCGCTGGATTCATTTGTCGAGGAAACACCAAGCCCATTTGCGTAGACGTTGACTCCGCCCTTCTTGACACCGTTCAAACCGCTCGTGCCAGACATGCTCCATGCTGTGACGCGCACCTTAACCGTAATAGTGCCGACGGTCACATCGAACACTTTGCCGCTGGCGCTGGCGCCGGTTCCACCACTTGTCATCGGAAAGTTGAAAACAGTCGAAGCATGGCTGGGCGAACTCACCGCAACCAATGCCGCGCACACCACTAATGATTTGGAAATAAGGCGAATCGACGACATTAGAATGAACCCCCGTTCAGTTAGGAATAAATGCAGAAAAATTAACCGTTTATCAAGCTTTGTTGCGAGTAAGCCGGTCGATGATCTGATCGCGTCCCAAACTGAGACAAGGGGTGTAGATTTACGAGCGGCTTGGATTGTGAGTTCGGACCATTTTGGCCCAGCCTCGGGGCGGTCAGTGGCTACTAGACGTGGCTCTTGCTTAGACCTCCTTTTGAGGAGCGCAGTTGATGGCACGTTTCCACAACAATTTTGGCGTTCAATTCAGTAAAATATCAGATTGCGAGACGCGCAAACTGACAGTGAAAGCCGCAGATAATTCGGGCGCTCAATTTTCTCGGCGGGAGGTGTCCCGAATTGATACCTAGCGGAAATTTTACTTTTTGAATCTTGGACGTAGTGCTAACAGGGTAAGCTTAAATGCTAACGGAAAAGGGTGGGTCCCTCCAAACGCATCGAACAACATTGTTGTATATATTTGGGGTGTGTTATGAAAAGTCTTACATCTAGTGTCAAGGTCGGGCTATCTGCATGCCTAGTGGCTGTTGTATGCATTTCATCGCCTGCTAATGCCGCTAAAAAAATTGATCCTGATCCGGTTCCTGTTGCTGTTGCTGTTGCGTGTGAAACCACCGATATTAGCCCGACAGCAATTGACTGCCGCGGTTTTGTTTTTGGTAACGCTGTTGGCCGCGAAAGTTCTGAAACTTTGCTCGCAGAGCTTGGTTATTTCGGCACTGCAAAGCCGGGAATCGAAACGCTCGAAAATTTAAGTGGCTTGACGATTATCAATTTCGCAACGCTTTTGTTCGGCGAGACCATTATCGGTGTGCACTACGGTAACGGCGGAGGTAGCCCGGGTGCCGGCGATGGAGACGATACGGCTTTCTACAAGTTCAACGCTGGTTTTACCGGTCTCGACACCTTCAAACTAAATTATGGTGCCAGCTCGAGTGTCCGCTTGTATAAAACCGGCGTTGGCGCTGTGCCAGAGCCGGCTACTTGGATGTTCATGCTGCTCGGCATGGCTGGTGTCGGCTTCTCGATGCGTCGCAAGGGCAAGCAGACTTTGCGCGTTCGGTACACTTAAAACTTTCAATCCAATTTAACCAGTGCAGTGAGTTGAAAGATCGGCAACTTTGCGATTGCCGCTTTCCATCTAATTGCGGTCGTTCCGAGAACGGTGAACCACTTCCGTCCAGTTCCCGCCTTCTCATCTGGCTGCAAAGATATGCAGGACATCCGTCACGCCCTGCGGCTGCGATGTTGCGCGCAATTTTGCCAACGCATCCCCGACATTGAGTACAAAATGCGAGACGCTGTCCAATGCTGGCTGACGTTTCGCCCCAAGCGATGTCACCAAAGCAGTTGCGGCACTGTTTTCACCTAGCACCTGCATTTCAAGTTCAACAATATCCTCGTCCAGACAATCGAGCAGCACAGCGGTGATTAATGTCCTTGCAAGCCCAACGCCCTGATATTCGTCAAGCACCGCAATCGCGAGTTCGCCCCGTGTTTCGTCATCCTCTAGCCGGATCGCGTGTGCTGCCGCAATCGGCGGATATGCGTCGCCATCCAAGAGGATTGCACCCCAGCCGATATGGTCGTGGCCATCGACTGCACTCAATCGCTTTACGACGCTTTCGGGCGGTTCGCGAAAAGCAGAGAAGAACCGCAAATAGCGCGAGCGATCCGACATTTCAGTGATGCCGTCACGGATACGCGCTTCGTCGCTTGGGCGGATCGTGCGCAAGCAGATTGCGCGTCCGTCGGACAATGTTGTCTCGATTTCACAGGGCGGTTTTCGCGGAACATCGTCGTTTGGTATCATCTGCCCAATCGCTTAGCGCATCAAGGCTGCAATGGGCAGCCTTACGCGCGAATAGAAAAAGCCGCTCTCCTTTGCGGAAAGCGGTCCGTTCTTTTATTATCTGTCCGATCAGAAGCGGAAGGTTACCGTTCCGCGATAGGATTGGTTCGACACATCGCTGCGTCCGATTGTCGTGTCCGCACCCAGCGCGACTTCGAACTTCTCGCTACCGAACGCGATACCTGCGCTTGCTTCGAACCAGTTCTTGTCGGTGCCGGTCAGCGCAAAGACTGCTGGCAGGCCGACGCGCGGGTTGATGAGGCTGGCTGTGCAAAGTCCGACAGAACCGCCACCACCGTCTACCACAATCTGGCCGATACCGTTGATATTGACCGGGTCGAACGCTTGCGCCGGAGTGAAGTTGTTGTTTATCGTGATCTCTGGCGTTTCCACGGCCTCGAGCGTTGCGCGCGCCGCCGCATTGCGCTGGGCGTCTAAGGCAGCATCGTTCAGACCATCGATGATGGCGATATTGGCCTGAGGCAAATCAAGTGCATCCATGGGTCGTGACGCGGCGTCTTCGGCAAAAGCCGTCGCCGGCAATGCAAGCAATGCGGTCGACGCAAGAAGCGCACGACGAACGCGTCGTGAAACGAAATTAGTCATGTCGCAACGTCGCCTGATTTTACGGGGCAAATCCCCCACGTTTGTGGGGGTTGCGTAACATGCAAAATCGATTCTCGACAATAACTAAAGTTAAAGAATAATTAACTATGGTTAATATTTAACTTCAAATACTTAACAGAATTATTTCAACCATTTTCTGGATTATCATAACGCAGTTCAAGGTAACGGCCACGCACCGCCAATTTATCTAACTCGCCGCGCGAAATCTGGCCTGTCATTGTCTCAATTTCGCGGTCGATTAATTTGAGGCCATCAACCAACTGTTGTTCGGGCGTCTTTCCCCCATGCTCCTTACGCTTCAGACTTTCTGGAATCCGCTTATAGCCGTTAATCAGCTCGGGCAGATGCTCGCCAACCAGTTTACGCACTTCGCGAGAGGCCGGATCGTTCTCATCTAGCGTTTGCAATTGCGGCGCAAGCTGGTCTAGCCGCACGCCGATATCCTGCATGATAGTGACGGCTGGTGCGGGCAAGGCAGGCCGTTGCGCCTCCAGCCAGATTTCGGTCTTGCCGGCAAGCGTGCCAAGGTCGGTCTGGCGCAGGCTCTCGGTTGTCGGCATCGGCATTTCGGGATAGCGCATCAGGACATAGGCGGCGGCCGCACCGACCAATCCGGTTATCATTACGCCCCAAAAACCAATGCCGTCGATTATGGCGCCGACAATACCTGCGCCGACAAGGACCGCGCCGACCGCTAGCGCGGCCTTGCTAACCTTGCCCCAGAAATGCGCGCGGCGCATCGCTTGGCTTTTGGTGCCGATCGGCGGCATGCGGACGTTGCGCAGCGCGCGGCGGCTGCTTTCCAGGATTTCGTCGGATTGGGACGCGATGTTGGGCAATCCTTATGCCTCCAGCGACAGCAAACCGCTGTCTTGCACCGATTGCGTCGCCTGTGCCTGACCTTCGGCGCGGGCAATATAGCCCTTGGACTTCTCGACTTCCTTTTCGAGCGCCTCGGACGTCTGCTTCATACTGTCGAGCGCCTTCAGCTTGAAGGTGTCGATGGCGTCCATCGTGTCGTAAATATTCTGGAACGCGCGGCTCAATGTTTCCAGCGGAATGGTCGATGCGGCTGCCTGTTCATGAATGCGAGCGGTGTTGTCACGCAGCAACTGACCCGTGCTGTCGATAATATTCGCGGTCGTGGTGTTGAGCGCGGTTATCTGATCGAGCACCAGTTTCTGGTTGGTCATCGCCTGCGCCACCGTCACTGCAGTCCGCAGCGCGCCAACGGTCGTCGTCGACGCGCGGTCGACACCCTTGACGAGTTCGACGTTATTCTTCTTGACCAGATCGAGCGCGAGATAACCCTGCACCGTCACCGCCATCTGCGTCAGCAAATCCTGCGTCCGTTGGCGCACATAAAACAGCGCGCTTTCCTTGATCGCGCGCGATTTGGCTGGGTCGGAGAGTTCAAGCTCACCTGCTTTTTCTTCCAGCTTTGCGTCGAGCTGCTTTGACATCACGATCATCTGTTCGAGCTTGCCCATCGCGACCCAAAGATTCTGCCGTTCGACGTCAATCGCGGCGTTATCCATGAGCAGCTCGTCCTTGCCATTGCCGAGACGGCCGAGAATCGAGCTGATATGCATTTGCGAGCTTTGGTAGCTGTCGAAATAGTTACGCAGCTTGTTACCGAACGGGATGATGCCAAACAGTTTCTGCTTGGTCATCAAATTGCCCTTTTTGGACGGGTCCAGATCCTCAACCACGCGGCGCAGTTCGGCGAGGTCGGCACCAACGCCGGAACTTTCGTCCATCCGGCGGATCGGCTTGTCGAGGAAGCGGTTCGACTGGTTGGCGGCCTCCATCATTTCCTTGCGGCCCATATTGGTAAGCTGATCGACACGCTTGCCGAATTCGGGGCTGTTGACGTCTTGTGCGATCAGGTCAGCGACATACGCGTCTACCCGCTCCTGCAGCTTCGTCGTCTGCTCGTCAGTAACCGGAACCAGGCCCATCGCTTGGCTGGCGGTGACGATTGGCACTGGATCGGGCGGCGTCAGTTTCAGATCGCTGACGGTTTGCGTTGCGGTTTCGGTCGACATGAGCACTCTTCCCACTGAAAATATAGACTCACAGATGGAACGAGTGCCCGACCATTTCAAGCACTTCCGTCCCCAGCTGTATTATTTTTCTAAGACAGTATCACCCTGTTCCATCAAAGCGGCTTCGACCAGCGGCGATAATCCTTCGACAACCCGCGATACACCTTTGCCATTGGGGTGAATATTATCGTCGAGCATCAATGCCTTGTCGGTGACCACAGCATCAAGGAAAAAGGGATAAAGCGGTGTGCTATACTGTTTCGCCAATGCGGGAAATATGGTATTGAAAGCATTGCCATAATCCTGCCCAAGATTTGGCGCAGCCAACATCCCTGTCAGCACAACCGGAATTTCGCGTTTCTTAAGCTCGTCCAACATCGCCACCATGTTGGCCCGAGTTTCTTCAGGCTTAATCCCGCGCAGCATGTCGTTGCCGCCGAGGCCGAGTACGACGAGGTCGGGTTTGCGCTCCAGATTGTCGAGCACGAACGACAGCCGTGTCTTACCTGCCGCCGTTGTGTCTCCGGACACCCCGGCATTGTGCACGCGCGCATTGACGCCATTCGCCTTTAATGCCGCCTGCAATTGCGGCGCGAGGCCTTCGTTAGGGGCGAGGCGGTATCCGGCGTAAAGGCTGTCACCAAAGGCTACGACGAGCTTGTCATATTTGGCCGCTTCGGCCTTCACCTCTGTTTTCGGTGCTTCGTCGGCTACAGGGTTATTCCCGCATGCCGCCAGCCCTTGGATTGCGACAACAACCGCACCATATATCCAAAAACATCTCATAAGCCAAAACCTCTCATAAGGAATCCTTCCTTGCACGCTCCGGTCAACTCAACAGCGGATATGGCAATCCGCGCGGCAAATGTCACCCTAAGCCTTGGTTCAAACGATGCGAAGGTGTCGATCTTGCGCGGGGTCGATTTAGAGGTGCCCTATGACAGCAGCGTTGCGCTGCTGGGGCCATCGGGGTCGGGGAAGTCGTCGCTGATGGCAGTTCTGGCCGGACTGGAGCAGGCGAGCGGTGGGACGGTATTGGTCGACGGTCTCGATTTTACCAAACTCGATGAAGATGAGCTTGCGCGCGCGCGGCGTGGGCGCATCGGCATAGTGTTACAGGCATTTCATTTGCTTCCGACTATGACCGCGCTTGAAAATGTAGCGATCCCGATGGAGCTGGCGCAAATTGATGACCCGTTTGGCCGTGCCAAAGCCGAGCTGGAAGCGGTCGGCCTTGGGCATCGGTTGACGCATTATCCCTCGCAACTGTCTGGCGGTGAGCAACAGCGCGTCGCTATTGCCCGCGCAATGGCTGCTGCCCCCAAGATCATCTTTGCCGATGAACCAACAGGCAATCTGGACGGCTCGACTGGCACATCGATTATCGACCTCCTCTTCGAACGCCGCGCCGCTTTGGGCGCGACGCTCCTAATCATCACGCACGACCCCGACCTCGCCAAGAAATGCGACCGGATCATAACCATGCACGACGGCCATGTGGTGGAGAGCGTGGCTTGAGCCTCCCACTCGCAGCCATCTGGCGCATATCCCGCCGTGACCTTTCGGCCCGGATACGGGGCCTGAGGCTGCTTGCCATCTGCTTGTTTCTGGGCGTCGCGACATTGGCTGCGATTGGTAGCCTGACAGCCGAGATTGCCGATGAACTCTCGCGCAGAGGTCAGACGATTTTAGGTGGCGACGTTGAGGTCGGCATTGCACAACGCGAAGGAACCGAGGCCGAGATGGCCGCGATGCGCAAGGCGGGGTCAGTATCCGAAACTGTCCGCTTGCGAGCGATGGCGATTGGAGAGGATAGCCTGCTCGCCGAACTAAAGGCCATCGATAACGTCTATCCCCATTATGGCTCGCTCAAGTTGCGCGGTGGCAGGACTGTCAAAGCACCCGCCAAGGGTTACATTTATGTCGGCCCGACACTGTCCGAGCGGCTGGATATCGAAGCCGGCGGCACTGTCCGCTTTGGCGAGGCCACTTTCAAGGTTGCGGGTATTATCGATGAGGAGCCCGACCGCTTGGGCGAAGGCTTTACGCTTGGGCCGGTCGCCATCATCAATATGGCATCACTTCCCGACACTGGTCTGATCCAGCCCGGCAGCATGTATGAGGCAAAATACCGCATCAAGCTTGGCAGCCAAGAGGAAGCAGCCGCCGTTGCCAAAGCCCTCGAAGCGCAATTTCCCGCCGCTGGGTGGGACATCACCGACCGCTCCAACGGCGCGCCGGGAACGCGGCGCTTTATCGAACGCATGGGGCAATTCCTGACGTTGGTCGGTCTCGCCGCCTTAGTCATCGCAGGCATCGGCGTTGGCAATGGCGTCGGCAGCTATCTCACCAGCAAACGCGCCAGCATCGCCACGTTGAAAGTTACCGGTGCTGACAGCCAGACAATTTTCCGCATCTATATTTTGCAAATCCTTGCGGTTGCGTCCGTGGCAATACTGGTGGGCCTCGCCTTCGGCAGCGTAATGCCGATGGCGATTGGCTGGGTTGCAGGCGACATCCTGCCCGTTGCACCGGGTTTCAATTTGCATCCGCTGCCATTGGCGGTCAGCGCGATTTATGGCTTGCTGATCGCCCTCGCCTTCGCCTTGCCCCCACTCGCCCGTGCCCGCACGGTGCCCGCCGCTGGTCTGTTCCGAGCGGTCGTCGAGGGCGACAGCCGCATCGATAAACGCAGCACGATCTGGGTTGTTGCCGCCATCGCCGCCATTGTTGCGTTAGCAGTCGTGACAGCACGCGAACCGTTGTTCTCGCTGGCATTCATTGGCGCCGCATTCGGGCTTTTGCTGCTCCTCACCGGCATCGCCTTCCTGCTGCGCTTCATTGCCATCCGCCTGCCCCGCCCCAAGGCACCGCTGCCCAGGCTTGCACTCGCCAACCTCCACCGCCCTGGCGCACAGACGCAGGCTTTAGTGGTCGCATTAGGCCTCGGCTTGACATTATTCGTCACGCTTGCCGCCATCCAGACCAGCATCAACAACGAGATAAAAAACAGCGTCCCCGAACGCGCACCAAGCTTTTTCGTGCTCGATATCCCGCGCGATGGTGCGGCGAAATTTACAAGCATAGTCAAGGACGCGGACCCCAACGGCACGATCAACCTCATCCCCGCCTTGCGCGGAACAATCATCGAATATGGCGGCCAGCGCGTCGACCAGTTGGAGGAATTGCCCGAAGGCGCATGGGTGCTCAACGGCGATCGCGGACTTACTTACAGTTCGACTGTGCCGAAAGGCAGTGAGCTAGTAGCCGGCGAATGGTGGCCGTCTGATTACAAGGGACCAGCCCTTGTTAGTCTCGACGCCGAAATAGCCGAAGTATTGGACGTCGGCATTGGCGACAGCTTGACCGTCAGCCTGCTGGGCGTCGAAGTCCCGGCCAAAATCGCCTCGCTCCGCACCGTGAATTGGGAAAATTTCGGCTTAAATTACGTGATGGTGTTTTCGCCCGGCAGCCTCGACGCGGCGCCGCATAACATGGTTGCGACGCTGACGGTATCGAAGGACGCCGAGCGCACATTGGCCAAAGCTTTGCCCCCTGCCTTCCCGTCCACTTCGCTCATCGAAGTTGGCGAAGTCACAGCGCAGATTACAACATTGCTGAGCCAAATGGCGCAAGCTATCGCTGCTGCTGCGTCGATCGCGATATTGGCTGGCATTGCCGTCCTTGTCGGCGCGATTGCCGCCGCTCGCCAGTCGCGCATTTACGATGCAGTCATCACCAAGATGCTCGGCGGCACGCGCAGGCAGATATTGGGCGCTCAGGCGCTTGAATATGGCATATTGGCGGTTGTGCTAGGCCTGTTATCGCTCGCTTTGGGCATGGGTGCCGCATATTATGTCGTGGTGCAAATCTTCGACTTCACCTTCGCGCCTGACTACGGGATATTGGCCCTGACACTTATTGGCGGCGCAGGGCTGACGTTTGTGCTCGGCATCGTCGGCTCGCTGCCGATTTTGGCCGCACGGCCCTCGGAAGCCCTCAGGAGTCTTTAGCCAGGTGCGTTGCAAGCGGCGCAGACAGGATCAGCTGCGCCATATGATAAGCGAGCGTCGGTAGCAGAACCATTCCGGCAATCGCGGGCGGAAATATCGTTGCGGCAAGTGGCGCACCAATGGCGATGCTTTTTTGGCCGCCTGAAAACAGCATGGTGATCCGGTCACCTCTCGGCAATTTCATGAAACCGCCGAGCAGCCAAGACCCGCCAAACCCAACCACCAGCATCACCGATAGCGCGACCGCGAGCCAAGCCAGTTCGTCGCCGCGTACGACGCTCCAGATTCCAGCCACGACCGCGCCCGAAAAAGCCACATAGACCGCAATCGCAATCGAAATGCGGTCCATCCATGTCGCCAGCGACTTGTGGCCATCGACCCACGGCTTGAACAATCGCTGGGATGCCTGCCCCAGAGCAAAAGGCAACAACAAGATCAACGCGATGCGCCCCACCGCCTCACCCGATACATTCGCCTCACCCACATGCGCCAGCATTGCGAACAGAAAGGGAGACAGGACGACACCGACAAGATTGACCAAGGCGGCCGCCACAACCGACGCAGCGACATTCCCTTTGGCAAGCGCGCTGTAGGCCGCTGCCGACTGGATCGTTGAAGGCAATATCCCGGCGAACAACAAACCCAAGGCAAGTGTCGCAGGCAGGATATTGTCGAACAGGTGCGATAAACCCAATCCCACCATGGGCATGACGCCGAACACAAACAGAAATATCGCGCCCTGCAACCGCCAGTTGCGCACGCCGTGCAGCACCTCGTCGCGAGGCAGGCGAACCCCGTTAAGGAAGAACAGCAGAAAAATGGCAGCCATCGAAATCAGCGCTGCCGTGTCCGCCGCTTCCGCGCGAACCGGCAACACACTCGCCAGCAATATCGTCGCGAGCAACAGAAGAACAAAGCGGTCAGCAAAGATACGGGCAAGCATGCAAGGCGCTTTGGCGGCTGATAATCCGTATTGCAACAGCAGCGATGTTGCGCTGCAACGCATCTTGGGTTATGGGCGCGGCGAAATCGGGCGATTGCGGTCGTCCCACTCCCAAAAGGCAAGCTACTATGTCCCTTCGCAATATCGCGATTATCGCGCACGTTGACCACGGCAAAACCACGCTGGTTGACCAACTTTTCCGCCAGTCCGGTACTTTCCGAGACAATCAGCGCGTCGAAGAGCGTGCTATGGATTCGAACGACCTCGAAAAAGAACGCGGGATCACGATTCTGGCGAAGTGCACGTCGGTCGAATGGGACGATCACAAGGGCGAAAAGACCCGTATCAACATCGTCGACACCCCAGGCCACGCCGACTTCGGCGGTGAAGTCGAGCGTATCCTTTCAATGGTCGACGGCGTAATCCTGCTGGTCGATGCCTCCGAAGGTGCGATGCCACAGACAAAGTTCGTCACCGGCAAGGCTCTCGCGCTTGGTCTGCGTCCTATCGTTGTAGTCAACAAAGTCGATCGTCCGGACGAACGCATTCAAGAAGTACTCGACGAAGTGTTCGACCTATTTGTATCTTTGGACGCCACCGACGAGCAACTCGATTTCCCTGTGCTCTATGCTTCGGGTCGCAATGGTTACGCCTCGACCGACCCTGACCGCCGCGAAGGCACGCTGACGCCGATGTTCGAAACCATCGTCAGCCATGTTCCGGCACCAAAGGCAGATGTCGATGGCGAATTCAAGATGCTCGTCACTCTGCTCGACCGCGATAACTTCTTGGGCCGTATTCTAACTGGCCTCGTGCTATCGGGCACCGTCAAGGTGAACCAGCAAATCCACGCGCTCAGCCCCGAAGGTAAGATCGTCGAGACCGGCCGCGCGTCCAAAATCATGTCGTTCCGTGGATTGGAACGCGTTCCTGTCGAAGAAGCCAAGGCTGGCGACATCATTTCCATCGCCGGTCTGACCACCACCACCGTCGCCGACACCATTGCCGAGCCGAGCGTTACCGAGCCTCTGCATGCGCAGCCCATCGATCCGCCGACCTTGTCGATGCGTTTCTCGGTGAATGACTCGCCGATGGCCGGACGCGAAGGTACCAAGGTTACCAGCCGCATGATCCGCGACCGCTTGATGCGCGAAGCCGAAAGCAATGTCGCCGTCCGCATCACCGAAGCCGCCGACAAGGACAGTTTCGAAGTTGCAGGACGCGGCGAATTGCAGCTTGGCGTACTTATCGAGACGATGCGCCGCGAAGGTTTCGAACTCGGTATCTCTCGTCCGCGTGTGTTGTTCGGCGAAGACGATGACGGCAAACGGACTGAGCCTTACGAAACAGTCGTAATCGACGTTGACGATGAATACTCCGGCACCGTTGTTGAAAAAATGGCGGTTCGTAAAGGCGAAATGACCGACATGCGTCCTTCGGGTGGCGGCAAGACACGCATCACCTTCAGCGCGCCATCGCGTGGCCTGATCGGTTATCACGGGGAATTTCTATCCGATACGCGCGGCACCGGGATCATGAACCGCCTGTTTGAAAAATACGGGCCGCACCGTGGACCGATTGAAGGCCGCAAAAACGGCGTGCTGATTTCAAACGGAAGCGGCGAAGCCGTCGCCTACGCACTCGGGCCGTTGGAAGAGCGCGGCATCCTGATGGTCTCGCCGGGCGAAGCCCTTTATGAAGGCATGATTATCGGCGAAAATGCCAAGCCGGATGACCTCGAAGTCAACCCCATGAAATCGAAGCAGCTCACCAACTTCCGCTCGACCGGAAAGGACGACGCGATCCGCCTCACTCCGCCTTGGCGGATGACGCTGGAGCAGGCGATTGCCTATGTCGACGACGATGAAATGGTGGAAGTGACGCCGAAGAACATCCGCCTGCGCAAGCGCTTCCTCGACCCGAACGAGCGCAAGAAGCAATCGCGCGCCAAACAGGCGGCCTGAACCCAAAAAACCCCTCCCAAAACCGGAGGGGGTGTAGTGGTATGTGCCGGTAAGTGCATCAATGACCACACCGTAATCTAAAGGCAACAAGCCGCAGTGAGAAACTAACAAATGCCCAGCTTATGACGGCAGCATTTTAGCGCGTAAGAACTAAAAGCTGCCGTTCCGGACTCGACCCAATTTCGGACATTGGTGTGAGCGATCCGGTCACTAGAGTTTAAGCTGAGAAAGCACGTCAAAGGATCGATCTACCACCTTCTGCTGAGCAGCTTGATTCAGAGAGGCGTTGGTGGATGCGCGTCTGAAACGTGGGTCTTGACGCTCTCATAATCAGCCCGTCACGCCCGTTCGATGCTCGCGATGGCCCACGAGAATGTATGCGTGTGCCCGGCCGGTTTACATGTTATGTTAGGATTGTGTCGCGCGGGGGAGGACAATGACATGGCCGAAGCTACTACAGATTACCTTATCATCGGGGCAGGCGCGGTTGGCTTGGCTTTCGCCGACACGCTGCTCGAAGAGGACCCCCGTTGCCATATCACTATCGTCGACAAACACGCCAAGCCCGGCGGCCACTGGAACGATGCCTACCCGTTTGTCGCGCTGCACCAGCCAAGCTCAACCTACGGCGTCAATTCGATGGAATTGGGCCCAGACCGGGTCGACACGCATGGTCACAACAAGGGGATGCATCCGCTCGCCAAGCATCCGGAAATCCTCGCCTATTACGCCAAGCTGATGAACGAGCGGCTGCTTCCAAGCGGCCGGGTAGCCTATTTTCCGCTTACCGAATATCGTGGGCAAGCTGACAATGTGCATCAATTGCGCGGTATTCTGTCTGGAGCAGAAACCAGCGTTACCGTGCATCGCAAGCTGGTGGATGCGACCTATTTCCAGACCTCGGTTCCCGCCACGCATACGCCTGCATTTGAAATCGCGCCGGGCACGCGCTTCACGATACCGGGTGAACTTCCGGGGCTGTGGAAGGACGCGGGCAATCTCCCCGATCACTTCATCATCCTTGGTGGCGGGAAAACCGCGATGGATACGGCGGTCTGGCTACTCGAAGCGGGCGTCTCGCCAGAGCGGATCGGCTGGGTGCGCCCGCGCGATTCGTGGATGTTCAACCGCCGCTTCCTGCAACCAGCCCATGTGGCGCTAGAGGGACTGATTGAATTTCAGCTAGCTCTGGTCGAGTGCGCAGCCGCGTCGGACAGCGGCGATGAAATGCTGCTGAAACTGGAGAAGCGCGGGGTTTTCCTCCGCCTCGATCGCAGCATAACACCACGGATGATGCACTACGCCGTCATCTCGGAGGGCGAAGTCGCAATGCTGCAAGCCATCACCCAGGCCCACCGGCAAGGCCGTGTCACCCGCATCGAACCCGGCGCAATGCATTTTCAGGATGAAACGGTCGCAGTGCCGCCGAACTCGCTGTTCATCGATTGCACCGCCACCGCCGTGCCATTCAATCCGCGCGCCGACATGGGACCTATTTTCGACGGTAACCGGATCACGCTGCAGGTCGTAAAGACGCCATTCGTGCCTTACAGCGCAGCATTGGTCGCATTTGTCGAAGCGAATTTCGAAACCGACGCGGAAAAGAACGCGCTGTGCCCGCCCACTCCTTTGACCGACACCCCGGACACCTATCCCTACGCCGTGATGGTGAACCTCTTCAGCGACGACATTCTGGGCCGGAATGAGAAAATCAATGCCTTCAATGCCCGCAGCCGCCTGCACCCCACGGAGCCAGCGATTGCGAATATGATTACAACAGGCGACCCGCAGCTCGCCGCACTTGCCAAGGTCGGACCAACGATTGAAGCAAACATGGCCGGCGTGATCAGGCTCGGCATGGCGGCCAAGGCGATTCACGAAGGCGCCGTAGCAGAGGCCATGAAATAACGTGCCGGTGCGACGAAATGCGGTTTTCGGCTGTCGGTGGTCCGATCAAATATCGGTGTCCGTTCTCCACCCAAAATCCGCCACGGCGGACAGGCAGTGAACGACAACTTTGCGGTCGTTTAGGTCAAGCTTCAATGGCCTCTGAAGCTGCCGATGGTTCAATGCGCAATCCGACAGCAGAGAATGGTGGAAGGTGGACATTGGCCGTACAAGTTGCTGGTCAGGGCTGGCGGAACCGGAGGCCGGCAACGGGGCAGTGGCAAGCACGGATCGACGATGTGTTCCGACAAATGCTTGCGATTATTGCTCTGCGGTGCGATGCTCTTCGTGAGAAAGCGGGGGATATGCCTTTTCGTAAAGCCTGGCTGTACGTGTTGGCGCTGTTAGCGTTGACGTTCGTTGCCTTCTGGCCGGGATATTTCTCGAAGCTCTCCGCCAAACTCGTGGCCCACCACGTCCATGCGGCGAGCTCGGTTCTGTGGATGATCCTCGCCATGGTGCAGAGCTGGTCGATCCACAAAGGTCAATTTGCGTTGCACCGGAAGGTTGGCCTTGCGACCTTCGTTCTTTTTCCTTTCTTTTTGATTGGTGGGATGTGGGTGATCCATGTCGAAGCGACCACCCTTGCCGGCAACCCAACCGGCAATGTCGATAACATTGCCCAGTTCGGCATTTTCGACCCATTAGCCAATATTGCTTTCGCGTTGCTCTTCTACAGCGGCCTCAAGTATCGCCACGATGTTCAGCTCCACAGTCGCTACATGCTGGCTACGCTGCTGTTTGTGATCGCTCCGATTGGATTTCGATTACTGGCCATGCTGATCCCGTTCTTTGGCGCAGAAGAGAATTTTTCCTTCGCCATGGCGGGTGGCAACCTTGCCGCCCTAGTCGTGGCGCTTTACTTATTCCGCCAAGCGCCGAAGCATGGTCGCCCATTTCTCATTGCTGCAGCGTTCGTGGCTGCGCAGGCGCTGTCCTTCGACACACTTGGACGCTTGCCGGCCTGGGGGCCAATCTTCGCCAGTGTCTCTAGCGTGAGCCTACCGTTCCTGCTGCTCCTAACCGGCATCGTCAGTGTCGGCCTTGCGTGGCATGGGTGGCTTGCCGGAACTCGTCATGCACCGCCAAAAGCTGCCGTGGTGATCTGACGCGGTTTGAGCACGAGCACCAGACAGTTCGTCTGCATTTGGTCAGAAGTGGTCATGCGGAGTGACTATTCGACCGGCCGATGTCGCTAACATTGCGGACATCAGCAGATTGGCTAGGGTATCGGCCTCCGGCCTCGGAAGTGGCGGCACCGCCATGGCTGCCCTCCGGTTCCGCTTCGCTCCACCTGCGGGCAACCATGGCGCCGGAGGCAATCTTGCACTAACAATCAACGCGGACTACTCAATGGGGGCCGGTCACAGGTGATTGATTGGACTATTGGCTTCGCGAGCTGACGAAATGGGGAGATGCACGATGAAATGGTTGTTGGCCGTGATTGTGGGCTTGGTTCTGGCTGCCCACAGCGCCGCGCCCGCCGCAGCACGGCCTTATGCGTGGCCGGAGGGCAAACGGTCAGCGATCGTGCTGACCTATGACGATTCCGCGCCCTCGCAGCTACAATATGCCATTCCCGCGCTCAACGAGGCCGGGCTTAAGGGCACGTTCTTCCTGACTGGGGGTAATATCACGCCCGAAAGCATTGCAGGCTGGCGCGTGGCGTCAGAAGCGGGCCACGAGCTCGCCAATCACACGCTGCATCACCCTTGCCGACGAGGTACGTACGTCATGCCCGAGCGCAACACCTCGGAATCCTATGACGTGGCCACGATGCTCAACGAGATTCGCACCATGAATGCGTTTCTTACGGCGATTGACGGACGCCCGGCGCATGCGTTCGGCGCGCCGTGCGGGCACACGACCGTGAGCGGCATCGATTATTACGCGCCTTTGATCGCGTCCGGCGTGGCCACTTTCTATCGTGACGAAGACGCCCCGTCGGTATCGGAAAATCCGCCGATCTTTATAGTGACCTCGCCCAACGAGACCAGCGGCGCGCAAATGATTCAATGGGTCGATCAGGTACGCGCCGCCGGCGCTTTGGGCGTCGTGGTGTTTCACGGCGTTGGTGGGGATCACCTTGCAGTTTCGGACGAAGCGCACCGCGAACTCCTGACCCATCTCGCCGCACATCCCGACACCTGGGTGACGACGTTCAGCGACGCGATGAGCTACATCCAGGCACATTGACGCATCTCGTAATTGAGCCAACTCGAACGTCCGCTCGCTACAACATTCCAGCCGCTGCCTGTAGCTTTCATTCTTGCTATCATGCGACAGTCGTTCAGGGAGTTAATGATACAAGCCCTTCTTGGTCATCATTCACTCTTTTCTGAACTATCGCTTTACCCCCTCCCCAACCGGAGGAGTTTTTCATTGCCGTCTAAACCGCGTGACCCGCTGCAACCCCGCTCGCCCAGGCCCACTGAAAATTATAGCCGCCAAGCCATCCGGTGACATCAACCGCCTCGCCGATGCAATAAAGGCCGGGGACTTTCCTCGCCTCCATCGTCTGCTGCGACAGGCCGTCGGTGGCGATGCCGCCGAGCGTCACCTCAGCCTTGGCGTAACCCTCGCTGCCATTCGGCGTGAACTGCCAACTCGCAAGGCGGCGCTCGGTTTGTTCGAGCACGCGGTCCTGTACATCGGCAAGATTCCCTTCATTGCCGATCCTGTCGGCCAATGTATCGGCAAGGCGCCCGGAAAGTTCGCCCGAAAGCACCGACTTGAGGGTGCTTCGGGGTTTATCCCGTTTGAATTGGCGCAACCATCCGGATGACTTATCGGGTAAGAAGTCGATGCCAATATCCTGCCCTGGCCGCCAGTATGAAGAAACTTGCAATATGGCTGGCCCGGATAGACCTTTATGTGTCAGCAGCGCCGCCTCGCGAAATTCGGTTTTGCCGCACCGCGCGACGACCTCTGCAGAGACCCCCGACAGTTCCCGAAACAGCACATCATCGCCGCCGAGCGTTAGCGGCACCAACGCGGGGCGCGGTTCGACGATTTTCAGGCCGAACTGACGCGCTAGGTCATAAGCAAAGCTGGTTGCGCCCATTTTGGGGATGCTCGGCCCGCCGGTAGCGATGACCAGCGATGGTGCGCTGGCTTTGAGGCCGTTACAAATTACCTGATAGCCACTTCCGTCGTGCGATACTTCGCCCACCGGAGCATCGAATGCGAAATCAACGCGCCCGCCCGAAGCGACCGACTTGTCGCATTCGTCCATCAGCATTGCGACAATCTGCCGCGCGCTACCGTCGCAGAAAAGCTGCCCCAGCGTCTTTTCATGAAAAGCGATATTGTGCGACTGCACCAGCCCGATGAAATCTTGTGGCGTATAGCGACCGAGCGCCGACTTCGCAAAATGCGGGTTGGCCGAAAGATAGCGTTCCTGCGCGTGCGCCGTTGTCGCGTTGACATTGGTGAAGTTGCACCGCCCGCCGCCGGAGATCAAGATTTTCTTCCCCGGGCCGGTCGCATGGTCGATTACCAGCACCCGACGCCCACGCTGTCCACTGGTCAGCGCGCACATCAAACCCGCGCCGCCAGCACCCAGGATTATCGCATCGTAATTTCCGGCTTTCATCCGAAGCCTTTGGCATGGCATAGCGCAGACATGAAGAGATTTATCGCTGCCATCGTCCTGCTTGCTCTCACCCCAAGCGCATCGGCCAATGACAGCAGCGCCGCGGTCGGTGTCGGCGGGTTGGAATTGCAACAGAATGACGCGATCAGCATGGACAGCGAGGATCTGTTTATCTCGCGGGAGATCGTGAAGGTTAAATATCGCTACACCAACCGCAGCAGCAAGGATGTGGAAACGCTGGTTTCGTTCCCGCTGCCGTCGATCCCATGGGGCATTGCGCCTTACCTCAGCGAGCAGGGTTATCCCGATTGGAACAATCTCCGCTTCTCGACCAAGGTCGACGGCAACGCAGCCACGCTGACCCGTGTCGACCGTGTCGAGGTAAACGGCAAGGATGTTTCGGCGCGGTTGAAGCAGCTTGGCTGGCCGGTCGATTACTGGGAAAAATACGAATTTTTGGAAAAGCTGGTCGACCTGCCCGAAAAGCAGAAGGCAGCCGCGCTCAAAGAAGGCTTGCTGCGACGGCCTGGAGACGACCCCAAGGCCGTCGAACCGGCTTGGCAATTGGTGACGCACGTTACCCGAAAGCAGACGTTCCCCGCGGGCAAGACGATCACCGTCGAGCATGAATATATGCCCTTTGCCGGCGGCAGCGTCGGCGGCGCGTTGATCGCGGAATATCGCAAAAGCTCCAACGGCTATTTCGCCGAATATGCCAAGCGTTACTGCATGGACAAGCCGTTTCTTGCCGGTTTCGACAAGGCCTATGCGGCAAAAGCCAAAGCGGCCAAGGCCAAGGGCGATGAATATGGCGGCGTGCCTTACACCGAGCACTGGGTCAGCTATGTCCTGAAGTCAGGCGCGAACTGGAAAGGACCGATCAAGGATTTTCGTCTTGTGATCGACAAGGATAAGCCAGACAATCTCCTAAGTTTCTGCGGCACCGGCGTGAGAAAAATCGGCCCGACACAGTTCGAGATGCGAAGAAAAAATTTCGAACCCACCGCCGACCTTGATTTCCTTATCGTCGAATTTTTCGATCCTCAAGCCATGTAGCTGCCTTGCCAAGCAAAGGGCTTTGCGGCAAAGGCGCAAGCCATGACTGACGAACCCAAAACAGCCGGGGCCGACACCCCGCCCGACCATCTTTCAATCCACCCAGCCAGCCCGCATTTCGACGGCGACAGACTGGCGCGCGGCATTGGGATCCGATTCAAGGGCGAAAAGCGCACAACGGTCGAGGAATATTGCATCTCCGAAGGCTGGATCAAGGTTCAGGCCGGCAAGGCCCGCGATCGCAAGGGTAATCCTCTTCTGCTCAAACTCAGCGGTCCGGTCGAGGCTTGGTATGAAGATCTTGGCGACGACGCGCCGGTTGCGAAGGCCTAGCCCTTCGGGAAAATCGAAATCAGTTTCGCCAACTGGTCATCGATCGGATCTAGGTCGCTGTCCGCGGTGTTTCCCAGTCGCACAATCGTCAGCCGGTGCTGAGGCGAAACCACAACGAACTGCCCTAGATGCCCCAGCGCAGCAAACACATCGGACGGCGCCTTACCCGGAAACAAGACCTGATCGCGTCCTTCGTTGCGCGTTCGATTGAGCCAAATGTGCCCGCCATAGCTGCTGTCGGTCTTGCTCGGCATTTTCATAAACCGAGTCCAACTCGTCGGCAATAATTGCGCCGCCCGTACCGAGCCATTGTTGCGCAGGAACTCGCCGAACTTTGCCCAGTCGCGTGCAGTTGCGTGAATGATGCTTCCTCCCAGCATCGTGCCGTTGCGGTCGAACTCGGGGAACGCGCTGGTCATGCCCAAAGGTTCAAACAACCGCCCGCGTGCATATTCGAGCATCGCATTGCGGCGCTCGACGGGGTCTTTGCTGGAGGTCAGCGAGCGGGTCATGATGTCGGCGAGAATGTTGCTGGTCGCGCTGCTATATTCGAATTTCTTGCCGGGCGCCGCCTCCATCGGCCGCGTTTCGGCATAACGTGCTACATTATCACGCCCGTCCAGAAACAGCATCTGCGGCGTATCCGCGTCGAAAATCTCGATTTCGCCTTCGGCCATTTCGGTGTGATCAAGGCCCGACGACATATGAAGCAAGTGCCGGATCGTGATCTTGGCGCGCGGATCGCCGGGGGTTTGCCATTCGGGCACCGGTGCTGGTTCGTCTAGCGCCAGCCGCCCGTCGGCGATCATCAAACCGACAAGGGTTGCGGTCACGCTTTTCGCCATCGACCAGCTAATGAGACGTGTGTCAGGGCCATAGCCCGGTGCATAGCGTTCTGCGATTACGCGTCCGCCTTGCATCACGACAATTGCGCGGGTTTCGGCAAGCGCTGGGTCTTCAAAAAAGGGGGCAATGGTTTCGGCGAGCCGTTCTTTGCCAACGACCGCATCGTCCGCAATCATCACCGGCCCTTCTCGTCGGGGCACAGGCGCAGGCTCTTTGCCGCACGATACGAGCAAAAGCGAGAAAGCGGTTGCGGCGACCAGTGTTTTGTTTCTAGGCATGCGCACATCGATGCACCAACACGAGGCCCTATGGCAACTGCAACTTCACCCAATTCCACCAGCGAACCGCGCAGCAGGTTACGCACAGCACGCAACATTGCGTTAGGCGTGATGGCCATGGCCGTATTGCTGCTCGTCTGGAACTGGAGCAGCATCAAGGGTCAGGCCCGCGTTGGCGCAGCCTATGGCGCACACATTGCCTGCTCGTGCCGCTATATCGAAGGCCGCGACATGACGAGTTGCGAAACCGATAAGGAGGCGGGGATGGAGATGGTCACCTTTTCGGACGACCCAGAACACAAACGCGTAACAGCCTCGATCCCGTTTCTGGCCAAAGCAGTGGCGGAAAGACGCGGCGCGTTCGGTTGTGTGCAATTGAATGAGGTGGAGATCGAGGCGCTTTAGGCCGCGACGGGCAATTCCGCCGCTACTGTTTCGGCAATCCACCCGCCACCCAGCACGCGGTCGCCGTCGTATAGAACCGCGGCCTGCCCCGGGGCTACGCCATATTCGCTCGTTTCGAAACACAGCAACTCGCCCTCAAGCTTTGCTGCGACCGGCTTGGCCATCGAGCGAACCTTGACCAATATAGGTCGGCCCTGCACATCATCCAACCAGTTGGCATCGACCACCCGCGCCGCATCGACCGCGAGCGCTTCACGCGGGCCGACAATGACTTGCTGCGTCGCCGGGTCCAGCCGTATTACATAAAGTGGAACAGCCTGCCCGCCGACCTCAAGCCCTTTGCGCTGACCGACCGTGTAATGGATCATACCCTTATGCTGCCCCAGCACGCGACCATCCAAATGAACAATGTCGCCGCCGGTTTCGGCGTCGGGACGGACTTTGCGAACGACGCTTGCATAATCGCCATCGGGAACGAAGCAGATATCTTGACTGTCGGGCTTCATCGCCACGACCAGGCCGAGTTCCTGGGCAATCGCGCGCACTTGCGGTTTAGGCATACCGCCCAAGGGAAAGCGCAGATATTCGAGTTGGTCCTGCGTCGTTGCAAAGAGGAAATAGCTCTGGTCGCGCGCCGGATCGGCGGCGCGGTGCAGTTCTGCACCCGAAGGACCTTCGACACGCCGGACATAATGGCCGGTGGCGAGGCAATCGGCGCCCAACTCCTTCGCCAGCCGGAACAGGTCGGTGAACTTCACTCCCATATTGCAGCGCACGCACGGTATCGGCGTGCGGCCAGCCATATATTCGTCGGCGAAATGCTCAATCACCGATTCGCGAAAACGACTTTCGTGGTCGAAGACATAATGCGCAATGCCGAGCTTGTCGGCTACAGCGCGTGCGTCGCGGATATCCTGGCCGGCGCAGCAGGCTCCGGCGCGCTTTACCGCGCTGCCATGATCGTAAAGCTGAAGCGTGATGCCGATTGTTTCAGCTCCGGAACGTGCCGCCAGTGCGGCCACGACCGACGAATCGACGCCACCCGACATGGCAACAACGATTCGCTTACCCGTCAAATCGGCGCCCAACTGAAAATCTGCAGAGAAAATATCGTCAATCATTTGACGGTGCACATAGGTGCGTTGGACGGGAATTGCTAGTTTTGCGTGGCCATTTCTCGAAATGGAACAGCCAGCAAATCCAAATGATAACCGCCGTTAACTTTCGCTAACATCGACTGAACTCGTCCTTTACCTGCTGTTATATGATGTAACGCTAGGGGGGTGTCATGGAAATGACATTCCCCCATTTTGCACAGCGTCAAGATTCGGTCGGTCCGGTTCGTCTGGATGTATTGCTTGCAGTAACGATTGCGCGTCAGTCGAGAAGCCAGACCGTGCGTACATTGCGCCGGGCCGAAACCGCTTTGCGGCTAGAAGGTGACTACACCGAGCAACGCATTCATTATTTCGCACAGCGCGGCTCGCAAAAAACGGCAGTTCGTGGCGCTTTTTGGCGCGATACAATGCCGAATCTAATTGCTGAACAGGCCGTTTACCAAGCCGGTTCAACGAATATCAAAGTCCGTGATTTAAAGAATGACGGAGCTGGGGAACAGTTAAACCATGCGGGGCATGGAGCATTGAGGAAGTTATGATTGAGAACCAGAAAATCCGTCCAGCACAAGTGATTGGTCCATTGGGCGAACCCTTGACGCTATCCAGCCTTCCACCGGCAGGCACCACCCGCTGGGTCGTCCGCCGCAAGGCCGAAGTCGTGGCTGCGGTCAATGGCGGCTTGCTGTCGATCAACGACGCGTGCGAACGTTATGACCTGACGCTCGAAGAGTTCGCTTCTTGGCAGCGCGCAGTCGATCGTTCGGGTATGCCCGGCCTGCGCGTAACGCGTATCCAGCATTATCGCGACCTGTACGAGCGCCAGCAGAAATACTGAGCGACAGTTTACACGCGAAGCTCCAAAAACCCCCGCAAGTGATTGCGGGGGTTTTTCGTTGCGCCATCGTGTTTACAATCGCTTGCACGTTTTGCCCTTCCATTATCCGATGTATTGCCGCTATAATACACCTCCGTCCACACCTCAACAGGGCGCGAAGAGGAGGAATATCATGGGTTGGATTATTGCAATTATCGTTGGCGGCATCGCCGGTTGGCTCGCAAGCAAAGTCATGGGCCGCGATGCGTCGATGGGTATCTTCTGGAATGTCGTTGCTGGCTGCGTCGGCTCTGTAGTCGGCAATCTGATCGCCAACCGGTTTGGCATTATGGGAAGCGTGCAGGAGTTTTCGCTGACCGGCCTGGTCGTCGCCTTCATCGGCGCCGTCGTTGTTCTGGGCATTCTTAATCTGGTGCAACGCGGCCGCGTTCGCTAACCGGCCCAAGGCTAATTCAAAAGCCGCGCAGGCTTGTCTGCGCGGCTTTTTCTTTGTCGCACGTTGTTTGTCGAACAATATTGCTGCCTGTCTCTATTGTTGCCCCTTGCGCTTTCCTGTATCGTAAAAGCAAGCATCGCCATTATCCGGTCGAGATTCTGCGTCTTGCAGACGGTGACTTATTAAGATAATACAGCGCGACAACAACCACGGGCCGCCAGTTGCGCCCCGCCATCGAAGAATTTGGACGGTCAGATGAATTACGAAACGACGATGAGCGGCACGTTGGACGGCGGCTTGTTTGAAGAGGACCGGCAGCGCAAGCGGCGTCGGCTGATCATTGGCGCAGTAGTCATTGCAATTGTCGCCATCGGCGCCGCGGCGTATTTCATGATGGGCAGCGGGGGCGAAGCTGCACCTGCTGCTGGCGAAGCGAAGGATGGCCAGGCACAAACAGTGACAGTCGTTGCACCCGGACGCGATACCGTGGTTCGCTCTATCAATGCGACCGGCACGCTTGCTGCTCGCCGCGAAATTCCAGTCGGCGTCGTCGGTGAAGGCGGCGCGGTGTCACAGGTATATGTCGATGCAGGCGATTGGGTAAAGCAGGGCCAGGTGCTCGTGAGCGTCGACCGTTCGGTACAGGTGCAGCAGGCTGCCGCACTGGATGCGCAAATTGGGGTGGCGCGGGCAGACGCGCAACTTGCGCAAAACGAACTCGACCGTGCCCTCCAACTCGTGGAACGCGGATTTATTTCGAAGGCCGATGTCGACCGTAAAACCGCGACCCGCGACGCCGCGCGCGCTCGGGTTAACGTCGCCGTTGCGCAACTGAACGAAACTCGTGCGCGAAACGCCCGGCTCGACATTCGCGCGCCGGTTTCAGGCTTCGTACTCGAACGCAATGTCGAAAAAGGCCAGACCGTTTCTGCAGGCAGCGGCATATTGTTCCGCCTCGCGCAGGAAGGCCAAATGGAACTGCAAGCGGCGCTGAGCGAGGATGACCTTGCACTGATTTCCGAAGGTGTTCCCGCCAGCGTGACGCCGGTCGGCACGGACCGTCAGTTTAACGGCACAATCTGGCAGGTATCGCCGATGATTAACGCGACCTCGCGTCAGGGCATGGCGCGCATCGCGCTACCCTTCGACCGCGCGCTTCGTCCCGGCGGCTTTGCCTCGGTCGAAATCAAGGCCGGCGCAATGACCGCGCCAGTCTTGCCCGAATCGGCTGTTCAAACCAGCCGCGAAGGCAGCTTTGTATATATTGTCGGCAAGGATAATAAGGTGAAGCGGCGTCCGGTGAAGGTCGGGACGACCACGGCCAACGGACTGACCATCGCAGAAGGCCTCGACGGCACTGAGCGCGTGGTGCTCTATGCGGGTGGGTTCCTGAACCCCGACGAGGTTATCAAGCCCAAGCTGCTCAAGAAGTAATTTAGCAAAAACGGATCTCCCGCCATGAATTTCAGTAACATCTCCGCATGGTCGATCCGCAACCCGGTGGTGCCGATTGTCATATTCGTCGCACTCACGCTTGCAGGCATTATGTCGTTCATCAGTATGGAGGTGCAGAACGATCCAGATATCGAATTCCCGGTGGTCATCGTCTCGATTTCGCAGCCAGGCGCAGCGCCGTCCGAAATTACCACGCAGATAACGCAAAAAGTCGAATCTGCAATCCGCAGCGTTCAAGGCGTGCGCAATATCGATGCGAGCGCCAGCGAGGGTAACACCACGGTCAGCGCCGAATTTGAGATTGGCGACGATATCAATGCGGCAGTCAGCGAAGTGAAAAACGCCGTCGACCAGATCCGCAGCGACCTGCCCGACGGCATATTGGAACCGCAGATTTTCAAGGTCGCGACGTCGAGCGACCCGATTGCTCAATTCGCCGTCGAAGCCAGCGACATGACGCTCGAACAGCTGAGTTGGTTTGTCGACGACACAGTTGCGCGCCGCCTGCTCAGCGTCGAAGGCATGGCCTCGGTGAGCCGAAACGGCGGTGTCAGTCGCGAAATTCGAGTCGTACTCGACCCAGCGAAGATGCAGTCGCTTGGCGTCACCGCTGCGCAGGTCAATGGCGTCCTGCGCCAGCAGAATGTGAACGCTGCTGGCGGCCAATCCGAAATCGCAGGTTCACGCCAGTCGGTGCGCGTGCTGGGCAACGCTGCCAACGCTTTCGCACTCGGACAGGCCCAAATCAGCCTCGGCGGTGGACGCACGATCAAATTGTCTGACATTGCCGAAGTAACCGACGGCTTCAGCGAACAAAAGTCGATGGCATTCGAAAGCGGCAAGCAAGTTGTCACCTTCGCCATGTCGCGCGCCAAGGGCGCGTCCGATGTCTCAGTGTTCGATGAAGCGACCAAGAAAATGGAGGAAATCCAGAAAGAAAATCCGGGTATCAAATTCACGACGTTGTTCAACAGCGTCGATTACACCAAGGGCCAGTATAAAAGCTCTATGGCCGCGATGATCGAGGGCGCTTTGCTTGCCATTGTCGTCGTGTTCCTGTTCCTGCGCGACTGGCGCGCGACGGTGATTTCGGCGATTGCGATTCCGCTGTCGGCTATTCCGACATTCTGGTTCCTCGACCTTCTGGGCTTTACGCTTAACACGATGTCGTTGCTTGCATTGGGCCTAGTTGCAGGTGTGCTTGTAGATGATGCCATCGTCGAGATCGAGAATATCGTGCGCCATATGCGCATGGGCAAATCCGCCTATCAGGCGTCTATCGATGCTGCCGACGAAATCGGCCTTGCCGTGGTCGCGACGACTTTCTCGATTGTCGCGGTGTTCCTGCCGGTCGGCCTGATGCCGGGAGTCGCCGGGCAGTTTTTCAAGAATTTCGGCCTTACCGTCGTTGCTTCAGTACTCATGAGCCTTGCTGTCGCGCGCATGATTACGCCGATGATAGCGGCCTATTTTCTGAAGTCAGGCGGTATCGCGGAACATGGCGAAGGTCCGTTGATGGACCGGTACATGAAGATCCTGAAATGGTCGCTTGGCCATCGCCGCTGGATGATGGGCCTTGGTGTTCTCTCCCTTGCAGCGACAATTGCTCTGCTCGTTATTCTGCCGAAACAGTTCTTCCCCACTGGCAACCAGGATTTCAGCCGGGTGCGCATAGAAATGGTCCCTGGCACAACGCTCGACCAGACCAAGGTCGTGGTGGATCAGGCGACTGCGATTATCGAGGCGCAGCCCGAAGTCGATACGGCACTACAACGAATTAATGAAGGCAGCGGCAGCGTCTTCATAACGCTTAAGAAGGATCGTGAGCGGACCAGCCAGGAGTTCGAACAGGCGCTTTCACCTGCATTCAGCCAAATCGCTGACGCACGCGTATCGTTCCAGGCATTTGGCCCCGGCGGCGGTGGTTCGGGGCGCGACGTCTCGGTCATGCTGTCGGGTTCCGACCCCGCCGCACTCGACCGGACTGCCGTGTCGTTGGTCGAGCAAATGAAGGGCCTCAAGGAAGTGCGGGCTCCGCGCATCGATGCCGACTTGCAGCGGCCCGAATTGCTCATCACCCCTCGCACCGACCTTGCAGCGCAGCTTGGAGTAACGACCGTTTCTTTGAGCCAAACGATCCGAATTGCAACCTTGGGTGATATCGACCAAAACAGCGCGAAATTTTCGCTGACCGACCGGCAAATTCCAATCCGCGTAATGTTGGCCAAGGAAAGCCGCCAGAATCTCGACGTCATCCGCAACCTACCGGTCCAGACTGCCAGCGGCGGCTCCGTTCCCCTGTCACGCGTGGCCGATATCAGTTTCGGCGCTGGCCCCACCTCTATTGAACGGCGCAACCAGAATTTCCGCGTCTTCGTCGGCGCCGACTTTTCTCCAGGAGTAGTTTCCTCGACCGCCGACGCTGCGATCAACAAACTTCCAGTGATGCTTGATCTGCCCACGGGTGTGTCACGCGCTCCATTCGGCAGTCAGGAATGGCAAGCGGAGATGCAGCGTGACTTCCTGACTGCGTTGATTTCGGGCACCCTGCTTGTCTTCGCGGTTCTGGTGTTGCTCTATCATCGCTTCATGTCACCGCTGGTCAACATGGGATCATTGCTGCTCGCGCCATTGGGCGGATTGATGGCCTTGGCGCTTGTCGGCCAGCCGATTTCCATGCCGGTGTTTATCGGTGTGCTGATGCTGTTCGGCATCGTTGCCAAAAACTCGATCCTCCTGATCGACTTCGCGATCGAGGAAATGGCCCGCGGCGTCCCGAAATTCCAGGCAATTATGGAGGCGGGGCACAAGCGCGCGCAGCCAATTGTCATGACCACCGTCGCAATGACAGCTGGCATGATTCCCACCGCGCTCTCCCTCGGCGGAGACGGCCAATGGCGCTCGCCGATGGGTACTGTCGTAATTGGCGGGCTGATCGTTTCGACTGTGCTCACGCTGCTTATCGTACCCGCTGGGTTCAGCCTCGCCGATGGCTTTGAAAAGCGTGTCGGGCCGTGGCTGCGTACCCGATTGCTCACTTATGATCCCGATAAGCATGGTGAACGAGCAGTTGCCCCGGCCAAAGCGGGTCAGAAAACTGGCAAGAATGATCTTGGCGGGCTGCAGCCTGCGGAGTAATTGCTTCCTTTGCAGCGACGGGTGCCTTGCGCTAAGGCATTGATGTGAAGTCAGTCGATAAATTGGGGCAGTCCGAAAAGACCCGCTATGCCGAACGCGATGCCGAATTGCGGCAGATGCGGATCATCGCGACCGGCTTGCTGCTGTTCATGGTCCTGCTTTTCATCGGCGGCAATTACATGGAAACCCGCTACGAAGGGCATTGGGGCTTCCTGCGCGCTTTTGCCGAAGCGGGAATGGTGGGCGGTCTCGCCGACTGGTTTGCAGTTACGGCCTTGTTCCGTCACCCGCTTGGTATCCCCATCCCGCACACCGCAATCATTCCTAATAACAAGGAGCGCCTAGGCCGCACGCTTGCCAGCTTCCTGCGCACCAATTTCCTGACCACCAAAGTCGTCGCCCGCCGCGTCCAGCGAATGGATGTTGCAGGCGCAATGGGCAAGTTCCTGAGCGCCCCCACAGGCGGCGAAGGCCGGATGCGCATGGGAGCATCACGGTTGATGGGCGACATCATCGCTGCATTGGATGACGAGCGCCTGGGCGGCGTCGCCAAGAGTGCAATCCGCAAGCAACTCGACAAGCTCGATATCGCCCCGTTACTGGGCCAGTTATTGACCGCGATGATCAAGCAGCGGCGGCATGTGCCAGTGCTTGATGGAATCATCAAATGGGCTTCTAAAACCCTTGATGCAAACGAGCACCTCATCCGCGCGATGGTGGAGGAGCGCGCCAATACCATCATGCGATGGACAGGGCTCGACGACCGGCTTGCCGACGCTATCGTCAACGGTCTTACCAAGTTGCTCCACGACATGGCCGCCGACCCCGACCATCCCTTGCGCGAAAAGGGCGAAGAAGGCCTCGCCAGCCTGGCTCACGACCTTCGCCACGACAAGGAATTACAGGCCAAGGTCAATCACTGGAAGGGACAGTTGCTCGAAAATCCGGCGATGAGTAAATGGATCAACAGCCTTTGGGACCAGGGGCGTGATGGCCTGCTTAAAGCAGCACGCAATCCCGATGCAGCAATGGCCGGGAGCCTTGGCGATGCGCTTATCAAGCTGGGCGGAACTTTGCAGGAGGACGCGCGCCTCAAACACCAGATTAACCGCTTTGCCCGTCGTGCCATTGTCGGCACCACCGAAAATTACGGCGACAATATCGTCGCGTTGGTTTCGGATACAATTGCCCGCTGGGATGCCTCGACAATCACCGATCGTGTCGAAAACGCCGTGGGCAGCGACCTCCAGTTCATCCGCATAAACGGAACGCTGGTGGGCGGAATGGCAGGAATTGTGATCCATGCGGTAGGATTGCTGATTTGACCTATAGCGCCGCAATCATCCGCTCGGCCGCTTCGGCAGCCATCCTCGCCGCGCGTTTCAAGTTGCTTTGAAAATCACCGACGCTTTTACCATCGGCATTATCGGTCGTCGCCTTAATCGCGGCCCAGGGCACATTCATGCGCAAGGCAGCTTGCGCAACTGCCGCTGTTTCCATGTCGATAATATCGCCTTCCAACGCATCATATAATCGCCTGCTATGATCCGGATTTTCGATAAAGCAGTCACCGGTGATGATCCGCACCTTGGGCAGGCCGACATCGGGCGTTACGCCAGCACGAAACGGCTCGACATGGGCTTGGCCGATGGGCCATGCGCCGGCACTATAATGCGCAAAGCTATCGTGCCGAGAGGCTCCGTAATCACCTTGCACCGCTTCGACAATCTGGAAACAGTCCCCGTCGATATCGCTTAATTTTCCTGCAGTACCCACCACCAGCAGCAAATCTACATGATAATGCTCAACAAGCATCATCGCGGCCATAGCGGCATTGACCTTGCCGATGCCGCTGCACGTAATGGCGATTTCTTGGCCCGCTAATCTCACCTGCCGCACCAGAAATCCATGGAGCGGTTCGCCTTCCGAACTTTCGCCCGGAAAAAGCGCCGCTGCTTCGGCCTCCACACCTGTGATGATGCCAATCCGTTCGATCATGAGGAGCCGCCTTCCTGAAGTACCAAAGCGATTGAAATAGCCGCGCTTTGATGTGATTATGATGACAACAACGGCAAAATCCGCAACTGACGACAGATGCGGTCAGCTACGATCAAGATTTTCTTCGACGGGGGATGCAGGCCAAATCCGGGGCGAATGGAAACGGCGGTGGTTGCGCGCGGGGTTGTCCACTATCGCAGCGATTGCGGCACCGGCACAAGCAACGACGCCGAATGGCTGGCGTTGATCGATGCGGTCGAAGTTGCGCTGTCAATGGGTGCCCGCGACGTCATATTGCTAGGCGACTCAGCAATGGTCGTCGCGCAAGCCAACCAGTATGGCAAGTGCCGGACGCTGGCCTTTCGGCAATATCTCGGCAGATTTCTGACGCTGGCGGTCGATTTCGATCGCGTCATTGTCCGGAAAATTCCACGCAACCAGAATCTCGCAGGGGTTGCGCTGGCGAAAAGACGCCGCTGAATCAGGTTCCGGCCCGGATCATATCTTCGATCCGGACAAATTTCTCCCGCGGCGCGCCTTCACGCGCACGGGCGGTTTCAGCTTCCTCGATCTTTTTCCAGTCGCTGAATTTAACGACCTTAACGCTGCGCAGGTCGAGCAGCGCGTCGAGGCCCGGCCGACCTTCTTTGCCATGGCCGGTTCCGATATCATCGGCGACGACATCAATAATTGTATAGCCGTCGGGCCGGTTCGTGCCGATGGTCCCGGATGGCCCGCGCCGGGCCCAGCCGACACAATAAAGGCCGGGAAGAATGCGCCCTTCGACATTGGCAAAACGTCCCCGCCCATGTTCATAAGGAACGCCTTCGATCGATGGTGTTTGATAACCGATGCAGCTAATCACCATCGAGCAGTCCAGAGTGTACTTCTCGCCGGTTCCAACGCTGCGTAGTTGATCGTCAAGCAATGTGCGCTCGATGGTTATACGCTCGACCTTGCCATTACCCTCGATCGCAACTGGCGCGGCGAAAAAGTCGAAGTTGATGCTGATCGGCTTGTCCGCGCGAAAAGCCTCGGGGATATTGGCGAACTCGCGCAAATGCGTCACCGACTTGCGCATCCCCGGCTCAAGCAGCGCGTCATCGCCCAATTCGGGAAGATCGTCTTTGTCAACGCAGGGCGTCGCGCGGGCAAGATGTCCCAATTCGCCAAGTTCCTTTGGCGTCATCGCGATCTGGTGCGGGCCACGACGGCCCAATATCGTTATGTCTTCAGTACCCGCGTCTTCCAAAAGGTCGAGCGCATGGCTGACGATATCCGACCCGCCAAATTCGGCGCGCGTTTTGGACAGTATACGCGCAACATCCAGCGCGACATTGCCGTTGCCGATGATGACAACATGCCTGCCATCAAGCGGTGGTTCCAAGTCGGCGAAATCGGGATGGCCATTATACCATCCGACAAAGGCCGCACTGCCATACACGCCGGGCAAATCACCGCCGGGAATCTCAAGCGGACGATCATCAGGCGCGCCAGTGGCGAGCACAACGGCATCGTACAGTCCCTGCAATTCATCGACACTGACGTCCTTGCCCACCGTCACATTGCCGACAAATCGCACATTGTCCGACAGCGCGACCTTTTCATAACGGTTCGACACCGCCTTGATTGATTGGTGATCTGGCGCCACGCCAAAGCGGATTAGCCCGAATGGTACCGGCAGCCGGTCGATGATGTCCACCCGTACATCGTCACCAAATTTCTTTTGCGCCGCTTCTGCAGTGTAATAGCCCGCCGGACCCGAACCGATAATCGCGATATGCAGCATGCCTGTTCCCTCTGAGTCGGCAGGCTAACCTACTTTGCACAAAAGAAAAGGGCCGGAACACTTTCGCCTCCCGACCCTTCCTTAATCAAATTCTAGAGTGCTTAGAATTTGGCTCCAACCTTCACTCCATAGAAACGAGGCGGTGACGGATAAACCGCAAAGCTGTTGCCTTGTTCCGGGATCGGGAAAGCCGTGATGTTGTAATAGGTGTCGAACAGATTTTCGACATAGCCTTCGATGCTGTATTTACCGTCACCGAAGTTCACGCCTGCGCGCAAGTTGACGATGCCGAAGCCGTCATTCGCAGTGAAACGACGCGCGAGCGGATCGTTCAACGGGAATGCATCGCTATTCACACGGAAATCGGCGTGGAACAGACCGTTGACCCCTGAGCTGATTTCAGGCGTCCAGGTCATTGCACCGGTAATCGTGTGCTTGGGCTGGTTCGACGCCTGACGGCCATTGTCGCCACCCGCGAGCGGATCGGTAACCTTGGCATCGACATAGGTGTAGCCAAGGTTGAACGCCAAATCGGGATGCGGACGAACGATGCTTTCAAGCTCGACACCCTTCGATACCAGCTTGTCATAGTTCAGGACGACGAAGCTGCCGTACCCGCCAAAGAAGTTTATTCGGACAATGAAATCATCGTCAGCGCCACGCGCCGCGACCAGGCCGCGCAGGACGTGCCGCTCGCCGTTAGCGTCGTCGGCGGCGAACAACTCGCCAATGCTGGTGTCGTCGACATCCGCGGCATCCAGCAGCTTGCACCATCGCTGAAAACCACAACCGGCCAGTCGTCCGCAACCGGCGCAGTGCTGAGCAAAAACGGCAGTGGTTGGCGCGACAAGCACCGCTACGCTGGCAAGCAGCATGTGGATCGATTTAATGATGTTCCTCTAAGACTTTTTGCGGTCGAACCGCAGGGGGAGATAGACTTCGGGCGAAAACCCAAACTATGCCTTTAGTTATAGTATTTTAGCGCCCCACTCTAAGAAAATCAGGCTTTGCGTCCAATTTCGCCGAGCAACTGTGTCCAGATTGTCACAACACCGTACTCGCAAAGCTTTGCAGATGGCGGCAATGGCGATGTGAGGACCGGCATTCGTATGCCGCCCGATTTCCGGTTTGAGCACAAACAATATACGACTAGGATAATCACTGATTTTTGGGGGATAAAGAGTGGGACTGATCGACGCAGCATGGGAAGCCGCCGGCACGGCGTTGGGCGCGAACGGACCCGCCATTGAGGCGGCTGCCAGCAGCTTTACACCAAACGACTTCAGCATCCATTTCTTCCTGCAACTGGCGATCATCATCCTTGCCTGCCGCATCGTCGGCTGGCTCGGGCAGAAATTCCTCGCGCAACCACAAGTGGTCGGCGAGATGATAGCGGGCGTTATTCTGGGACCGTCTCTTTTCGGGCTTTTCTTTCCCGATATTCAGGCCGCGGTCTTTCCCAAGGAGACCAAAAACGTTCTGTACACCGGCGCGCAACTCGGCGTCGGCTTGTACATGTTCCTTGTCGGCACCACGCTTCAACTCGATCATTTCAAGTCAAAGGCGAAAAGCGCGGTCAGCGTTTCGGCGGCGGGTATCATCGTGCCGTTCCTCATCGCGGTCGCCATCACCCCATGGCTGCTCACTATCCCCGACCTGTTCGCACCGGGGATTTCGCAGTTCAACGCAACGCTTTTCATGGGCGCGTGTATAGCGCTGACCGCTTTCCCGATGCTCGCGCGGATCATCAACGAGCGCGGCCTTGCCAACACATCGCTGGGCACGCTGTCGCTTACCGCCGGCGCATTCGACGATGCGGTTTCGTGGTGTGTGCTCGCGGTGGTGCTGGCAACCTTTGGCGGCGGTCCGGGCGTTGCGGTGTTAGCGATTGGCGGAGCCATCATCTACGCGATTTTCATCGTGCTGTTCGGGCGCAGATTGCTCGCACCTCTCGGGCGCATCGTGGAGCGCGAGGGCGAGATGAGCCTGACTGTGCTTGGCGTAACATTGGCCCTATTCTGCCTCTCCGCGTTCCTGATGGACGCCATAGGTATCCATGCAATTTTTGGCGGCTTCATCCTTGGCGCGGTCATGCCGCGAGGTCTTTTCGCGACGGAGCTGAAGAAAAAGGTCGAACCTCTCGCGGTTATCCTGCTGCTGCCGATGTTCTTCACCTATTCGGGGCTGAACACGCGGATGGATATGGTCAATACCATTCCATTGCTGCTGATCGCACTGGCGATCCTCGCCGCCTCTATATTCGCGAAATTCGGCGCCTGTTATGTCGCGGCACGTATCGCGGGCGAAGACAACCGCACCGCGCTTGGCATAGGTGCACTGATGAACTCGCGCGGGCTGATGGAGCTGATCATCATCAACATCGGCCTGCAAAAAGGCATTATCGGCCCGACATTATTCTCGATGCTGGTGCTGATGGCGATTGTCACCACAATGATGGCTAGCCCCTTGTTCGAGGCGGTTTACGGCAAGAAGGCACGAGCAAGCGGCGAGTTGGGCAAGGTCGGAGAACCGGCGATAGACGCGGCCTAAGCCGCCTTGCGTTCTTCCTCGATCGCCCGGTCCAGAAACCCGCTGATCGACGCGATGCTCTCCTCGACATGGCTCAGCAAGAACAGGTGCCCGCCATCTTCGATCACCAGCAACTCGCTGTTGGGAATAAGGAAGTTCAGGAACTTGCCATTGGCGACGGGCACGATCTGGTCGTCGCCGCCCATCATGATCAGTGTTTCGGTTTTCAGGAACGGCAGGAACGGCGCACTGGTCCAGCCCATCATCGCCATCAATTGATAGAAATAGCCGGTCTTCGAGGGCGGTTTCAGACGGTTGATATGCTCTGCCTTGTTGCCGACCATGCCGCCGTACAGCGTCTTGAAATGCTTCGCCATGAATTCGGGATCGATGTAGCGGCGCGGGTCGGCCATCTTGATCAGCGCCTTGGGATTACCCGGCACCATCAACATGCCCGCGCTGGTCGCAACGAGGATCAGCTTGTTGATGCGCGCGGTGTTCTGGATGGCAAATTGCTGCGCCATCGCCCCGCCCCAGCTGACGCCCATCACGTCCACTAGCGGCATTTCGAACCGGTCGAGAAGCAACGCCGCAATCCGCGACATCAGGATTGCATTATACGGCACCACCGGATCGGGCGATCCGCCAATTCCCGGCATGTCGAAGGTGATAAAGTCGCGGTCATCGAGCAATTCCGCCATCGGCGCCATAGCTTCGATATTCGCGCCGATGCCGTTGAAGAACAATATGGGGAGTTTGGTGGTCGCCTTGTTAGCGCGCCAAACCGCAACCCGCAAAACGCGGCCATCAAGGGTTTCCATGCTGAATATCGGCTCACGGCCCTTTGTCATACTTGTTCCCCCTGCCCTGTTTTCGGGTCGCAAGCGATGGTTTAACCGAACGGTTAGTTGGTGCAAGCCAATTTCTAATCCACTCTATCGGCCCAGCCTGAGTCGATGCTTAGACGATCAACCTTTAATCGTCAGGCTATCTCACTCCAAAACATACAACCCCGGCGCCCCCTCCATCGCTGGATACGCTTTGCTCCCCAGCGTCGCCGGCGCCGCAACTTCCTTGCCCGAGCGCGCGTGAAGCCATTCCATCCAATAGGGCCACCAGCTTCCGGCGACTTCCTCGGTCCCCTTCATCCACTCGCCCACATCGGCAGGGGTTTTGTTCTTGGAGTGCTTCCAGTATTTCGCCTTAGGGTTGCCCGGCGGGTTGAGGATCGCCTGCATATGGCCCGCTTGCGAAAGAATGAATTCGACATTCTTCGCGCCAAACAACTGGGTCGAGCGATAGCAAGCGCGCCATGGCGTAATGTGATCGGTGGTGCCGCCCAGTATGAACATATCGCCGGTTATCTTGGTCAAATCGAGCGTATGGTCGGCAATCTCGAAAGTGCCCGGCGCGGCATAAGCGTTGGCTTCGAACAGTTCGAGGAAGTCGCCCATTAACGCCGACGACAGGTTGGTCGCATCGGCATTCCAGAAAAGAATATCGAACGCGGGTGGATCATCGCCCATTAGGTAATTGTTGATGACATAGTTCCAGATAAGGTCATTTGGCCGCAGCCACGCAAAGCCGCGCGCAAGGCTGCTGCCCTCGATTACGCCCTTCTTCGCTGCGCGCTGTCGCGCCAGCGCGATGCCGTTGTGCGACACCAAAGACGACGCCTCGGTATCGCCGGGCTTCGGTTCCAGCACGCACACCATCATCGTGATCGCATTGGCGCGATCGTCGCCCATCGACGCGAGTTTCGACAGCAACACCGACATCGTCTGCCCGCCCGAACAGCCGCCCGAGACATTGACCTTGTCGCTGCCGGTGATGTCGCACACGACGTCGAGCGCCTTGATGCAGCTTTCGATATAGTCGGCCATGCCCCACACGCCCATTTCGTCGGTCGGGTTGCGCCACGAGATCATGAACGGCTGGATGCCGTGGTCGGTCTGCCATTTGATGACCGATTTTTCCGGCGACAGATCGTTAATGTACATCTTGTTGATTTGCGGCGGGATGGTCAGTTGCGGAATCGCGTACACCTTGTCGGTGGTCGGCGCGTACTGGATTAGCTCGAAGCGTTCATCGCGATACACCACGGCGCCTTTTGCGGTTGCGACATTCTCGCCGAGCTTGAAGGGCTTTTTGTTGACCTGGCTTACCATCATGTCGTTGTGGACCATGTCGTTATAGGCGTTTTTAAGGCCCTTCACGAGACTGAGCCCACCCGAATCCACCAGCCGTTTCTGCGCGGTGGGGTTGCCGATTAGGCTGTTGGTCGGCGACATCGCGTCGATGATGATTTGCGAAATGAAGTTTGCGCGGTCGCGTTCAAGCGCATCGAGTTCCAAATCCTCAATATAGCTTTTAACGCCCTTTTGAACGGCGAGATAATATTGCGCGCCCGCCTTGAAAAACGGATTGAAAGTCCACGCCGGATCCATGAAGCGCTTGTCCTTGGCGTCGGGCGCCAGATCCGACTGGCCGGTCATGATCTTGACCACATCCTCGGAGAAGCTCCCCGCTGCCTTGAACGCCTTGTCGGGATTGGTCGCGGTCTGCCGCAGCATCAGGCCGATGGCACCGATAAAGTCTTCGCGCGCGAGGCCAGCCAGCGGCCCCAACGCCATCGTCGCGTCATTGGCGGCATCGAACGCGCCTGCCATGCTCGAGAACGGCGCGCCCTTTTTCTTGGCCTTCTTCTCGCCCGACTTTTTTTCAGCCTTATCAGCCATTCTTCTCTCCTCTACCCGATAACAGAGATTGCACGGTCCACGCCGCCGGTCAATCGCCTGTTGTGCAGACAAGTGGCCGCGTCCATAGATGGATTGTGCCCGAAACCCACATCGTCATCGCCATCGCATGGGCCGTTCTTTTGGGCGGAGCAGGCGGTGCGTTGACCAAAATCGGCGCGTGGTACCGCAACCTCAAAAAACCGAGTTGGCAGCCGCCCGACTGGCTGTTCGGACCCGCATGGACGTTGATACTGGGCTTGGCCGCGTGGGCGGCGGTACTGGCGTGGGAAGGCGCCACAGACGATGCGGGTCGCAACGCTGTTATCATTCTCTATGCAGTGAATTTCGTTTGCCACTTCCTGTGGTCGCCACTCTTCTTCACGCTTAAGCGTCCCGACTGGTCACTGATCGAAGTCGTGTTCCTGTGGGTTTCTGTGCTGATGCTGCTGCTGTGTTTGCGGCAATATTCGGTACTGGCAAGCTGGCTGATCGTCCCCTATTTCATCTGGGTCAGCTTCGCCGCGATACTTAATCTGTATATCGTCCGGTTGAACGGTCCATTTGGAGGGGCGAAACAGGGGACTTAGGCCGAAGTGTAATTGGCTGGATTTTAGCAGTCGGCGCTGGCAACAGCTTGCACCATGAATGCCATCGAAATCGTCGCCGTCCTGCTCGGCATTGCCAACATATTGCTGATTATCCGACGCTCGGTGTGGAATTTCCCCGTCGCGGTTGTAATGGTCGCGCTCTATTTCGTGATTTTCCGCGAGGCGAAGCTCTACAGTGATGCCGGCTTGCAGGTCTTTTTCTTAGGTGTGAACCTCTATGGCTGGTGGAGTTGGAACCACAAAAAGGCTGAAGCGGGCGAAATCATTGTGCGCCGCCTCACCCGCCTTGGCTATGCCGAATGGATTGTCGCTTCACTCGCGCTCATCGGAGCTTGGGGTTTTTTCATGGGCCATTATACCGGTACCAGCTACCCCTATTGGGACGCGGCAGTCGCCATGCTTTCGGTTTTAGCGCAGATATTGATGACCCGGCGGTTTGTAGAAAACTGGCACTGGTGGATTGTCGTGAACCTGATCTCGATCCCGCTTTATCTGGTGAAGGGGCTGTATCTGACCGCCGGGCTGTACGGCGTGTTTCTAGTGCTTGCGATTGTGGGGTTGGTGGAGTGGCGGAAGGCGGAGCACGCATGAACCGTATCTGCCTCCACGGTCCCGAGAGCACCGGCAAATCCACCCTGGGCACACGGCTGGCGGCGCATCTGGGGTGCGAGGTCGTCCCCGAATATGGCCGCGCCTATTGCGAGGCGAATGGCACCGACATCGGTATGGCGGAACTGGTGCACATCGCGCAAACGCAGGACGCGATGAACCGGGCGGCGGCGGCACGCGAAGGTGCGATTGTGCTGTTCGACACCGATCCGCTGATTACTGTGGTCTGGGCAGAGATGATGTTCGGCGCACGCGATCCTTGGTTCGATACTTTCACCGGATATGCCGATCTCTACCTGCTGCTCGATATCGACCTGCCCTTTGTCGATGACGGCCTGCGCGTTTATTCCAAGCGCGAAGAACGGAAGCATTTTTTCGACCTTTGCAAGGCAGAGCTCGATAATCGCGGGGTGAATTATGCGCTGATCCAAGGCGAAGGCGAAGAGCGGTTCGACGCGGCGCTTGCGGCGATCAAATGACCGACCCAGCGGACATACCCTCCCCCTGCATCGACGTCTGCGATATCGACAGCACTGGCCAATATTGCATCGGCTGTGGACGGTCGATGGACGAGATTGCGAACTGGCTTTCGGCCAGCGATGACAAGCGTCGTGCGATAATGCAAATACTGCCCGAACGGCTGCGTCAGCTGCAGCGTTAGCCCGCCTTCTCCAAGGCCTCGCTCGCCGTCACCCACCGCGCCTCTGCCGCCTCCTGCGCCGCGACGATCTTGCCGCGCCGCTGCGACAGTTCGCCCATTGTCAGGTCCCTATATTCATTCGCCGCCGACGCGGGGTCGAACATTGCCTTGTCGATCGCGGACAGCACCACCTCAAGTTTGGCCAGATCGGCCTCAGCATCGCTGACCGCGCGTTTCATCTTCGCCTGCTCCTCGCGGGCCAATGCGGCAGCCTTCTTGTCTTCCTTGCGGTCGGCCTTCGACATCTTTTCCTTGGCTGGACTTTTGCCGAGGATCATGTCGGTATAGTCGTCGATGCTGCCCTGATATTCGGTTGCGGTGCCGTTATCAACGAGCACCAGCCGGTCGGCGGTGAGTTCGAGCATGTGCCGGTCATGGCTGACCAGAACCACTGCGCCGTCATAATCGTTCAGCGCCTGCACCAAAGCCTCGCGCGCATCGACGTCCAAGTGGTTTGTCGGTTCGTCAAGAATCAGCATATGCGGCGCATCGCGGGTGATAAGCGCCAGCGCCAGCCGCGCCCGTTCGCCGCCTGACAGCTTACCGACCAATGTCGTCGCCTTCGCCCCCGAAAAGCCGAAGCGCCCAAGCTGTGCACGCACCGCTCCGGGCGTCGCGCCCTTCATCAGGCGGCTCATATGCTCCAGCGGCGTGTCCTTGCCGTCGAGTTCTTCGACCTGATACTGCGTGAAATAACCCACACGCATCTTGCCCGAGGCAGACATCGCCCCGTCCATCGGGGCTAATTGCGCGGCCAGCAGACGTGCCAGGGTTGTCTTTCCATTGCCGTTGCGTCCCAGCAACGCCACGCGATCATCGGGGTCGAGCCGCAGGTTCAAGCGCTGCAAAATAGGTTTGTTTTCCGCATAGCCAACTGCCGCCATATCGAGCGTCACCAATGGTGGGCGCAGCTCGTCGGGGGACGGAAAGTCGAAGCTCAACGTCGGGTCTTCGGCCATCGCCGCAATCGGCTGCATCCGTGCCAGCGCCTTAGCACGCGACTGCGCCTGCTTGGCGGTCGAGGCGCGGGCTGAGTTGCGCGCAACATAATCCTGCAACTTCGCGCGCTGCGCATCTTGGCTGGCCTTCGCCGCCGCCAGTTGCGCCGCACGTTCGGCACGCTGGCGCTCGAACGAGTCATAACCGCCCGAATAGAGCGTCACCGCCCCGCCCTCCAGATGCAGGATATTGTCGACGACATTGTTCAGCAAATCGCGCTCGTGGCTGATCACAACCATCATCGACGGATAGGATTTGAGGAAGTTTTCCAGCCACAAGGTGGCTTCCAAATCCAAGTGGTTCGAAGGCTCGTCGAGCAGCAGCAGGTCAGGTTCGGAAAACAACAAAGCCGCCAGCGCAACGCGCATTTTCCAGCCGCCCGAATAGCTATCCAAGGGTCGCCCCTGCATTTCCTCGTCAAAGCCAAGGCCAACCAGTATTCGCGCCGCCCGCGCTGGCGCGGTGTATGCGTCAATCGCGATCAGCCGCTCGTGCAACTCGCCCAGCCGGTCGGGGTCGGCGCAATGCTCTGCTTCTTCCATCAAAGCCGCGCGCTCGACATCGCCCGCAAGCACGGTTTCGAAAGGCGTCGCTGTCCCACTCGGCGCTTCCTGTGCAATGTAACCGATGCGCGTGTTCTTCGGCATTTCGATGGCGCCATCATCGGCTTCTAGCTCGCCGATCATCACCTTCATCAGCGTCGATTTACCCGCGCCGTTGCGGCCGATGAGGCCGACGCGCGAATAAGGCGGCAGCGCCGCGGTGGCGCGGTCCAATATGGTGCGCCCGCCGAGCCGCACGGTGATTCCGTTCAAATTTAACATGATGCGCGGCCCCCTAGCAGGGGCGAAGCCTCATGTCACCGCATTACGCACGGTAAATTCGGGACTGCGATATTCGCCGCTTTCGATGATGTCGCGCATCATCTCACCGGCGCGCCAAACATCGGCATGGCTGAGCGTCAGTGGAGTCAAACCGAAGCGCAATATATCGGGGTCACGAAAGTCACCGATGACACCGCGGGCAATGAGCGCCTGTACGATTTCATATGCATGCGGGTGGCGGAAAGAGATATGGCTGCCCCGCTGTCCAGGCGCCGATGGCGTCACGCATTCCAGCCCCGCCGCGCTACCTGCCGCATGGAATATGCCCCACAAGGCCGAAGACTTCGCTTCGATTTGCTTCATGTCAATGCCGTGCCACAAAGCCAGTCCGCTCTCAAGCGCGCCAAGCCCCAGTACAGAGGGCGTTCCCGTCAACCACCGCTTCATCCCCACCGCCGCTTCATACCCATCGGCAAATTCAAACGGGGCGGCATGGCCCATCCAGCCCGACAGCGGGTTGTGCAGACGCTCCTGCCACCGCTTCGCCACAAACAGAAACGCAGGCGCACCGGGACCACCATTGAGATATTTATAGCCGCAGCCCACCGCCAGATCGGCTCCCGCAGCGTTCAACGCCACCGCAACCGCACCCGCGCTATGGCTCAAGTCCCAGCAGATCAGCGCGCCTGCATTATGCGCGGCCTTGGTCCACGCCGCCATGTCGAACCGCTCGGCGGTCTTGTAGTGCACATGGGTGAGCAGCAGCAGTGCGGTGTCGTCGCCCAACGCATCGGCCAGCGCCCCGCGCGCGACTACGCGCAGCTTCGCCCCCGGAACCGCCGCCACCGCGCCCTCGGCAACGTGCAGGTCGGTCGGGAAATTTCCCGCTTCGCTGACCACGACATTACGTAAGGGGTCGACGCGAAGCGCTGCTACGATCAGCTTGTAAAGGTTCACCGAAGTCGAATCCGCCGCAATCACTTCGTCCACATCCGCACCGATGAGCGGCGCGATCATCGCGCCAACCCGCTGCGGCGCGTCGATCCAACCTTCGTTCCAACTTCGAATCAGCCGCTGACCCCACGCCTGCTCCATCAGGTCAGCACCCGCCGCAATCGTCGCCTTGGGCAAACAGCCAAGCGAATTGCCATCAAGATAAATCACCCCCTCGGGCTGTACAAAACGGTCGCGATAGCCCCCCAGCGGGTCCGCCGCGTCGAGCGCTTCTGCCGCCGCCAACGTCATAGCCCGAACGCTTTCAAGATCACCGTCCGTTGCTTGCCCCAAGACACGGTCTCGGGCGCGATTAGCTCGGCATGGCCTTCACCCGGCGTTGTTACCATCTCTGCACCATAAGCGGCGCCAAACGAAGGCGGCGCGATGCTGTCCAGATCATTGTTAAACTGCAACTCGCGCGCACTACCTTTGGGCATTTCTGGCGGAGAGGTTCGCGCAAATTCGGTTTTATCAGGGCTTGGGCCAGCCATCTTCGCCGCCGCCTCATTGCCGCAACCATGATCGGGCAGCGTCATTTGCGCGCGCAGATCAGGCAGACCGCCCTGCGATATCGCGACATCCACCTTCAAAGGCTCCACGCCGCGCAACGCATCCCCCTTCTCCAGCCCAGCCCGCCGCGCCAGCCACAAAGCCAGATGCCCGCCAGCCGAATGCCCGATTACCACCACCGGCGCATCCACGCGAAACCCAAACTCACCCCCGCGCGCGGCAAACAGATCCGCCGCCGCACCCACATCTTGATATGTCCCCGGATAGCCTCCGCCGCGATCGACCCCGCGATATTCGATATTCCAAACGCCCACGCCAGTGCTGCGCAGGTCATCCGCAATCCAGTTCATAATGTCCCGCTCGGCAATCGCAGTCTGCCAGCAGCCGCCGTGGATCATTACAACAGCGGGATGGAGGCCAGCGCCCTTTGGCGTCCACACATCCACCACCTGCAGGGCATCCGCGCCATAGCGGACCGTCGCATCCGGCGCAGGCTTCGGCCGCGAGAGTAAATCGTCCCAAACCATGATCGCCTTTAGCGGCGCGGCTTCGGTCACAATGCCCCCGACTGGCGCACATCCGCCCAAGCACAGCAAAAGCAACAAGCCCACATATCGCACCCAAATTTCCTTCCGAAACACCCGAGCAGCCATTGCACAACCGCCCCATTTACAAAACTGCTTTCCTACAAACAGCCATATCGGCTATTTTGCGTGCATGAATAAGAAGTTGTTTCCCGCGCCCTGCGCCTTCATCCTCCCGACGGAAGATTTGGAGCTTCCATCCCGCCACGCCGCGGTACCGTCCCGCGCCGATTACCAATCCGGCGAACTGCGTTCATGTCGTTTCTCTTTCGCTAAACCGGGCTAACGCGCTGGTGCTTAAGGCAATCCGCGTTTATACAGGGCTTCCGCCATGCTTGAAGGGGCTGGGCTGCCCTGCTAGGGGCGCGGCATGACTGAGCTCTCCCGCATTCGTAATTTTTCGATTATCGCCCATATTGACCATGGCAAGTCGACGCTGGCTGACCGGCTGATCCAGCAGACGGGTGGCCTGTCGGCGCGCGAGATGACGAGCCAAGTCCTTGATAATATGGACATTGAGAAGGAACGCGGGATTACCATCAAGGCGCAGACCGTCCGGCTTGATTACACCGCGAACGATGGCCTGCTCTACGAACTCAACCTCATGGACACGCCGGGCCATGTCGACTTCGCCTATGAAGTCTCGCGCTCCCTCGCCGCGTGCGAAGGCGCGCTGCTCGTCGTTGACGCCGCCCAAGGGGTCGAGGCTCAAACGCTCGCCAACGTTTACCAGTCCATCGAGCACGACCACGAAATCGTCCCCGTCATCAACAAAATCGACCTGCCCGCCGCCGAAGTCGATAAGGTCAAGGCCGAGATCGAGGAAATCATCGGGCTACCTGCGGACAACGCCGTCCTCACCAGCGCCAAGTCAGGGATAGGCATCGCCGAAGTGCTCGAGGCCATCGTCACCCGCATCCCCCCGCCAAAGGGCGACCGCAACGCGCCGCTCAAGGCCATGCTCGTCGACTCATGGTACGACCCCTATCTCGGCGTCGTCATCCTGATCCGCGTCATCGACGGCGTCATCAAAAAGGGCCAGGAAATCCAGTTCATGGCCGCCGGCACAAAGCATCTGGTCGACCGCGTCGGCTGCATGCGGCCCAAGCTTGAGATCCTCACCGAAATCGCGGCGGGCGAGGTCGGCATCATCACCGCGCAGATCAAGGAAGTCGCGCAAACCCGCGTCGGCGACACCATCACCGATGCCAAACGCCCCGCCGCCGAACCGCTCCCCGGCTTCAAGGAAGTGCAGCCGGTAGTGTTCTGCGGCCTGTTCCCCACCGACGCCGCGGACTTTGAAAAACTGCGCGAAAGCATCAGCAAATTGCGCCTCAACGACGCCTCCTTCTCCTTCGAGACCGAGAGTAGCGCCGCCTTGGGCTTCGGCTTCCGCTGCGGTTTCCTTGGGCTGCTCCACCTCGAAATCATTCAGGAACGCCTGACCCGCGAATTCGACCTCGACCTTATCACCACCGCGCCGTCGGTGGTCTACAAGCTCCAACTCAGCCGCAGCAAAACAGAAGACGCCTGCGAGATGGAGCTGCACAACCCAGCCGACATGCCCGACATCAACCGCATCGCGGAAATTCAGGAGCCGTGGATCGAGGCGACGATTTACTGCCCCGACGAATATCTGGGCAGCATATTGAAACTCTGCCAGGACCGGCGCGGGGTGCAGAAGCAGCTGACCTATGTCGGCGGCCGTGCGCAGCTCGTCTACGAATTGCCGCTCAACGAAGTGGTGTTCGACTTTTACGACCGGCTAAAGAGCATATCGCGCGGCTATGCGTCGTTCGATTACCACCAGATCGGCCACCGCGAGGGCGACCTTGTGAAGATGAGCATCCTCGTCAACGGCGACGCGGTCGACGCGCTGAGCATGATCGTCCACCGCGGCACCGCAGAGGCCAGAGGCCGCGGCATGTGTGAGCGCCTGAAAGACCTGATCCCCCGGCATTTGTTCAAGATCCCCATCCAGGCAGCGATCGGCGGCAAGGTAATCGCCCGCGAAACCATCGCCGCGATGCGCAAGGACGTGACCGCGAAATGCTATGGCGGCGACATATCGCGCAAGAAGAAGCTGTTGGAAAAGCAGAAGAAGGGCAAGGCGCGGATGCGGGAGTATGGCAACGTATCGATCCCTCAGGAAGCTTTCATCGCAGCACTTCGGATGGGCGAAGAGTAGCAGGCCTGTGCGCCGAAGCCTTGGCGAAGGTGCAAGGCGTTTATTGCAGCGTTGCGGATGGGGGAGGAGTAACTCCCGATAGACCTGAGCCTGTCGAAGGATCATTGCGGATGGGGGGGGGGCGATAAGCGCGCCCCAAACTCAACCGCTTACCGCATTTGCCCACTGACGAACCGCTTCCACTCGTGTTCATCCAGCCCCGGCATGGCTTTCCGGCCCGAACGTGCGCTCCGCCTCCTCGGCTTCCTCCGCCGCCGCTAGCCGGATCGCGTCCCAATCCTGCGGGCCATAAAGCACTTCGCACGCGGCGCGTTTTTCGGGGTGGTCCATCCACGGCACATATTTCTGGAACCACAGGCGCTTACCCAGCGCCGTCATGTTTTTCATCACCGCCTGACACGCTTCTTGCGCCGATGCCGCCGGTTGGGTGCGCTGTTCTTCCTCCCACTCGGCGCGCCATTGTTCCTTCAGTTTCTTGATGCTGTCGGGCATGCTGTGCGGCGCCGCCCCGCCCGAACCGCTGTGCATCAACCCGCCGTGCACGCCGAACTTTTCGGGCATATTGTGCGCAACCAGCCACATCATCAGATGATGGTTGAACCGCCGCCGCTCGGCCACCAGCACGCCATCCTTGTAGATATATTCGGGAACGCCGTTGATCGCATGGTCGAGCAGGATGTCGAGCACTCGCCCGGTGCCGAAGTCGCGCGCCCGGTCCCACGCCGCGCCAAAGCTTTCGCCCGCCGCATGGTTGCGCACATAATAGAAAGAACCGGGCGTATTCCCCGTCGCCTTCGCCGCAAGACAGATCCGCCCCGTTTCGGCGAGCACGCGGATAAAGACGCGCTGCTTCATCGGCGTAACCGAATTCGCCCCACCGCGTAAGGTCACAGGTTCGAACTCGAGCGCAGGTGGCAGCGTGATGTCGTCGGGTGTGCAGGTCCAGTCGTCCGCGTCGGGAAGCGGGGGCAGGATTTCGATTGCCTTGGCCGAGGCCTTGCGGCGGCGGGGCTTGTCCGCCGTAGCTTTAGCGGAGGCGGAGGCGGAGGCGGAAGGAGTCGTCATGCGACTCGCTATAACCTATATGGTTATTTGTAGGAAAGTAGTTTAACCAACACTTTAAAGCGGCATTTCTATTTCGCCCATAATCCGGCCGGTTTCGGTCAGGATCTTGATGATCTTTTGGTAGTGCATCACGTCATCGAACGATAACGCCCTGCCCTTGCGGTCTTTCAACCATTTCTGCGCGGGCTGGTATCCGCCGATGTGGAATTCCCATGCGACAGCAGGCACATTTTCGAAATATTGGTCGGGGCTGATCATCACGCGGCCATCATCTGACAGCGCAGGCTTCACCACCACATTGTCACCGTCGCCCTTGAACGGATAAGGCGTCGAGCCAATCGCGGCATCCTCCATCAGGTGCAGGCGGCGAAGTTGGCCGCCCTTTTCGGCAACATGGGCGAAGACCTGTGGGCTGGCCGGATAGGGAATGCGCGGGAAATCGATTTTCAGGAACTGCGAATAAGTCGCGCGGTAATCGGGCGAGTGCAGCACGCCATAAATATAGTCGAAGACCTTTAGCTCATCCCCATCCGCGCCGGAAAGCCCCGCCCCTTCCCTGATCTCCGCATAGATTTTGGGATCGAAATTGACCCGCCGCTCGGTTTCGAGCGTCCCTTCTTCGGGGTAGAGGTAGAGCGGGAATGACATGCCGCCACCTCGGTAAAACAAATTTAGGTCTGAAATGGAATCATGAGCCAGCGCAAGATTCCACTCCATTGCACCGACAACTTGGCCTTGCCGTCCTAGGGCTAATCCCAAGTTTGGCTGTTTGAAGTTTCTCATCACCGCGCCTCTTGGCCAGTCCACCATTGCCGGCGTGTAATAGATTGAGCGAGAGTCGAAGGGTCGATAAGCAATAGGGGTAACTATACTGCCGTGATCGTTGTGTCGTATCGCCAAACGAGCTTCGCCTAAACGCCAGCCACGAGAGTCACCTGCGGCGTAATCACGAACTTTCTTTCCCGAAAAGAAAATATCACGCACTTCCAAATCGGTTAGCTGTGGGTCTGCAAATCTCGAAATTCGACCCAATAAAGCTTGGCGGTCAACGTCTACAACCAAATCATCGCGCGATGTTTGGATGCCAGTTACACCAATATTCATAAAGTCGGTGACGCAGATGCCTTTAAGATACTGCTTCTCCAATGTTTCATCTTTCGGAGCAAAGCCATATTGCGGAGCAGTGCAGGAAAACTCCGTCCAATCACTTCCGCTAAGTTCTCCGTCCCAAAGACTGGCATATTTGGCGGTTCGAGAACCCCAGAGTTCCGAATGAAACACTGAAGCCGACATGGTCGATTTATCCACCGATTCCGATTTTCCGGATTTAGGAACCGACTTTTTGACAGCGATGATGATTGCAACGCCTTGCTGAATATCAAACACGTTTTTGTCAGCCGACCCGTCAGGGCTGACATCTTTTTTCTTGGTATTTCCATGCAGGTCCAAAACATAGATTTTGTCGAAGGTCTTCAACAGATGCCAACGCATGCCCCGAAAGGTCGGGTTATCCAGATAACCGTGATTGGTGATGAACCCTAAAACGCCCTCGCCATTTTTCTCAATCATATGTTCAGCGAGGCGAATGAACTTCACATAGTCGTCATGCAGCCAGTGTTTGCGCTCGCCAAAATGAACGCCGTCGACATATTTATAATCTTCGATCTTTTCGACGATCCACGACCCCATATTCTGGCTGATGCCCGAATATGGCGGATTCCCGATCACGCACATAATCGGCGTATCGCGCTTGATCGTGTTTGCGCCTTTGGCCTCTTCGGATAGCCAGCGGGCAAAGGGCAAGGTCTGTTCGACCCGCTCGCCTTCTTCCAGACTATTGGTCAGATACACGCCCAGCCTTGGCGGGCTGGCGCTAGGCCTATAGCCCATGTCGGTCAGCATCATGTCCAGCTTCATATGGCACATGGCGTAACTTGCCATCAGCAGCTCAAATCCGTGCAATCGCGGGATAAGGTCGCGTTCGACATAAGATGACCACATGGCAGGCGCTACGTCCTTCACCTGCGCCGCGATCTGCTTGATCGCCTCGGCCAGAAACGTGCCCGTGCCGGTGGCTGGGTCAAGTATCTGGACGCGATGCACGTCTTTCTTGATCATCACTGGCTTGCTGGTTTTTGGGTCATTTTGCCCCGTGTCCCAGTCAATCTGGATCTTGCTGGTGTCCGCAAGCCCCATTGGCAGGCCAAATTCGGTTTTCAGAACATCATCCACTGCACGCACGATGAAATTCACCACGGGTTCGGGCGTATACCAGACGCCCCGCGCCTTGCGCTTCGCGGGATTATACTCGGCAAGGAAGGTTTCGTAAAAATGCAGGAACGGGTCATTGCGCGCAGTGAACTTGCCGAAATCCTGCATCAACGCGCCGACATCGCAGGCGCGGAACACATCGCACAGATCGTCGATCATTCGGCGCAGGCGGTCATCGAGGTTAGGCCCGGCAATATAGACGAACAGGTTGCGCAGAAACGGGTTGGATTTTGGCAGCAGTTCAAGCGCCTCTGCCCGGTTGAAGCTGTCGAGACTGCTGTCGTGCAGACGGGCAGCGAACAGGCCATAGGCAATCGTCTCGGCATAGATATCGGCAAAATCGGCAATCGTAATGTCGTGGATCAATGCCAGCTTGAAGCCCTCATACTGGTCTATCAAGTCTGTCACTTCGCCATTTTTTTTATCGGCAACCAACGCATTGCCCATGATATCCTTGATAATCACCGCCTTGCCCGCCATCATTTCGGCAAGCTGCTTGGCGGTGTTGATGCTGATTGGCGTTTGCCTGGCAAAATCCTTCAGCAGCATTTCGAGGCGCGGGAAGTCTAGCGGGCGCGCAGGCAACGTCGGGATCAGGTCGGCGATGCTGACAAAGCCAGTGACTTCGCCCTTGACGATGAATTCGAAATCGGTGCCGTTGGTATAGATCAGGTTCGGCAGGCCCTTGGCATAGCGAGCCTTTTGCTCCTTGCTGTAATCGCCTGTCTTGAACCGTGTGATTTCCTTGAAAAGGTCCTTGGCCTCGCACCAGCCCATCGAAACACCGTTGCGGTCAAATACAAAATCCGGCGCGCCAACATCGGTCAGGCGGCGGGGTTCGTTGATGACGGTCAGTCCGTCGTCAATCGATCTGAACAGCCTTTCCAGCGCGGGGCGGTAACTATGCTCGGTAGCTTTGCCGCTGGCTGCGAGGTTGCGGATTTCGCTGAGGTAGCCGTTGATATCCATAAGAAAAGCGACCCCTATTGGTGTGCCGCTCTATCTGCCCTTATCGCTTGCACCAATCAACCCCAACAAAACGCTTGAAATGTTTGACATTCCCTGCCCGACACCCTTGACCCCAACCCCCTCCCCCTCTATATCACCCCCAACATCCTCCTCATCGGGAATGGCCTTGTCGTCGCGCAACTTGGCTAACGCATTGATGGGACTGGATTTTCACATACGCGAAACGGCTGCACGGCAGGACCCGAATCCGGGGCCATCGCCATGCGGCCTTTTTCTGTCTGTGGACACCAATGCGCGCCTAAAATTCTGAACGAAGGCACAAGCACCTTATGGCATCCCGTACCGCTCCTGCGTCCCTCTCGCGTCAAAAGCGTATCCGCAAAATCTTCGGTGACATCCACGAAGTCATCGACATGCCCAACCTGATCGAAGTCCAGCGCGAAAGCTATGAGCAGTTCCTGCGCTCCGACCCGTCGATAGGGTATGTATCGGGCCTCGAAAAGACGCTGCGCAGCGTCTTTCCCGTCAAGGATTTTGCCGGAACGTCGGAACTCGACTTCGTGCATTACGAACTCGAAGATCCCAAATATGACGTTGAAGAATGCCGCCAGCGCGGGATTACTTACGCCGCCCAGATGAAGGTGACATTGCGCCTCATCGTGTTCGAGGTTGACCCCGACACCGAAGCGCGTTCGGTTTTGGATATCAAGGAGCAGGACGTGTACATGGGCGACATGCCGCTCATGACGCATAACGGCACTTTCTTCATCAACGGTACAGAGCGCGTTATCGTATCGCAGATGCACCGTTCGCCGGGCGTCCTGTTCGACCATGACCGCGGCAAGACGCACAGCTCGGGCAAATATCTCTTTGCTGCGCGCGTCATTCCTTATCGCGGTTCGTGGCTGGACTTTGAGTTTGACGCCAAGGACATCGTCAACGTCCGCATCGACCGCAAGCGCAAGCTGCCGGTTTCGACGCTGTTGTACGGTCTGGGCATGAATGACGAGGAAATCCTCAACCATTTCTATGACACCGTAACCTTCCAGCGCGGCAAGGGTGGATGGATCATTCCGTTCAATGCCGAGCAATGGCGCGCGTCGAAGCCGATGTTTGACCTTGTCGACGGCAAATCGGGCGAAGTCGTTTTCCCCGCCGGTACCAAGGTCACCCCGCGCGCTGCCAACAAGGCAGTCAAGGACGGCCTGACCGAGCTGCTCATTCCGACCGAGGAAATCTTCGGCCGTTATTCGGCGTTCGAATTGATCGACGAAAAAACCGGACGCATCTACGTTGAAGCTGGCGATGAAATCACCGCCGAAAATCTCGAAGCGCTCGACAAGGCAGGTATCGATGCCATCGAGCTGCTCGACATCGACCATGTCATCACCGGCGCGTGGATCCGCAACACGGTCAAGGCCGACAAGGCAGAGAACCGCGACATGGGCCTCGATGCGATTTACCGCGTCATGCGCCCCGGCGAGCCGCCAACGCGCGAAACCGCAGAGGCCTTGTTCGCTGGCCTGTTCTTCGATCCTGACCGGTACGACCTGTCGGCGGTTGGCCGCGTCAAGCTCAACATGCGTTTGCAGCTTGATGCCGCAGACGATCACACCACCTTGCGCAACGAGGATATCCTCGCGGTCGTCAAGGAACTGGTGAACCTGAAGGACGGCAAGGGCGAAATCGACGATATCGATAACCTCGGCAACCGCCGTGTCCGTTCGGTCGGCGAATTGCTCGAAAACCAGTATCGCGTCGGGCTGCTCCGCATGGAGCGCGCGGTTAAGGAGCGTATGAGCTCGGTCGACGTATCGACCGTGATGCCGAACGACCTGATTAACGCCAAGCCGGCGGTTGCTGCGGTTCGTGAATTCTTTGGTTCGTCGCAGCTGTCGCAGTTCATGGATCAGACCAACCCATTGAGCGAAGTCACCCACAAGCGCCGCGTTTCGGCACTTGGACCAGGCGGTCTGACCCGCGAGCGCGCAGGCTTTGAGGTCCGCGACGTTCACCCGACGCATTATGGCCGTATCTGCCCGATTGAAACGCCCGAAGGCCCGAACATCGGTCTGATCAACTCGCTGGCTTCGTTTAGCCGCGTGAACAAATATGGCTTTATCGAAACGCCATATCGCAAGGTCATCGACCACAAGGTCACCGATGACGTGGTCTATCTGTCCGCAATGGAAGAGCAGAAGAACACGATTGCACAGGCCAACGCTGAGTTGACCAAGGACGGTAGCTTTGCCGAAGAACTGATTTCGTCACGCGAATCCGGCGAATTCCTGATGGCCCCGCGCGATCAGGTCACGTTGATGGACGTGTCGCCAAAGCAGCTGGTTTCGGTTGCAGCATCGCTCATCCCGTTCCTGGAAAACGATGACGCCAACCGCGCGCTCATGGGTTCGAACATGCAACGTCAGGCCGTGCCTCTGCTGCGTGCAGAAGCACCGTTTGTCGGCACCGGCATGGAAGAAACCGTTGCCCGCGATTCCGGCGCTGCCATTGGCGCACGCCGCAGCGGTATCGTCGATCAGGTTGACGCAACGCGTATCGTTGTCCGCGTCACCGGCGAAGTTGAACCCGGCAAGTCGGGCGTAGACATCTACACGCTGCAGAAATTCCAGCGGTCGAACCAGAACACCTGCATCAACCAGAAGCCGCTGGTGAAGGTTGGCGACGTTATCGAAGCTGGCGACATCATCGCCGATGGTCCATCGACCGAACTGGGCGAACTCGCGCTGGGCAAGAACAGCCTCGTCGCGTTCATGCCCTGGAATGGTTACAACTACGAAGACTCGATCTTGATCTCCGAACGCATCGTGAAAGACGATGTGTTCACCTCGATCCACATCGAAGAATTCGAAGTGATGGCCCGCGATACCAAGCTTGGACCTGAAGACATCACCCGCGATATTCCGAATGTCGGTGAGGAAGCGCTTCGCAGCCTCGACGAAGCGGGCATCGTCTACATCGGTGCCGAAGTGCATCCGGGCGACATTCTTGTCGGCAAGATTACGCCAAAGGGTGAATCGCCGATGACGCCGGAAGAAAAGCTGCTCCGCGCCATCTTTGGTGAAAAGGCCAGCGACGTGCGCGACACCTCGCTCAAGCTGCCACCGGGTGTTGCCGGAACCGTCGTTGAAGTGCGCGTATTCAACCGCCACGGCATCGACAAGGACGAGCGCGCGATGGCCATCGAACGCGAAGAAATCGAACGCCTTGCGAAGGACCGCGAGGACGAACGCTCGATTTTGAACCGTGCGAGCTACAACCGCCTGAAGGACATGCTGCTCGGCCAGACCGCAGCAGCAGCGCCAAAGGGCATCAAGAAGGGCGAAAAGATTTCGGAAGAGAATCTCGCCGAGATCGAGCGTCACGAATGGTGGAAAATCGCGGTTGCGGACGACAAGGTCCAGGGCGACCTCGAAGCGGTCAAGGTTCAGTATGACGATGCCGTCAAGTTGATCGTCGAGAAGTTCGAAGATCGCCGTGAGAAGCTGGAGCGTGGCGATGAGCTGGCTCCTGGCGTGCTCAAGATGGTCAAGGTCTTCGTTGCGGTGAAGCGCAAGCTGCAGCCGGGCGACAAAATGGCCGGCCGTCACGGCAACAAGGGTGTTATCTCGCGGATCCTGCCGCAAGAAGACATGCCGTTCCTTGCCGACGGTACGCCAGTCGACATCGTGCTCAACCCGCTCGGTGTGCCTTCACGTATGAACGTCGGCCAGATTTTCGAAACCCATCTGGGCTGGGCCGCACGCGGTTTGGGCATGCAGATTGGTGAGGCTCTGGAAGAATGGCGCCATGCCAACCCGAACCCCGAAGCAGCAGCACCGCCCGCAGTGGTGCGCGAGCGTCTGGTTAAGGCCTATGGCGAAAATTATGCCAAGGAAATCGGCAGCCGCAGCGATAGCGACATTATCGAGCTTGCCAGCAATGTTGTCACCGGTGTGCCGATGGGCACCCCCGTTTTCGACGGCGCGCGCGAAGCCGACGTAACGACGATGCTCCAACTTGCCGGCCTTGATGGTTCGGGACAGTCGGACCTGTTCGACGGACGCACCGGCGACAAGTTCGACCGCAAGGTGACCGTGGGCATTATTTACATGCTCAAGCTTCATCACTTGGTCGACGACAAGATCCACGCCCGTTCAATCGGACCTTACTCGCTCGTTACCCAGCAGCCGCTGGGTGGTAAGGCGCAGTTCGGTGGTCAGCGTTTCGGGGAAATGGAGGTCTGGGCGCTGCAAGCCTATGGCGCTGCTTACACCCTGCAGGAAATGCTTACCGTCAAATCCGATGACGTTATTGGTCGTACCAAGGTTTACGAAGCCATCGTCAAGGGTGACGATACCTTCGAAGCAGGTATCCCCGAAAGCTTTAACGTTCTGGTCAAGGAAATGCGCTCGCTGGGTCTCAACGTGGACCTGAAGGCGCACGATCTGGTCGAAGGCGATGAGGGCTTTGCCGAGGCGGCGGAATAAAGCAGCGACGGGCGGACGAAAGTCCGCCCCCTGCCCCGCCACAAGGATTTCATGGGCAATAGCCCAATGAGGAAAACAAGATGAACGAACTATCCAAATTCAACAATCCCGTCGCCAAGGTCGAAACCTTCGACCAGATCCAGATCGGTATCGCGTCACCGGAAAAAATCCGCAGCTGGTCTTTCGGCGAAATCAAGAAGCCCGAAACCATCAACTATCGCACCTTCAAGCCAGAGCGTGATGGTCTGTTCTGCGCGCGCATCTTTGGTCCGGTAAAGGATTATGAGTGCCTGTGCGGCAAGTACAAGCGCATGAAATATAAGGGCGTCGTCTGCGAAAAGTGCGGCGTCGAAGTCACCGTCACCAAGGTACGCCGTGAGCGTATGGGCCATATCGAACTGGCCGCTCCTGTCGCCCATATCTGGTTCCTGAAGTCGCTGCCATCGCGCATCGGCCTGTTGCTCGACATGCAGTTGAAGCAGCTCGAGCGCGTGCTGTATTTCGAGAATTACATCGTGACCGAGCCCGGCCTGACCGCGCTTGAGAAGTTCCAGCTTCTGTCGGAAGACGAACTTCTTGATGCACAGGACGAATATGGCGAAGACGCGTTCACTGCCTCGATTGGTGCAGAAGCCGTCAAAACGATGTTGATGGACCTCGATCTTGTGCAGGAACGCCAGGACCTGCTCGACGAGCTGGCTGTTACCAAATCCGAACTGAAGCCGAAGAAGATCATCAAGCGTTTGAAGGTTGTAGAAAGCTTCATCGATTCAGGCAACAAGCCCGAATGGATGATCCTCGACGTCATTCCGGTCATTCCACCAGAGTTGCGTCCGCTGGTGCCATTGGATGGCGGCCGCTTTGCGACGTCGGATTTGAACGACCTTTATCGCCGCGTTATCAACCGTAACAACCGTTTGAAGCGTTTGATCGAACTGCGCGCACCGGACATCATCGTCCGTAACGAAAAGCGTATGTTGCAAGAAGCCGTCGATGCATTGTTTGACAATGGTCGCCGTGGCCGCACCATCACCGGTGCCAACAAGCGTCCGCTGAAGTCGCTGTCCGACATGCTCAAGGGCAAGCAGGGCCGTTTCCGCCAGAACCTTCTCGGCAAGCGCGTCGATTATTCGGGTCGTTCGGTTATTGTGACTGGTCCCGAACTGAAACTGCATCAGTGCGGCCTGCCGAAGAAGATGGCGCTCGAACTGTTCAAGCCGTTCATCTACTCGCGTCTCGATGCCAAGGGTCTGTCGATGACCCTGAAGCAGGCGAAGAAGTGGGTTGAAAAGGAACGCAAGGAAGTCTGGGACATCCTCGACGAGGTTATCCGCGAGCATCCGGTGCTTCTGAACCGTGCGCCGACGCTTCACCGTTTGGGCATCCAGGCATTCGAACCCGTCCTGATTGAAGGCAAGGCTATTCAGCTTCACCCGCTCGTCTGCTCGGCATTTAACGCCGACTTCGATGGTGACCAGATGGCCGTCCACGTTCCGCTGAGCCTCGAAGCTCAGCTCGAAGCACGCGTCTTGATGATGTCGACCAACAACATCCTGTCGCCAGCCAATGGTAAGCCGATCATCGTTCCTTCGCAGGACATGGTCTTGGGTCTCTATTATCTGTCGATGGACCGTAAGGGCGAACCCGGTGAAGGCATGATGCTGTCGGACATGGCCGAAGTGCATCAGGCGCTTGAAGTCGGCGCGGTCACGCTCCACTCCAAGATTATCGCCCGCGTGCCGCAGACCAATGAAGCCGGTGAGCAGGTGATGGTTCGCTTCGACACCACGCCTGGCCGTATGTTGCTTGCCGAAACGCTGCCGCAAAGCCACCGCGTGCCCTTCGAAACCGTCAACCGCCTTCTCACCAAGAAGGAACTGGGCGACGTTATCGATCAGGTCTATCGTCACACTGGCCAGAAGGACACGGTGCTCTTCGCCGACGCGATCATGTCGCTTGGCTTTAAGTACGCGTTCAAGGCGGGTATTTCGTTCGGCAAGGACGACATGATCATTCCGGAAGAAAAAGAAGGAATGGTTGCCGAAACCAAGGCGATTGTTGCCGACTTCGAACAGCAATATCAGGACGGCCTGATCACCCAGCAGGAAAAATACAACAAGGTAATCGACGCCTGGTCGACCTGTGGTGACAAGGTCGCCAACGCCATGATGGACAAGCTGAAGGCATCGCCGATGGACGAGCATGGCCGCGAATTGCCGGTCAACTCGGTCTATATGATGAGCCATTCGGGTGCGCGTGGTTCGCCAGCGCAGATGAAGCAGCTTGCCGGTATGCGCGGGCTGATGGCCAAGCCTTCGGGCGAGATCATCGAAACGCCGATCATCTCGAACTTTAAGGAAGGTCTGACCGTTCTTGAATATTTCAACTCGACCCACGGTGCCCGTAAGGGTCTGGCCGATACCGCGCTGAAGACGGCAAACTCGGGTTACCTCACCCGCCGTCTCGTCGACGTATCGCAAGATTGCACCATTGTCGAAGTCGACTGCAAAACCGAACGCGCGCTCGAAATGCGCTCAATCGTTCAAGGTGGTTCGACCATTGCCTCGCTCGGTGAGCGTGTCCTTGGCCGCACCACGGCAGAAGACATCATGGGCCTCGATGGCAAGGTATTGATCCCGTCGGGAACCTTGCTCGACGAGCCGATGGTCACCGCGATGGAAGAAACCGGCATTCAGGCATTGAAGATCCGCTCGCCTCTGGTCTGCGAATCCAAGGTCGGCGTGTGCGGCACCTGCTATGGCCGTGACTTGGCGCGCGGTACGCCGGTAAACATCGGCGAAGCTGTCGGCGTTATCGCTGCACAGTCGATCGGTGAGCCGGGCACGCAGCTGACGATGCGTACCTTCCACATTGGTGGTGCGGCGCAGCTCAACGAGCAGTCCAACCTCGATGCAACCGCTTCGGGTAAGGTCATGTATCGCGACCTGCCGACCATCGTCGACAAGCGCAAAAAACGTCTCGCAATGGCTCGTAACGGCGAACTGGTTATCGTCGACAAGGACGGCCGCGAGATGGAAATCCACCGTCTGCCTTATGGTGCGACGCTGGCATTTGCCGATGGCGATGCAGTCATTTCGGGCGATCGCCTGGCTGAATGGGATCCATTCACCATGCCGATCATCACCGAAAAGTCGGGTATTGTGAAGTATCAGGACCTAATCGACGGCAAGACGCTGACCGAGCAAACCGACGAAGCAACGGGTATCGCCCAGCGCGTCGTCACCGAAGACCGTGCGGGCAGCCGTACCAAGAAGGAAGATCTACGTCCGCGCCTGACGCTTCTCGACGAGAAGACCGACGAAGCGGCACGTTATCTTCTGGGTGTCGGCACGATGCTCTCGGTCGAGGATGGTGCAGAGGTTCAGGCAGGCGACGTTCTCGCCCGTGTGACCCGCGAATCCGCCAAGACCCGCGACATCACCGGTGGTCTGCCGCGCGTTGCCGAACTGTTCGAAGCGCGTATTCCGAAGGACAACGCGATTATCGCGAAGATTTCGGGCCGCGTTGAATTCGTCCGTGACTATAAAGCGAAACGCAAAATCGCGATTGTCCCGGAAGAAGGCGACCGTATCGAATATCTCATCCAGAAGTCCAAGGTTCTCGACGTGCAGGAAGGCGATTTCGTCCGCAAGGGCGATAACCTGATTGCTGGTTCGCCGAACCCGCATGACATTCTCGAAGTCATGGGCATCGAGGCACTGGCCGAATATCTGGTTGCCGAAATTCAGGAAGTGTATCGTCTGCAAGGCGTGAAGATTAACGACAAGCACATCGAAACGATTGTTCGCCAGATGTTGCAGAAAGTTGAAATCACCTTTGGCGGCGACACCACCTTGCTTCCGGGCGAACAGGTCGACCGCGAAGAAATGGACGCGATCAACGCAAAGCTGACCAAGGGCCAGGCGCATGCAACGGGTAACCCCGTGCTGCTCGGCATCACCAAGGCATCGTTGCAGACGCGTTCGTTCATCTCGGCCGCATCGTTCCAGGAAACCACCCGCGTGCTGACGCAGGCGGCGGTTGAAGGCAAGAAGGACATTCTGACCGGCCTGAAGGAAAACGTGATCGTCGGACGCCTGATCCCTGCGGGAACCGGCTCTGCCATGAACCGGATGCGGATTGCCGCCACCAGCCGCGACGTTGCGCTGCGTGCCCAGTATAAGAAGCTGCAAGAAAGCTTGATTGCGCCCGATACGGCGGAAGAAGAGCATGCAGCCGAACTGGCCCAAGGCCCCGAAGCCGCGATTGGCGACGACGTGTTGGCCAAGGTGATCGCTGATGACCTGACCACCGA
>JANNQI010000003.1:0-20645 GCA_031400695.1 Sphingomonadales bacterium | reverse complement strand
GCCCGACAGGCAGCTTTTGCATTGGCGGCATTCCGGCGTGTACAACGGGATTACATGATCGCCAGGCTTCACCGAAGTCACGCCAGCGCCGACCTCGCGGATTATGCCCGCCCCCTCATGGCCCAGAACGCTTGGAAAAATACCTTCGCTGTCAAAACCATCGAGCGTGTACGCGTCGGTATGGCAAATCCCCGTCGCCATGATCTCGACCAGCACTTCACCTGCCTTCGGGCCCTCCAAATCAAGCTCGACAATCTCCAGCGGTCTCTTCGCTTCAAACGCAACGGCGGCGCGGGTCTTCATACTGGCTGGTGCTCCTCGGTCTTAGCCAAGGCTTTTCCACTAACACGGCAAACGCGCAACCCTATATTCCGGCATACCAGTCATAGTCATGCGCATCTTCCCAATAACCGCCATTGCCGCCGTAGAATTTTTTCAGGTCGTCGGTCGCCTCAACACGCATTACATACTTGGCCTGTTTATAGCCCAACTGCCGCTCGACCCGGAGCCGAAGGGGGGCACCATGTTGGACGGGCAACATTCCGCCGTTCATGCTCCAGGCCAAAATCGTCTGGGGATGGAAGGCATCAATCAGATCGACCGATTCATAATAGGGCACGTTCGGTGCCCACATATCCGCACAATGAAACACGACATAGCGCGCCTTGGTCGAAAGTCCGGCCTGCTTGAGCAATATCCCAAGCGGCGTACCCCGCCATTTCCCGATCGCGCTCCAGCCTTCGACACAATCATGCCGGGTAATCTGCTCGCGCGACGGCATGGCCATCAATTGCTCGAGGCTAAGGCTCAACGGGTTGCGCACCAAGCCGTCAATGCGCAATTGCCAAGTCGCAAATTTGTCTGCGACATGCGCGGCATATTCCGGTGTGCCACCGCTCACCGAGCCATTAGCCTTGAACTTCGGCGACATGTCCGCTGCCGAAAATTCCGGCGCAAGCGCCGATCTGTCCATGATCAATCGCTGCGCGCCTTTGTTCAACGCCTCGCCGCTGCGCAAAAACGAACGGAAGCTGGCATTTTCGGTCAGCGCGTCACAACCCGAGAGCAACAGTCCGCTGCCTCCCAATGCTGCTCCGGCCAAGAATTTGCGACGCGGCAGGATAAATCTGGAATCGGTCATGCCGGTTCTCCTTGCGGCAGCTCAGATTCGGGTTGCGGATCGGCTTTGCCTGGCAACTTGTATTTACCGGTAATCATCGACCGAACCTCATTTATCGGGCCTGCCAACACAACCATTGCCATGTGGACAAAGAAAAACGCAACCAGCGCGAATGCACAGATAAAGTGGATCGACCGCGCCGACTGACGCCCGCCAAACACATCGAGCAGCCATGGCCAAGCCGCATTCATCGCCGGAGACATGGTCAGACCCGTCAGGATGATAAGCGGCAATAGAACGAATATAACGCCTATGTAACTGATTTTCTGTAATATATTATAATCCTTTGCCGCGGCTCCGGTGGGAAAGCGTAGCCGTGCATGCGCCTTGATGTCATGCCAGATATGTCGCGGCGACCATTCCCATTTGCGGATATGCAGGTCGCGGAGGACATGTCCGTTCCACAGCGAGCGCGACATGTAAAGCGTCAGCGCAACCGCCAATATCCAGGCAAAAGTAAAATGCCAGCGCCGTGCGGCCTGCAAATCGTAACCCGATGGAATCGTGATCCAGTGTGGAAAAGCGCGGCGCTTGACCTCACCTTCGGAATCCTTCCAGATACCAAGCACGCCGGTTGTTTCGACGCGAATGCCGGCGATTTCGACAAATCCGGTTTCGCCGACATCGTCGATCACGAGCCAGGCGTGATCGTCATTTGCGCCATATTCGCCCCAATAGAGCCGCGAATGCGCGTTGAAGATCATCAGCCCGCTCATCAGCATGACAAGCAAAGTCAGCGCATTCGTCCAGTGCCACAGACGCGTGGAAAGCCGATGTCGTTTGATAACATCGCCCGGTTTCAGCTGTTGACTGTCCATTTGCGCTCCCTTTTGCCAGCAGACTATCCCGACAAGGATTATTCGGCAACAGCAATACAAAGGTTACAGTAGGGAACGCACTTTATAAGCTAGGGGCCTTGCGCGGGATTGGCCGACCCATTTGCGATGCCGGCAATACGAACGGCAGCTTTTGCCGAAACGATACCCAAATCAACCGAACCCGCTGCTTTGCCAAGTTCGGCAAGCGCAGGTAGGGCGGTTTCCACCCCGACCACATTGGCCGACAGAGCGGCAACGCGTAGACTATATTTGCCATAGGGCACATATTCGAACAGGAAAAACCCGTCATATTCGCTGCGCGTCACCTTGACGACGCGACCGTTCCGGTCGAGCAATTCGATATCGACTCCGCTCAGTATTTTGCCGCCTTCGCGTTGCAGGTTGCCCGAAATCTCTCCCGCCGAAACCAGTGGTAACTCTATCGTTATGGGTACACCGGGGCGGGGCGTCACAACCACACCACTTGTTGCCGGCTGGACGAACGGATCGGGCAAGCTTGAGGCGTCGATACCAATCAGTACCGGCTCGAACGGTTGCAATCCGTCGATGACCGTCCGGCCTTGGCCATCGGTCGGCTGCCCGCGCCCGGTCATACCGGCGGTAAGTTCGACTTCCTTTTGCACAGGCTCGTTCGGTTGGCGTATGCCGTCAGCATTCTCGTCCTGATAGACCACGGCAAAAGCTTGCCCCGACGATGCCAGTTTTTCTGATGCAACGCGGATGCCGCCCTTATGCGGATCGGGACCGAGGCTAAAGGCAAGGCTTACACCAGCCGCAACCGAACCGTCGCTTGCTGCCTCGACCTGGCCGGTCAGCGCGAAATGGCGGAAGCGGCGTGTGTGGCCGAACGCCAGCCGGCCGCGCTTGTCCTCAGCGGAATAAGCGAGATCGACTTTCCAGTCGGCTTTTTCGCCCGAACGCCATTCGCCGGTGATTTTCGATTCGCGAAAGCCGCTTTCCCCGGCCAAAGCAAAGCTTGCTTCACCGCGTAGCCGCAAACCGCCGATCCGCCCCGACAGACGAAGCGACGCATCGAGCCGCTCAGCAGGGTCGTTATTTCCCGGGCTACGCTCCTTAACCCATTCCAGTTCAGCGCTTGCATTTAACTGTTTGATATTAAATGATAAACGAGTTCCGGCTTCAAGCCGGCTACCGCCATCAATCCGATCAATGTAGCGCACTTCTGCACGGATTGGCAGGTAACGGCGACCAAAGCGGAAGCTATGGTCGATTGACAGGCGGTTAAGCCGGCGAACATCGCGGTCATAACGCTCGCTTTGATAGCCGGCAAACAGCCAAGTACTTTCGCCGCTGACCAATGTTTCACCGACCTGTGCCAAGACCTGACCGCGCAGAGCGTAGCCGCCTGCCAGATTGGCCGCACTGGCAAGCTCGACCAAAGTGGGGCCGATTGCGCGGCGCACCGATCCTTCGAGATAATGCTGGCGCTGCCCGCGCAGCATAGAGGTAAACCAGGATGCGGCGACTGACGTCTTGGGGTCAAGCCCGCGTTCGAAGCCAAACCCGCCTCGCCAGCCGAGAAATTCGTTGAAATCAACGCCTTTCAGATTGATGAGGTCACGGCCAGTGTCCTGCACCGCCGCCCAATAATAAGTGTCTCGTGGCGGGATCGAATCGAGACCGACAGGAATCATTTTTACATCGCGGCGAATCTGACCCTGCGGACCATATAGCACAACCTCAAACCGGTTCTGCCCATATTGCAACTGGACATCGATGAATTCGTAGCGTCCGTCGCCGCGGCTTTGCACATAGCCGATGAGCTGGTCGTTGCGATATAGCTCGGCGTCCCAGCCATCGGGTAGCTCGCCACGGAAGGTGGTGCGGTCGAAACTGGCCGGACGGTTGAGCGGGCGATTGGTGACAAACGCCCCTCGTCCGGCAGTGGTCTGTACGCCCAGAGGCGTCGAATTGGTGGAAACATCGCCCAAGGCAAAATGCGTGGCGTTTAGCGGGCCGAGCAAGCCGCCGCCGGGATCGGTGCGATAGCCGCGCAAGCGAAAGCTTTCGGGTATGCCGCGATTGTCAGACGACAGACGCGCGTCGAAGGACGCGCCGGCAATCTCGCCGCTCGCATAGACCTCATACCGTGCATCGAACCGGTTGCCCGACCGTTTGTCGCGGCTCATGCCGACTGACGCCACGACGTCTATCGACGGCAGGCGGAACGCTTTATAAGGATCTTTGGCCTGTGGCAGGCTGGACAGATCAAATTCTTTCATCGGGCGGAACTTGCCTGCGCGTGCTTTGCGTTCCTCGGCCAGTTCGAACGGCAGTTTGCGATCGGCTTTCAAGATCAGCAGCGCGTTGGAAAGGTCTGCCTTGACTTCGACATTGAGCCATTGCGCGAGCACGTTGGAATCAACGCACCAGCCTTCAGGAACGTCGCGCACATCAGATTCTGCCAGCGTCTGATTTTTGTTCACGATTTGTACTATATTAGCTTCGCGGTCGAGGGTGAACGTTCGGCTTTCCTCAAACAACCAGCCAGTTGCGCGGCGCGACTTTTTGTCGAGGCGCACGGGCAGGTCGAACGCAATGATGATATCGGCAAGATCGACGCATACGCCTTTATCGGTCTGGTAGCCACGAACACCGTCGCCAACACGCCATTGCCCAACGCGAACATCGAACAGCAGCGCATCGTCTTCACTCGGCTGCCAGCCAGCCGCAGACGCCGAAGCGACCGGAATAGTGACGACCCCGATCGCTACGGCCAATGCCGTCGCTGCCTTTGCGGCCTTATGAAGGAAATTGCCCATATTTGGTTGAGGCCTAAACCTAGCCAGATTTTCCTAAGGCAGGACCTGCCGGACCTGCGTAATCAGACCGCCACCGGCTTCGGGCGCCTCATAATAAGAGATCACGACCTCGCCGTGCATTTTCGCGGCGACTTCGGGCGGCAGCGGAAGCGACACCTTGCGGCCGGAGATTTCAGGATAGATCGCAATGCCTTTGGCAATGCTCAACGGCTCGGTAACGCCTGGTTTGGTCACATGGATCTCGCCAAATACCGATTTGTCACCTTTACGGCTAAGGTCGAATTCGAGTGTCGGGCCTTCGTTGTCGGCGCCCATCCGGACATTCGACATAGCCGCCGTTGCCTCGAGATTGCCTTTGCGGACAATGATCGGAATGCTGATCCCGTAAATCGGAATAAGCTGTATTTTCAATCCATTACCGGCATCTTCCGCGTCGGTGGCGGCTGGTGCCTTGGGTATGGCCCGGAACAGCATATGGGCGCGATACTCACCATCCGGCAACGTATCGGTGGCTTGCAGGCCAACGCGAATCGACTGCGGTTGGTTCGGTGGTAACGTAACACGGCGCGGCGCATAGCGGATGACCTCAAGCGCGGTTTTTTCCTTGGCGTTCGCCGCCAGCGGATCGACATCGTCAAGCCGCCCCTGATCGTTCATGCGGCGCAGCTCGAGCGTGATTCGATAGGTCGCTTCTTCGTTGCCGATATTGTTCAATATGACTTCGGTGCCACGCCTACCATCAAATACCACTCTGGTCGGCGCTATAAGCAAGTCGCCAGCCGCGTTGGCGGGTGACGCAAAGGGCAACTGAGCCACCACAAGCAAGGTTGCACTGATAATGATTCGGGCGGTGACGCCCCGACGTGCTTTTCCAAGCAGTTCGCGCATGTTTGTTCCCATCCACATAAATGCGCAGCGATCTGGTCGGGTCGCCGCACTAGTCCAACCTCATGCGTGCCAGAATATGGTTACCATCAAGCTAACGGATATAGAGTCGGCACAAGAAAGCCCCCGAAAGCATATGCTTGCGGAGGCCTGCTTGTTTGAGAGCTACGCCTTTCGGCGGGGTCAATTCTTACTGATAATCGGCCGATACGCTGTAGGTACCGCTGTAAGTGCCTGCTGCCTGAGCCGCACCGACGGTCAGCGTTCCGCCGACAAAGAAAGTCTGCGGCAAGCCGTTTGCAACAATAGTCGGCGTGGAAGGCGGCGTAAGTGCGAGATTCATCGGGGCACCGGCGCCGGTCAATGTGGTCGATGCGGCGACCGTGATAGCTACCGTATAGCTGCTAGCGCCGACTACCGAAAATGCGCCACGGTTTGATGCGCCGACGCAAGCAAGGCCGGCCGAGCAAGTGCGCGTATCTGCTCCAGTACCGATTGCAACTGTTCCAGCGGCAGCGCCTGAAGCGACAGTGCCGAAATCCAGACCAGCGGTCTGTGCTAGCGTAACAGGTGCAAGGATATCAACTTCCGCTGTAGCGGAAACCGTTGCAGCATTCGCGCCGGTCGAAACCATGGCGAAAGCGGCTGCGCCCAACAGGGCAATTTTCTTGTTCAACATAAACTGGTCCTTCGTGACAAAAGCAGGTTTGGAATGCCCCACTGCATCCACGGTCGCTTATGGCCTACGAATCATAAGGCTTTGCTTGCCGACATGGTTAACAAGGCGCCCATTTGGAACTTTAAGGAATGGGGTTAATTTGTTCAGAACTACCGGAAATCTGCCAATTCTTACGTGCTGCAAACGGCCGAAAATCTTAATCGGCCAGTATAATGCCCGCGTGAGCGTCGTTGATAATCAGAATTTTTCACCTGTCAGGCGCTGGCACAGCATGTCCAATTGGTCGAGGCTGCCATATTCGAACGTCACCGACCCTGCACCGGTCGAATTTTTCTGATTAATCTTCACTCTCAATCCGAGCAGGTCGCCCAGATGCGTTTCGACCGCGTGAATGTCCGCACTCGCCGGTGTATCACGTTGTCCGGGAACTTTGGGCGCTGGCGCGTGGCCCCTCTTAACGAGTGCCTCGGTCGCGCGCACGGAGAGACCCTGCTTTATAACAACCATCGCCAGCCGCACCGCATCATCGCTGCCCAGTAATGCGCGGGCATGCCCCATGCTGAGCTTGCCTTCGATAACGAGCTCGCGAATAGTAGGCGGTAGATCGAGCAGGCGAATCATATTCGCGACATGACTGCGCGATTTATGCACCAGCTCGGCGAGCGCCGCAGCACTGTGCCCGAACTCGTCGCACAGCCGACGGTAAGTCTCAGCCTCTTCGATCGGATTCAAATCCTGCCGCTGGATATTCTCGATCAGCGCGATCTCGAGCGTTTCGGCGTCGTCGAAATTTCGGATAATCGCAGGAATTTCGTGAATCTGCACGCGTTGAGCGGCGCGCCAACGGCGTTCGCCGGCAACAATCTGATAGCTGCCTGCATGAGGGCGAACGACAATAGGCTGAATAATGCCATGCCGCTTTATGCTCGCGCCCAATTCCGCAAGCGCCTCTTCGGCGAAATGGCGGCGCGGCTGGTCAGGATTGGGATGGATATCTGACACTGCAATATTGGCGATGCCCTGCCCCGACGATGACATTGCGGCTGGCTGTGGACCCGAATCGCCCCGAATCGCCTCACCGAGCAACGCATCGAGACCGCGGCCGAGCCCCATTTTCTTGCGTAGTGGCACCTTTTCGGCTGACTCTTCGGAGCTCACGCAGCCATCTCCCGTGCGGGTAGCCGACCGATCAGTTCGCGCGCAAGTTTCATATAAGCCTCGGAGCCGCTGCATTTGTGGTCGTAAACCAGCGCCGGAAGACCGTGGCTGGGCGCTTCGGATAGGCGCACATTGCGCGGAATGACGGTTTCGAAAACCAAATTGCCAAGGCAGCTGCGCACATCGTCGGCGACCTGATCGGTCAGCTTATTACGGCGGTCGAACATCGTCAGCGCCACACCCATGATCGACAATGATGGATTGAAACGCTTTTGTATACGCTCAACTGTTTGTAATAACTGACTTAATCCCTCGAGAGCGAAAAACTCGCATTGCAGCGGTACCAATATGGAATCGACTGCCACTAGTGAATTGATTGTCAGCAGCCCAAGCGATGGCGGACAATCGATGAGGCAGATATCCCAATGCGAATCGGATTTATCGAAAGCAGCCTTCAACCGCCCTGTTCTGTCCTCATATTCCACCAGCTCGATCTCTGCACCCGACAAGTCTACCGTCGCAGGGACAAGATCGAGATTTGGAATCATCGTCGGAATGGCGGAGTCTTTCAAAGAGGCATCGCCAAGCAGCAGATCATAGCTGCTATGCACGCGATCCACCTGTTTCAATCCCAGTCCAGTCGAAGCATTTCCCTGGGGGTCTAAGTCGACCAGCACACAACGCCATCCGCTGGCGGCCAGCGCCGTAGCCAGATTAATTGCGGTGGTGGTCTTACCCACACCACCCTTCTGATTTGCTATGGCAATGCGAATCATCTTGCTTGCTGCCTCTGGGCCGCTGATTTGGCCTTGTTTCCATGCTTTCCCGTCAAGTGCCCGACCAATATGCCGGCTTCCGCATCGGTTACACTATTCTCGATCCGAAAATCGCCATTCCAGAACGGCTCGACTTCTTCCCATTCCTTAGCGGCATTACGCCCCTTTGGTAACAACCATAAAGTCTTATCTGTGGAAAATCGCTGCGCAATCTCGAACAACCGCGGCAAAGGTGCAAAAGCGCGGGCGCTGATGACCGAAAATGGGGCAGTTTCGACCCGTTCGAGCGACCGTCCTGCAACTGTAACCTGTTTTTCCATATCTAGCATCGCAACCGCGCGCTGGAGATAGTCGATCCGCCTGCTTCGCGATTCTACAAGCGTCAGATTATAGTTGCTCAATAACGCGACAATAAGACCGGGAAATCCGGCTCCAGCACCTAGGTCGATCCAGTCCGTTTGGATAGAATCGTCAGGCAGGTATTTCAATAATTGTGCGCTGTCGACAATATGACGACTCCAGATATGATCGATTGTCGACGCGGAAATAAGATTCTGGCTCTCGGCCTCTCGTTTAAGAAACCCGATAAAGGCTTCTAACCTGTATTGTGTTTCACGTGAAATATCGAAGTTCGAACGCAGCCACTCCTGAGCCTCTAGCTCGGTCATGCTGCAATATCTGTAGAGGGTTGCGCGCGTTTCGCATGGACAAGTATCGCGGCAAGCGCCGCTGGAGTTATCCCGCGTACCCGCGCAGCAGCAGCCAGCGTCTCCGGCCTAGCGGCATCAAGCCGCTCGACCATCTCGTTTGATAAGCCGGATACTGAGCGATAATTGAACGACGCCGGCAGTGAAATTCGCGCGTTGGCCGAGATATCCCTAATCTCGGCTTCCTGCCGCTCAAGATACGGCGCATATCGCCCGTCCTGTTCGACTTCTTTGAGCAAGTCGATCGGGAAACTTGTTTCACGTGAAACATCCAAAAGGTCTTGGATACCTACGGTTGGGTATCGGAGCCAGTCAACCAGCGGCATGCGGCCGGAATCGCGCTTTACATCCACACCACGCTTAATCAAATCATCAGCACTGACCGGCTGCGATAGCCGCTCTTCCAGGGCCGACTTGTTTTCAGCTCGCTGATTAAACGCTCTCTCACGAATTGCGCCGACGGCGCCCACGGCAATGCCCAGCGGAGTCAGACGTGTGGCAGCATTATCTGCTCGAAGCCGCAACCGGTACTCCGCTCTTGCAGTGAGCATGCGGTAGGGCTCGGTAACGCCATGCAGGATAAGGTCGTCCACCATTACGGCCAGATAGCTGTTGGCTCGGTCAATCGCGGGCATCTCGCGTCCCAATATCCTCGACGTGGCTCCCATTCCTGCAACTAATCCTTGTGCCGCCGCCTCTTCATATCCGGTGGTGCCATTGATTTGCCCCGCGCAGTATAGCCCCTCAAAGCCGCGTACGGACAATGTGGAATCCAGAGCACGCGGATCAATGTGGTCATACTCTACTGCGTAGCCAGGCACGGCAATCTCGCATTTTTCCAACCCCGCCATCGACCGCACCATGGCTTGCTGGATGTCGGTGGGAAGGGATGTCGAAATACCGTTGGGATATACAAGATGGCTGTCCAACCCCTCGGGTTCGAGAAAAACCTGATGCCCATCGCGATCGCCAAAGCGGAAGATCTTGTCCTCAATCGATGGACAATAGCGTGGGCCCTGCCCTGCAATATCGCCGCCAAATAAAGGTGACCTGTCGAGGCCGCCACGGATAATGTCATGCGTCCGCGCGTTAGTGCGACTGATGGCACAAAAAAGTTGCGGCACAGTTCGACGTACGTGCATCGCTGACATTGTCCACTCGCCATCATCCGATGGCTGGATCTCCAACGCGGCCCAGTTGATCGTGCGTCCGTCCAGCCGGGGTGGAGTTCCGGTTTTTAACCGCGCCATTGGAAGGCCTGCTCCGCGAATTTGTTCCGCCAACCTAACGGCCGACGATTCGCCAACACGGCCACCAACCAATCGCTCTTCGCCACGGAACAACTTGCCGCCGAGGAATGTGCCAGTCGCGAGTATGACGGCCGTAGCTTGGATGATTGTGCCATCTGCTAATTCAAGGCCTGCTATCTGATTCTCGCTGTTGGCAAAACAAAGTGCAGCCGCCTCGCCTTCGATAATAACGAGATCGCTTAACTCGCCGAGCTGCTGCTGGATTGAAGCTTTGAACAAACGCCGGTCGGCCTGGATGCGTGGTCCCTGTACCGCTGCGCCCTTTGAGGCATTGAGCATGCGATAGTGAATCGCCGAGTCATCTGAGGCGCGCGCGATCAAACCATCGAACGCGTCTACCTCACGCACCAAATGGCCTTTGCCCAAACCACCGATCGCGGGATTGCACGACATCGCACCAATCGTATGTCGATCAAAGCTGACCAATGCCACGCGAGCGCCCATCCGGGCCGCTACTGCAGCGGCCTCGGTTCCGGCATGACCGCCTCCAACCACGATGATATCAAAAATCTGACCCATGGAGCGCGCATAGCGCAACCGGCCGTCCCGGTCAAAGCAGCGTAGGGTGTTTCACGTGAAACAGTTTACTTCCCAACACAAAACCGGCCAAACAGCATATCAAGCATATCCTCGGTATGCGCTCGGCCCGTGAGCGCATCTAGCGACAGCCGCGCATGTCGCAGATACTCAGCAACAATCAGCCAATCTGTAGAGATCGACGCCTCGTTCAAAGCTTTGGCGCAATCCGCCATTAATGTCCGCTGCCTCTGGTTGATCGCGAACCGATCAGGTGGCGGCAGCAGCGTTTTGGCAACGCTGATGATATGGCGCACAAGACGATTCATTCCCTCTCCACTCAGCGCGGAAACAAGGAATGCCGCAGCGTGTTTACCAGCATGATCTGCTTCGTCACATTTCGCATCTATTTCAACAAGTTGCGGATGTTCTGGGCCCTCGCCTTCATCACCCAGCCATAATATTATATCAGCCGAAGCCAAAGCAATGCGGCTGCGCTCCATTCCCATCGCCTCAATCGTGTCGTCAGTGGTGTCACGCAGCCCCGCCGTATCGGTAAAAACAAAGGGAATGCCTTCCAGCGCGACGGGCACTTCGATCATGTCGCGCGTCGTGCCCGCAATGTCCGAAACAATCGCTGCCTCTCGCGCAACCAGCGCATTAAGCAATGTCGATTTGCCGCTATTTGGTGGTCCGCCGAGCACAATGCGAAGCCCCTCGCGCAACTTTTCCGCAGCAGGAGCAGCAATCAACTTCATGATGGCGTCATGAAGCCTAATACAAGCATCTGATATTTTTATATTATCCTGCGTTTCAACATCACCCTCATCAGAAAAATCGAGCTCGGCTTCGGTCATGGCCGACAAGCGCAATACCTCCTGCCGCCACTCTTCAACTGCGGTACTAAAGGCGCCGCCCATCATTGCACTCGCCGCACGGCGTTGCCATTCAGTCTCGGCGGAAAGCAGATCAGCCAGACCTTCGGCTTCGTTAAGATCGATCCGGCCATTCAGGAATGCGCGCCGGGTAAACTCGCCAAGCTCGGCTCGGCGAAGTCCCGGCAAGCCTGCTAGAACAGCCTCAACGGCACGGACCACCGCACGCCCACCGTGGAGATGCAACTCAGCCAAATCCTCGCCGCTAGCACTTTGAGGTCCCGGAAAAGTTAGGACCAGTGCATGATCGAGCATGTCGCCATTCTCGGGATGTTTTAACTCCACCAACGAAGCACGACGCGGTTCGGGGATGCGGCCCGACAATGCGCGGACGGCGTCAAATGCTGCCGCCCCGCTGATCCGGATGATCGCAATCGCCGCCGGTGGCGCGCCGCTGGACAGCGCAAAGATCGTGTCAGCGGCGTTCATATTTTAGGATTATTTCTTGTCCTTCGGTTTCATGCCCGAAAAGGCAGCCTTGGCACCGGTCTCGATCAGTTGCTGGAACAACTGGAGTCCCATTTGCCCCATTGGCGCAATCTGCTTGCCGATTTCCTGCAGCTGTTCGATGCCGCCGGCACCTTTCATCAGCTTCGTTACATTCTCGACATAGGCTTCATTCGCTTTGGTCACATCCGGTAGGCCCAGAAGCGCCCTTGCCTCTTCGGGCGAGCAATCAATCTCGATATTCATCTTCATGGGACATGCCCTCCTCTTTGTCCTATTGTTAGGGGCACTATAATGACAAAGCCGAATCAAGCAAATGCCGCGAGAGGGAACGCAAACATGGGTGAAATGGTCAAAATCAGTGCTTTGGGCGAAGACGCTCTGTTCCCGGCTTATCTGGCAGCGCCAGCACGCACGATATCGGCAGCGATTATTGTTATACCGGAGATCTTCGGCGTAAATCAGGGCATCAGACAGAAATGCGACCGGTTGGCGGCCGAGGGTTATCTAGCGGTCGCGCCCGATATATTCTGGCGCTTCGCTCCCGGCGTCGAGCTTAACCCCGACATCGAGGCCGAACTTCAGGAAGCATTTGGCTATTTTGGTCAATATGATTCCAATGACGGTGTGAAGGACATTGAGGCCACGATCCACGCCGTTCGTAGCGGTCTGGCAGGGCAGGTACCGGTTCAGAAAGTCGGCTGTGTCGGTTACTGCCTGGGTGGCCGCTTGGCGTACATGGCAGCGACACGAACCGATATCAGCGCATCGGTCGGCTATTATGGCGTAATGATCGATCAGATGCTGAACGAAAATCACGCCATCGCTAACCCGTTGATGCTGCACATCCCGACCGCCGACCATTTCGTCGGACCCGAGGCGCAGGCCGCGATCCATGCGGGGCTGGATAGCCACCCGAAGGTGACGCTGCACGATTATGAAGGCCTCGACCACGGGTTTGCGACCGAGATGGGGGATCGGCGGAATGACGAAGGGGCGAAGCTGGCGGATTCACGGACAGCAGCGTTTTTCGCCCATCATCTCGGATGAGCTTTAATGGGCCGGAAAACTATCCAGCCCATAAACTTTGGTAATTCAGCCGAATAATGTTCCGATACCGACAGCGGGATCGACCCAACCGTCATAGATCATCTTGCCGGCAACATAGACGATCACCGCCAGCCCGAAATAGGCAATCCAGCGATAGCGTTCGATATATTTTGCGATGATGTTCGCCGCCACGCCCATGAGAAGGACTGCGAAGATCAAGCCCACAATCATGATGCCGGGGTGATCGCGTGATGCTCCTGCTACAGCGAGGACATTGTCGAGGCTCATGCTCACATCGGCAATCGCCACTGCCCAGGCTGCGCCTGCAAAGCTCTTTGCCGAGCGCAGGCCCGAAGATTCATCGCCTTCAATTTCCGGAGAGCCGGCTGATTGGCCAGTATGACGCAGCTCGCGCCACATTTTCCAGGCGACCCATACTAGCAGCAGACCGCCGATGAAGATCAGGCCAATGATCTGAAGAAGCTGGCTGACAACCAGTGCAAAAGCGATACGCAGAACGAGCGCTGCCAGAACACCGATGATGATGACCTTGCGCCGTTGATCGGCAGGAAGTCCGGCGGCCAATGCGCCAACCACGATGGCGTTGTCACCCGCCAGTACCAGATCTATAAGCAGCACCTGCACGAAAGCCGCCATTGCCGACGGCTGAGTGATGTTAGAAAAATCAGTGACGATAGCCTGCCACATTTCAGCAGGCCCGCCGAGCGATGGGGCTGCGGCTGTTGCAGTCAGAAGAAAATCAAACATATACTAACCCTGTCGTGCTTACTGGTTCATCGAATCGAAGAAATCTTCGTTGGTCTTCGAATCCTTCATCTTGTCGAGCAGGAACTCCATCGCGTCGACGGTGCCCATTTGCATAAGGATACGGCGGAGCACCCACATTTTCTTGAGCTTGCCTTCCTCGACCAGCAATTCTTCCTTGCGCGTGCCGGACTTGCCGACGTCGAGCGAAGGGAAGATGCGCTTGTCGGAAACCTTGCGATCAAGCACGATTTCAGAGTTGCCCGTTCCCTTGAATTCTTCAAAGATGACCTCATCCATGCGGCTGCCGGTATCGATCAATGCGGTTGCGATGATCGACAACGATCCGCCTTCCTCGATGTTCCGCGCTGCACCAAAGAAGCGCTTTGGACGTTGCAGCGCGTTGGCGTCGACGCCGCCGGTGAGAACCTTACCCGAGCTCGGCACCACGGTGTTGTAAGCGCGGCCAAGGCGGGTAATCGAATCGAGCAAGATGACTACGTCATGCTTATGCTCGACGAGGCGCTTGGCTTTTTCAATGACCATTTCGGCAACCTGAACGTGGCGCGTGGCAGGCTCGTCAAAGGTCGAGGAGACAACCTCGCCCTTCACCGAACGTTGCATGTCGGTGACTTCCTCCGGCCGCTCGTCGATCAACAAAACAATCAGGAAAACTTCAGGATGGTTCTCTGTAATCGCGCGCGCAATATTCTGCAACAGCACGGTCTTACCTGTGCGCGGCGGCGCGACGATCAGCGCGCGCTGGCCTTTGCCCTGCGGGCTGACGATATCGATGACGCGCGCCGACTTGTCCTTGACCGTTGGATCATGCGAATCGAGAGTAAGTTTCTCGTCAGGATAAAGCGGCGTGAGGTTATCGAAATTGACGCGGTGACGTACGGCGTCGGGGTCATCGAAGTTGATCTTCATGACCTTGGTCAGGGCGAAATAGCGCTCGCCATCCTTGGGCGCGCGTATTTCACCTTCCACCGTGTCACCAGTCCGTAAACCGAACTGGCGAACCATATTGGGTGAGACGTAAATGTCATCTGGGCCAGCGAGATAGTTCGCTTCAGGTGACCGCAAGAAGCCAAAACTGTCGGGCAAAACCTCAATCGTGCCAAGACCCATGATCTGCTCGCCATCCTCGGCAAGTTCCTTGAGGATCGCGAACATCAGATCCTGCTTTCGCAGTGTTGACGCGCCCTCTACACCAAGCTCTTCGGCCATCGAAACGAGGTCGGCGGGGTTTTTGCTTTTCAGCTCTTTTAAATGCATAATAAATTCCGTGTGTTGGGCGGAGAGCCCGAAATGAAAGCCGGTTTCGTAAAAGCAACCGGCGGTAGATGGTAAGGTTGGTAGCGCGGTTGTTGTGAAAGTCGCGCCTCACGCCCAGGACGGGCTTGAATGTTCATTAAGCCTTAGGAGTAATTTAGTCAACGACTCTCAAAAAGGCTTAGCCACTACCAGAACGACAATGATTGCCGCTGCAATGCCTGGCACTTCATTGAACAACCGCAACTGCTTTCCGGTCAACTGCCGTTCCCCTTTTGCGAGCTTTTTCGCATAGCCGACAATCCAGCCGTGGTAGGCTGAAAGGCCAAGTACGAACAGCAATTTGGCATGGAACCAACCTTCGCTCATCGCACCGATATGCCAGGCCATTACAAGCCCTACGATCCAGACAATGATCATCGCAGGATTGAGGATAATTTTAATGAGCTTCGATTCACGATCGACCCATTTTGTGGATTCTTCGGATCCTTCGGCACTTTCCTGATGATAAACGAAAAAGCGCGGCAGCATAAAAAGCCCCGCCATCCAGAAAATGACAAAAATGATATGGGCCGATTTCAGCCAGATATAAAGCACAGCGATTGTTTCCGTCATCTGCACCGCCTTCCCGAAATTATCCCTTGCGGACCAGAGTAAGCAGCGTTTCTACATGTTCTATGGGCGTGTCGGGTAAAATTCCATGCCCGAGGTTGAAGATATGCGGACGGTCGGCAAATGCTGACAGTATGTTGTCGACCGCACTTTCCAGATCCGCGCCACCGGCTATCAACGCCAGCGGATCGAGGTTGCCCTGCACCGGCAATCCCTTTGGCAATTCGTGGTTTGCCCAGTGCGGGTCGACAGTTTCATCAAGACCCAGCGCATCTACACCGGTTCCTTGCGCATAAGCGGCAAGCTTGCCGCCAGCACCTTTGGGGAAACCGATAATCGGCGTGTCGGGATGACCTTCCTTCAGGCGGCGAACGATTTCGGCATTGGGCGCGATGACCCATTTTTCGAATTGCGCAGGCGACAGAGATCCTGCCCAGCTGTCGAACAATTGCACCGCATCGACACCGGCTTCAATCTGAGCCGCCAGATAATCGACAGTCGCTGTGATGATGACATCGATCAATGCCGCAAAGCGCGCAGGCTCTGCATGGGCCATGCGGCGGGCTTCGGACTGGTCCTTACTCCCCTGACCGTGAACCATGTACGTAGCAACCGTCCAGGGGCTTCCAGCAAAGCCCAGAAAGGTCGTTGTGTCGGGCAAAGCGGAGCGCACCTTATGCACCGTTTCAAAAACCGGCGTCAGTCTGGCCGGAACAGGTGTCAGTTCTTCAAGCCGGCTTTCCGCCAGCCGCGGTGCCAGCCTTGGACCCTCACCGGTTTCGAACCACAGATCCTGTCCCATCGCATGCGGGATGACAAGAATGTCGGAAAACAGGATTGCCCCGTCAAAGCCGAACCGGCGGATCGGTTGCAACGTGATTTCGGCAGCGGAGTCGCTGTCATAAGCAAGTTCGAGAAATCCACCCTTTTCCGCGCGCAATTCCCGATATTCGGGCAAATAGCGCCCTGCCTGACGCATAAGCCAAACCGGGGGAACATCCTCCAGATTACCTCTCAGGACGTTAAGCAGTTTCTTGGTCGTAGGCGCTGACATCGGGTGAGCGAATCCAATCAAAATATATATTTATATAAGGATGATGAAAGATGATGTGCTGTTGATAGATGGCGTCTTAAAAGCTTTTGCGGATATTGCCAACAGCTTGACGGGCGGGTGCTTTCCTTTCTTTAGGGAGTCGCAAATTTCGTCCCCGTTATTCACAGGCTGTGGATTGCGCTTTGCCCTTGTGGATAGGCTGTGCCCGAATCGAGCGATGAATCGCAGATAGCGGGGAAGTTTATTGGCCGCCAAACTTGTCCCTTGATTTATCCCCAACCTGCCAACACAGTTGCCCCATGAGCCAGCGTTTTCATCTCCACCTGCTGTCGGACTCAACCGGCGAGACGCTGGAGAATATCGCCAAAGCCGCGCTGGCCCAGTTTGACGGTGCGGAGAATGTCGTCAAGCATTTCTGGCCGATGGTCCGATCTGAAAGCCATCTGGAGCGTATCCTGGTCGATGTTGCGGCCAACCCGGGGCTGGTACTTTTTACCCTGGTCAATCGCGACACCAGAAGAAAGCTGGAAAACCGATGCCGCGCTTTGGGGCTTCCGGCGGTTGCAGCACTCGATGCGGTTAGCGATGCGATGTCCAACATGCTCGGACAAGAAGCTCAAGCGCGACCGGGGCGCCAGCACGCAATGGATGCCGCTTATTTTGCACGCGTTGAAGCCATCCAATTCACTATCGCGCATGACGACGGCATCAACTCACAAAACTGGGAAGAGGCTGATATCGTATTGGCAGGGGTATCGCGTACATCGAAGACACCGACCAGCATCTATCTCGCCAATCGCGGTTACAAGACCGCGAACATTCCGATTGTCCCGGAAGCACCGCCGCCACCGATATTGTTCACGCTTAGGCATCCTATGGTGGTCGGACTTGTGACCAGTGCCGACCGGCTGATCCAGGTTCGCCGCAACCGGCTGTTGTCGCTAAACCAGGCCCCCGATACCGACTATGTCGATGAGGAAAAGGTCAAGGCAGAGGTCGCGCACGCACGCAGGATGTTTGCCGATAATGGATGGCCGGTACTCGATGTGACGCGGCGTTCGATCGAGGAAAGTGCAGCAGCGATTATCAATCTGTTCAACGAGCGTGAACTGGCGCAGGTGCCTGCGGCGTGACGCTGATCCTTGCTTCGCAAAGCGCCGGACGAATCGCGATGCTGCGCGCGGCTGGCGTTGAGGTCGAGGCGCATGCTGCGTTGGTCGATGAAGCCAGTATCAAGGAGTCGCTGGTTGCCAATGGCGCTAAAGCACGTGAGATCGCCGACGCTCTGGCCGAAGCAAAAGCGCGCAAGGTTTCGGGCAAATATCCGACGGCGCTGGTTTTGGGCTGTGACCAGATTCTGGTGACCGCCGACGGGCAGATATTCGATAAGCCGGAAAACTCCGCTGACGCGCGCGAACATTTGGCGAAGCTGTCGGGCACGACGCACAGATTAATCAGCGCAGCGGTTATTTGCGAAAACGGCAAACCTGTTTGGCGCATAGTCGATACTGCACAAATGAGCATGCGCGCTTTGAGCGATGACTTTATCGAGCAGTATGTCGGCAACCACTGGGAACATATCCGCCATTGCGTCGGCTGCTACCGGATCGAGGCCGAAGGCGTGCAGTTGTTTGCCAGCGTTAGCGGCAGCCAGTTTACAATCATTGGAATGCCGCTGCTGCCGGTGCTTGACTATTTGCGGGTAAGGGGTCTTTTGCCGACATGAGCAAATATGCCGAGGTCATCGGGCATCCGATATCGCATTCCAAGTCGCCGCTGATCCATCGCTTCTGGCTCGATCAGTTGGGTGTTGTCGGGGACTATCGTGCGCGCGACGTGCTGCCGGAAAATCTCGGTGCATATTTTATGGAAGCCGCCGCCGACCTTAATTGGCGCGGGTGCAATATCACCATTCCGCACAAACTTGCTGCGCTTGATTTTGTCACCGATCCCGGTGATGTGCGCGGTTCAATCGGGGCAATCAACACGGTATTCCGGAACGAGATGGGTGCGCTGATTGGCACCAACACCGATGCTGCGGGATTTTACGGACCGATTGCGGACCTGCCGTTGGCGGGTGAAACCGCTATCGTCATTGGCGCAGGAGGCGCGGCGCGGGCGGTGCTGTTCGCGCTGGCCCAGGCAGATATTGGCAACGTTGTCATTCTTGCACGCAATGCGCTGATCGCGGCGGGATTGCTCGCGCATTTCGGGTTGAAGGGGCAGGTTTTACCGCTCGATGCGCGGCTTCCTGATGCGGCGCTTTTGGTCAACGCCAGCCCATTGGGGATGAAAGGCCAAGAGCCGCTGGATATCGAGCTGTCGCCGTTACCCGACCATGCTTTGGTCTACGACCTTGTTTATGCGCCGATTGAAACTGCCCTTCTGAAAGCGGCCAAAGCGCGCGATCTTGAAACGGTCGACGGCCTTGAAATGCTGGTCGGACAGGCGGCGGTTGCGTTTGAGCTGTTCTTCGGGGTCGCGCCGCCTCACGATGGCGAGGACGCATTACGGGCAAAGTTGCTAGCATGAAAAAGCCGCTGACCATCGGCCTGACCGGCTCGATCGGGATGGGCAAGTCGGCGGTCGCCGCGATGTTTGCCGATGAAGGAATCGCAGTCTTCGACGCCGATGCTGCAGTCCATGCGATGCAGGCGGCAGGCGGTGAACTCGTCGCTGAAATCGAGGCGCTGTTTGCTGGAACCACCGGGCCAGAGGGCGTAGACCGCAAGGCGCTTGGTGCCGCGGTGCTTGGTGATCGCGACCGGCTGGCGCGGTTGGAGTCGCTGATTCACCCCGCTGTAGCGCGGCAGCGTGCGGCATTTCTCAAAGAGCATATGAATGCCGACATGGTGTTATTCGACATTCCCCTGCTGTTTGAAACAGGTGGGGATGAGCATGTCGATCAAAAGGTCGTTGTATCGGCGCCAGCAAATGTCCAACGCCAGCGCGTTCTGTCGCGTCCGGGAATGACCGTCGACCGTTTCGAACATATATTGGCACTTCAGATGCACGACGCTGATAAGCGCGCCCGCGCCGACCATGTCATCGATACCAGCCAACCAATAGATGGCACGCGCCGCGATGTTCGCGAACTTATCAAAAAGCTGCGCGCGGGTCTTGCATAAGCGTTCAAACAGGCTCACATTCAACAATAGAATGCGCGAGATTATCTTCGATACCGAAACCACAGGCTTTGATCCCCAAACCGGGGACCGGATGGTGGAAATAGGATGTATCGAAATGGTTGGTCGGATCATGACCGGCAGCACTTTTCACGTCTATTTCAACCCCGAACGACCGATGCCATCTGCCGCCGAGCAAGTGCACGGGCTTTCCGACCGCTTCCTTTCGGACAAGGCATTGTTTGCGCACAAGGTCGATGACCTCATCGAATTCATCGCCGATTCGCCTTTGGTCGCACATAATGCCAGCTTCGATTTCGGTTTTCTCAACATGGAGCTGGAGCGCTGCGGGCGTGTTGGGGTGTCGATGGAGCGTATGATTGACACTGTCGCCCTTGCCCGTGTCCGGCATCCGGGCGCGAAACTGTCACTGGACGCATTGTGCGCACGTTACGGCATCGACCGCAGCCACCGTGTCAAGCATGGCGCGTTGCTTGATGCCGAGTTACTCGCACATCTTTATATCGAACTCACCGGCGGGCGGCAGAT
>JANNQI010000002.1:0-3627 GCA_031400695.1 Sphingomonadales bacterium | reverse complement strand
CCGGTGATAATGGCGACCTTGCCGGTCAAATCGAATAGCGACATTTTACTCTCCAATATTGTTGCGGGCTTTAAACGCCTGCTTTTTCTGCGAACTTCCAAGCGGACTCAGCCAGCGGAAAAACGCGTTCCGCCATTGCCTGTGCGTGCGACGAGCTGGCCGTGCCGTCGATGACGCGCTTTTTAATGCCTTGTATGATCCCTGCGAGCCGAAAGAAATTGTAAGCGAAGTACCAGTTCATGTCGGGCACGCCGTCGCGGTTCGTGGCGGCACAATAGCGTTCGACCATCTCGCCGAGTTCGGGAATACCAAGCGCGGCACGGTCGAGGTCCGTAACCCCCGAACGGCCCTCATTCTGCGTTACCCAAGCCATCGCGACATAAGTAAAATCGGCGAGGGGATCGCCGAGCGTGGACAGTTCCCAATCGAGAACCGCGCGCACGACCGGTTCTTTGGAATCGAAAATCATATTATCGATTCGGTAATCGCCGTGGACGACGCTGGTCCGCGTCTGTTCCGGCAGCGTCTTTGGTAACCATTCGATCAGACGCTCCATTTCCGGCATCACTTCGGTTTCGGAGGCGCGATATTGCTTGGTCCAACGGTCTACCTGACGCCCGAAATAATTGCCGGGCTTGCCAAAGTCGGACAGCCCCGCTGCTTCGACATCGATGTTGTGCAGCGCAGCCAGCGTGTCGATCATCGCTTCATAGGTGGCGCGGCGTTCGGCGGGGTTCGAGGCGGGCATCGCGCCGTCCCAGATTGTCCGGCCCTCGACCATGTCCATGATGTAGAACCAGCTGCCGATGACGCTGTCGTCGGTGCACAGGCCGTAAGGTTTGGCGACCGGGAAGCCAGTCGGATGCAGCCCTGCGATGACCTTATATTCACGGTCCACCGCGTGCGCGCTGGGGAGCAGCACGCCCAATGGCTTGCGGCGAAGTACATAAGACCCGCTTTTGGCGTTCAGCCGGTAGGTCGGGTTCGACTGCCCGCCCGCAAATTTCAGCGCCTTTACCGGTCCTTCGAAACCGGCAACATTGGCCGACATCCATTCGGCCAGTTTGGCCTCGTCCAATATGTCGGCACCCGTCGGCGCAACCGTGCCGGTGAACGCGGTTTGCGCATCAATCGGAGTGGGCGGGCTCATTGATCGAACACGATGACCGAGCGCGCCGCATCGCCGCGCTTCATCTGTTCGAAGCCTTCGTTGATGCGCTCCAAAGGAATCGTTTCGGATACGATGCTGTCGAGATCGAGCAGTCCGCGCATGTAGAAATCGACGAGGCGGGGGATATCGACCGGGAAGCGGTTGCCGCCCATAATAGCGCCCTGCAGTTTCTTGCCCGACAGCAGGTCCATTGCCGACAGGCTAACCGAATGCTGGAGCGGCATCATGCCAAGGATCGTCGCTGTCCCGCCGCGTTTCAGCGACTTCACCGCAAGCTCGCCCGAGGCCGGACGGCCAACCGCTTCAATCGCATGATCGACGCCGCCCTTGGTGAGTTCCTGAATCTGCTTCGCTGCGTCGTCTGCCATCGCGTCGATAACGTCGGTCGCACCCAGCTTTATCGCGAGCGCACGTTTCTCAGGTATCGGATCGGCAGCTATGATCCGTCCAGCGCCTGCAATCTTTGCAGCGTTGATCGTAGCAAGCCCAACCCCGCCGCAGCCGATAACGGCCACGGTTTCGCCCGGCGTCACTTTGCACGCGTTGAATATCGTGCCAGCACCCGTGGTTACCGCACAGCCAATCACCGAAGCCTTGTCGAGTGGCATTTCGGGGTTAATCGCCACGCATGCATGTTCGTGGATGAGCATCATTTCGGCAAAAGCCGACAGGTTAAGCATCTGGTTGACCATGCTGCCATCTGGCCGCGTCAGGCGCGGTGACTCGCCGGGTTTGCGTCTTGTGTCACCGCCTAGACAGAGCGACATCCGCCCCGTGACACAATATTCGCAATGACCGCAGAATGCCGAAAGGCAAGTGACGACAGCGTCGCCGACCTTCACTGTGCGGACTTCGCTCCCGACCGCCTCGACTATGCCAGCCGCCTCATGTCCCGGAATCGCGGGCAAAGGATGCGGATAGGTACCTTCGATGAAGTGCAGGTCGCTATGGCAGAGCCCGCAGGCCGCGGTGCGGATCAGCACTTCATGCGGCCCGGGGTTTGATATGTTTACCTGCTCAATTTGAAGCGGTTTGCCCGCTTCGATCAAGACCGCTGCTTTCACCGGGCGACCCCAATGTCGCCGCTCGACATGCTGCTCGAAGGCCGTGCGCCATGCTTGCCCAGTTCCATGCGGGCAATCGCGCGCGCGTGGACTTCATCAGGCCCATCTGCGAGACGCAAAGTCCGCTGATGCGCATAAGCCGAAGCCAGACCATAATCGTCGGACACACCGCCACCGCCATGCGCCTGAATGGCATCGTCTATGATTTTCAGTGCCATGTTCGGGGCCTGCACCTTGATCATCGCAATCTCGGCGGCGGCGCCTTTGTTGCCGACCTTATCCATCATGTCCGCGGCTTTGAGGCACAGCAAACGCGTCATTTCGATGTCGATACGCGCGCGCGCAATGCGCTCTTCCCACAGGCTGTGCTCGGCAATAGTCTTGCCGAAAGCCACCCGGGTCTGCAGCCGCTTGCACATTTTTTCGAGCGCTTCTTCCGCTGTCCCGATGGTACGCATGCAGTGGTGGATTCGGCCTGGCCCAAGGCGCCCTTGTGCGATTTCGAAACCACGGCCTTCGCCGAGCAGCATGTTGGACGCAGGAATTCGAACATCCTTCAGTTCGATTTCCATATGGCCGTGCGGTGCATCGTCATAGCCAAACACGGGCAGATGGCGAAGGATGTTCACGCCTGGAGCATCGAGTTCCATCAGCACCATCGACTGTTGCGCATGACGTTTCGCTTCGAAATCGGTCTTGCCCATGACAATCGCGATCTTGCAGCGCGGATCGCCAGCGCCTGACGACCACCATTTGACGCCGTTCAGCACATATTCGTCGCCCTCGCGCTTAATCGATGTTTCGATGTTGGTCGCGTCCGATGACGCTACCGCTGGCTCGGTCATCAGGAAAGCCGAACGGATTTCGCCGTTCATCAGCGGGATCATCCACTTTTGCTTCTGCTCGGCGGTGCCGTAACGCAGGAACACTTCCATATTGCCGGTGTCGGGTGCCGAGCAGTTATACACCTCCGAAGACATGCCAATGCGGCCCATTTCTTCGGCGCAGAGGGCGTATTCCATGTTGGTGAGGCCCGGGCCTTCAAACGCTACGCTGTCGTCGACATGCGGGCGGCCGGATCCGGGGGGCATGAAGAGGTTCCAAAGACCGGCCGCCTTGGCGCGTGCCTTTTCCTCTTCGACAACTTGAAGAACTTTCCAGCGGCTGCCCTGCGCTTGCTCGGCATAATAATCGGCGACGCGCGGGCGCAAGAAACGTTCGTTATGGTCGCGGATCCGGTCCCGCCAATAGGTCTGCTTTTCGGTGAGATCGAAATCCATGACTCGCTATCCTCTTCTAAATTTAATTGCGCGCTTAACTGGCAGACTCTGCCGATGTGTTCAAGACGCGTAGTCGTTCATTGTGGCTTTCACGCGAAATCGGGAAATGGCG
>JANNQI010000001.1:0-3698 GCA_031400695.1 Sphingomonadales bacterium | reverse complement strand
CTGCTGAAAAGCGGGCGGACCGATGCGGCAACGCGCTTGACCCAATTGCTGCAGCGCGACCGGGTCGCCGGCGCGATTGCCAATGCCATCCAGTCTTATTCTGCGGAAGACTACCGCGAAGCCGCAGCGGCGCTGGCCCCTGTCAGTCATCATCTTTCCGAACTCGGTGGCAGTAATGTCCAGCGCGAACTGTTCGAATCGATCTTTGTCGACAGCTTAGAGCGCTCGCGCTTCCAAGCCGCTCCCACCGCACGCGAATATTATCGTGTCGCGGCCTGAAGGCGCAATTGCGGGAACGGCGATGCCGCCCTTTGGGGACGGCCCTGTCTTGTCGTACTTCGAATTCTGGCCGGCGTGGAAATTCTATGCGCCGGTCTGGATCGCTATTGCTTGCCTAATGGTCCGACATCGAAGCATCCGTGCGCCGCTCATCGCCAATCCGGGTTTCCCCGCAGGCGGGTTGGTCGGCGAAAGGAAGAGCGAGCTGTTCGCCCGGTTGAGCGGACCCGAACGCAGGCATTTACCCGATTATGTCGTGGTAGATCGACTTGACGCCGCAATGGATGCGCAATGGCCATCAATCGAGGCGGCGATCCAGACTGCGGGCATGGTATATCCCATGGTTGCAAAACCCGATATTGGTTGCCGCGGTGCAGGTGTCCGGCCTGTCCGTTCACCCGCCGAATTGCGCAAATATGCCGAAGAGTTCCCGGCAGGCGAAACATTCCTGGTCCAGCGCATGATCGATGTCGAAGGCGAAGCGGGCGTCTTTTATGTCCGTGAACCCGGTTCAAAAGCAGGCCGGATTCACTCGCTAACGCTCAAATATTTTCCGCATGTTGTCGGTGACGGTCGTTCGACCTTGCGACAGCTAATTCTCGCCGACGGCCGTGCCGGCTTGGTGCCGCAGCTATATCTCAGGCGGTTCGGTGACGAATTGGACTGCATCGTTCCAATGGGTGAAAGTCGGCGGTTGGTATTCTCGGGCAGTCATTCCAAAGGCGCGATTTTTCGCAATGGCAACGCCTATATCACCGAAGCGATGCGCGCGCGGTTCGACGCAATTGCAGATGCGATTGATGGTTTTCATTTCGGCCGCTTCGACGTCCGCTTCGCCGACTTTGCCGCTTTCCAGCGCGGCGAGGATTTTTCCATCATCGAATATAATGGCGCAGGTGCCGAAATGACGCATATCTGGGACAGCCGCACGACGTTACTAGAGGCGTGGAGTGCATTGTTCCGCCAATTTTCATTGCTGTTCAAGGTAGGTGCAGCCAATCGCCAACGCGGCGTAAAACCCGAAAGCTGGCGCAGCTTCTTCCGGCAATGGCGGCGCGAAAAGTCGCTGGTGAAGCGCTACCCGGTTACCGGATAGCGTTTCAATACATATGCTGACCGCCGTTGATGCTGATTGTCGATCCGGTAATGAAGCTGCTTTCGTCGGCGCACAGGAAAGCTACAACGCGGGCAATTTCATGCGCTTCGCCAAGCCTACCCACCGGCACTTTCGCGACGATCTTGGCTAGTTGCTCGGGCGGGACCGCTGCGACCATGTCGGTGTTGATATAGCCGGGAGCCACGGTGTTTACGGTAACGCCGAACCGCGCGCCTTCCTGCGCCAATGCCTTGGTGAAGCCGTGAATTGCGGCCTTCGTCGCAGAATAATTGACCTGGCCGAATTGCCCCGCTTGACCGTTGATCGAACCGATGTTGACGATCCGGCCCCAGCCGCGCTCGCGCATAGCAGGCAAAACCGCTTTGACCATATTGAAGCCGCCGGTCAGGTTGGTGTCGACCACATCGGACCAGTCATCGCGCGACATTTTCAGTACCGAGCAATCGCGTGTGATGCCTGCATTGTTGACCAGGACATCGACTGGGCCCAATGATTCCGCGATCTGATCGACAGCCGCATGGCAGGCATCGTAATCGGCGACATTCCATTGGACGCTTTCGATACCCGTTCGCTCGGTAAATGCACGCGCTCGCTCGACATTACCGACGTAACTTGCGGCGACGCTGAAGCCAATATCGCGCAATGCGATGCTGACCGCTTCACCGATCCCGCGTGTACCGCCGGTCACCACTGCAACGCGTGTCATATATTCTCTCCTAATTTAAGACGATTACGAGGCGTGCCAAAGCTTTTGCTTTCTTCGAAGCATTGCCATCGGCGGCGCCGCAATTTTCTGCTATTCTTTCATCAGATCCTTGATCTGCGCGGCTGTGATCGCTTGTTTCTGTAGAGGCTCGAACATCGCGGTCATTGTCTGAAACATTGTCTGCGAGAGCTTCGAATACTCAGCGATTGCCGTTGTAAATTCGGTCCGGGCAAACTCGCTTTGCAGCTGGATTAGTTCCGGCGCAGTGCGGGCAAGCGCCATTGTGCGGCCGGCAGTCGTCGTCCGTTCGAATGTCTGCTTACCATAATCGGCGACTTCCTGCGCAATGACCTGCATGCCCCCAGCAGCGGCGCGCGAGGATTCGAGCAACGCATCCACATTGCCGCGAGTCATTTCGGTCACGACACCGACGGTCTTCATGCTCTGCTCCATCGCTTCGCGCGATTTCGTGGCTATTTGTTCGAAACTGGCCTTCGCCATCGTGATTGCCTGCTCGGTCTGTGCCGTCATCAGCGCTGCCGGGCTGGGCGTTCCAGATTCTGCATTCTTCTTGGTCGTATTACTCATCAGTCTATCCTTTCCGTAATGTGCTTTTCTGGTTTTGTGTCCGCTCAATAGGCGGGCGGAACTTCGACCATTTTGCCGGCCATCGCTTCGTGCAGGACGAACCCTTCCAATGGATCGGCCTCGGCCCGCCACGGTGCCTTTGCGAGCATTTCGCTGGTATGCGCGTAGCCTGCCTCCCAGCGATCGCGAATGCCGCCAGGGCTGAAATCCACGTCTTTGGTATGGTCTTCATTGTCGAGTTGCGGCGCGAGCAGTCGCACCACGTGCATCGTCGTCGAACAACCATAGCTTCGCATCGTCTTCAGATCCTCGTTCGATACTGCATCGGGCGGGACAAGCTGGGCGAGCTGCTGGATGATGTGGCGCAATTTGTGCAGTTGGCGCTGGCGTTTGATATGCGTGTTGCCACGGCTCGAATATTGCACGTCCTTTTGCCTGTTGGTTACGTCCCAAATCGACTGAGGTTCGGTGCCGTGCGGATTCCAAAGGTGCACGGCAAAGACGATGGCATTGCTTCTTGGGTTATCGTCGAACACTGCCTCGACCGGCGTGTTGGAAACGATGCCACCATCCCAATAGAGCTCGCCGTCGATGCGGACCGCCGGGAAAGCGGGCGGCAATGCGCCTGAAGCCATCACATGGCGCAAATCGAGCGGCATGTCGCGCGAGTCGAAATAATGCATTTCGCTGGTCTGGACATTCGCCGCGCCGACGGTCAGCCGTGTCGGACCCGAATTGACCAGATCGAAATCGACCAGTTCGGTCAGATTGTCGCGCAACGGGTCAACCGAATAATAGCCGGCATGTTCAGCGCCGAGTGGGATTCTCTGGCCCATGAAGGCAAGCGGATTGGGTTTGAAGAAACCAGGAATGCCCGACATCACCGCGCTCATCGTGCGCAACGGGGCAAACATATTCGCCATCGGGCCGTCAAAAAACTGCCCATGCTCGACCCGCCGCCAGAATTCGCGCAGCTTATCCAGCCGGTCGGCTGGCGCGTTACCCGCG